>CAYSAT010000009.1:0-53383 GCA_964429035.1 uncultured Candidatus Cloacimonadota bacterium | reverse complement strand
GCCCCTGGATCGCCCAGCCGTCGGTCCCGCTTTCCCAGTTTTCGCTGAAGACCACGTTCGCCGGGCTCAATTGGAAATCCTGCGAGCCGCTCTCCGCGTTCATGGTGATGGTTCCCACATAGGGGAAATAGCCGTCCGCCCAGATCTCGATGGGGTATTCGCCCTCATAAGTCGCGTAGGAAAACGCTCCGTCAACCTGGATTTCCACCGGATCGGGATCATAGATACGGACCGTGGCCTCCAGCGGCACAGTACCGGAGCGCACCGTCCCGGTCAGCGTCAACGGCTGTTTGGGCTGCAGCGTGAAATTCCGGATCGTCCAGGAACCGTTGTTGACCATCACATTGGGCACCACGGTGGTAAAGTATCCCCGTTTGCGGATTTCGATCGTGTAGGATCCCGTGGGCATAGCCTTCCAAAACTTGCCAGTGTCGGCGTTGGAAAGCCGGGGCCGGAACCAGGGCGCATGATAGCCCTGGACGATGATTTCGGCCTGCAAAGGCGCGTTGCTGGCGGCGTCGCGGATCTCGCCCGTCAGCATGGAACTGGAGGGCACCGCGGCGGAATATGGCAGAGCGCGGTTCAGCAGCCAGCGCACCCCGTTGCTGCAGCGCTGCACTGTGTTCAGCATCAGTGAATCCGTGGGCTGCAAATTGCGCGTGCCGCATTCGGCGACCAGCCCGATCGTGCCGTATTGCTGATACATCCAATCGTGAAAAGCCCCTTTGCGGCTAAGGTTAGGCAAAGCCTCGTAGGTGGCTGTCCCGGCTTCGTTCACGATCTGGCCTGCCACTCCGGCACAGATGGCTGCGGAGAAAACGATATCCGGAGAGGGGCGCACTTCTTTCCAGTTGAAGGGGTAATAGATTTTCTCACTCAGAATTCCAGTGCGCGAGGAATGCCAGTTTATCGCGTAAATGAAGGGGTATTGGTCCGTGAGGTTCTTCAGGGCCTGGTTTTCCGCTTCGCTCATGGGTGCCGGTCCGCGATAATAGTCCCACACTTCCAGTCCGCCCGGTTGCCACAGCGTGTCGCCATGCACCCAGTTGAAATCGAAATTGCGGTTGGGATCCACGCCGTCCAGATCGTAGCCTACGAGGGGACTGAAATCGAAAACGCCGTTGTTGTTCATATCCCGCTTGTTTTTCCGGTAGGAGGTGTCTAGGTTGGAAGTCACCACGTTGTGTCCTTCGGGATTCAATGTGGGGATGAACCAGATGTCCAAAAAGTTTATCCATTGGGAATAAGGGAGTTGGTTGCGGTTGGCGAGGATCTCCGCGATGTTGCTCATGGTGATCTGCACGCCCAGGACTTCTTCGGCGTGGACCTGCCCTACAAACAGCAGGGCGGGCTCATACTCGTCCACGTTCACGTTGTCCGAGATGCGGAAGGCGTAGAGAGGCAGCTGGTCGAGCTGGGAATGGCCGATCTGGACCTTTTTGGCGATATCCGGATGCTGTGCCTGATAGTCAGTAAGTAACTGCGAGATTTCGTCATAGGTGTAATAGCAGTCCGGCAGGGTGCCGCCTTGGGCCATAAGGAATGAAAGGCTCGCCAAGGCCAGGATGATGAGTAGATACCGCATTGGGGACTCCCTGGTGTATAAATTCTAACTTTTTCTGTAAAGCAATTTTTGCACCAGTTCCGCTGTTTTTAGCAGCCTTTCCCAAGTGGAACTGGCAATCTCAGAAACAACAAGGCCTTGCGGCTCTCCAGCAAACTGAGTGGGTAAGCCCCGGAGGGTGCGACAGATCATAGCGGTGGGTGCGAGCGAACTGGGGTCCTCACAAAGGAGCGCAGCGAGTTTGTGGGGTGGTAAGCGATGCCCCCCGGAATGTGGTTACATAAACACATTTGAGCCCCGGAGGGTGCGACAGATCATAGCCCGGAGTGTAGCGCAGCGGAACCCCGGGTTAGGGACAAACAATGCTATGATGTTTACACACCCCACCCCTCCCTTGGAACCTGCCGAATGGCAGGTTCCAAGGGAGGGGTGGGGATTTCTGAGATTCTGTGCCGCATCTCATGACCCGGGGTTCCGCAGACCACCCCGTCGCCATGCTCCGCATGACGCCGAGGACCCCGGTCGCTACACCCCGGGCTATGTTATGTCGCACCCTCCGGGGCTTACCCACTCGGTTTGAAATAGAGCCTCTTTTTCAATCTCCTTATCAAATCAGATGTTACGCCAAACTCCCGTAATCATTGCGCCGTCATTGCGCGGTCATTACGGGCAAAGCGCGCAATGACCGCGCAATGACGGCGCAATGATCACAGGACTCCCGGGGTCAGGCACCTTTCGCCTTATACCGGCGGACGCCGATCCGCCGCACCAAACGGCGCTGCGGCGAAAACCCCGGTTAACGCGGCGTTCCGACCCTGCGCGACGCCCTTCAAAACGTCTTTACTGGGTATCGTGGGCTTTCACATAGTAGAAGCCGTAGGTTCCGGTGGCCATGCCCAGATGGAGATAGAGAGGCGACGCCAAACCAGCCTGCAGCAGGCTGAAACCCGTATATGGAAGAGTGGAGAAGTAGATGTCGTAAGCGTCGGCGCCGGGCACCGCGTCCCATTCCACCTGCATATCCGAACCAAGGGGAGTGAGGGTGAAATAGACCGGGGGACGTGGCTTGGCGTCCGGATGCACGTAGAAGCGCTGAACCGGACTGAAGGTCTCGCGGCCAGTGTTGTCGAAAGCCTTCACCTTCCAATAGATCAGCGATCCCGGCGCGCAGAAACCGGACCAGGCGGAAGTATCGGATGTTGTCAGCGAGCCGGGGTTTTCGAAGCCGGCCGAGAAGTCCCAATAAACCGTGTAAGTGACAGTATTGCCGGGATCGGGATCCGTGGTCGCCTGCCAGGAGAGCAGATTGCTGGTGAGGTGCACGGTCGCGTAGTCCAGAGGGCTATCCAGGGCAAAGGGCAGCGGTGCTTCCGGGACGGCCGTATCGAAGTAGAAGTAGTTTTCATACGCCCAGGTGATCTGGCCATCGTCGTCCTCTGCGCTCACTTTCCAATAGTAGCGCGTGTCGTCGTCCAATATGCCATTGGGAATGTGATAGACTGTGGAACTGAGGCCGGCAACGGTGATCAGTCCGCTGGTGAAGCCGGTGTTGCGGGCTATGAGCAAGGAATAGGCGACCGTGTCTCCGGGCGTGGGATCGATGGCTTCCTCCCAATCCAAAACCGGGGTGAGGGTCTCCACAATGTTGGCATTGGCGGGTGACAAGAGGTGGAAGCGGGCCGGGGCGTCGCCGATCTCCGTGTTGCGCCAGGGTATGAAGTCCACATAGTTGGAAACGTCGTCGCCCAAACCGCCTGGATTGAGGCTGGCGTGATATGGTCCCGAAGGATCGCCCCACCAGTTGTAGAGGGCGTTCACATTGAAACTGCTGGTGGTGTTCTGCACCGCGTAAGTGGTATTACCGCTGAAGCTGTTGGCGTTGCCGGTGCTGCCGCCGATCATAGGGTTGGCGTTGTTGGTGCAATACACGCCGACGCCGTTGTTCTGGATGTAACTCTTGGAGATTGAGGGATTGGAATTGGAGCCCACGGCATATACGCCATAATTCCCGTTGCGGATCACGCAGCCGTCGATGTAGGCCAGAGGAGCATATTGGGCGCGGATGTTGCCGGTGGAGCCCGCGTATTCGACTATGCAGCCGGAAAGGTAGGAGTCGCTGCGGCCATAGGTGTAGAAAGTGATGCCGTTCCAGCCGCCGGTCGTTCCATTGAGGGCGCTGAACGTGGCGCCGTCGGCTTGCAGTCCGCCGCTTTGAGTGGGATAGTTCGGATCGCCGATGTACAGCCCGGTGTTCGCGCGGAAAAGCAGGACCAGTCCGGAATTCATCTTCAGGATCGGTTGCCCGCTGCCGGAATTCATCTCGATGCTGGTGCTCACTTCGACCGGCACACTAGGATTGTTCCACACATAACTTTGGGCCAGGGTGCCGCCGCTGATCAGGATGCGGTTGGGGTTGTTGCCGCTGAAGAAGTTGCCTGAGCCGCTCACATAGGCGAAAGATGAGGCGGTGGCGCTGATGGGGTAACCGCCGTTGTCCAGAAACTGGCAATTGACGGCGCTGGCACGGCCCGAAGCGGTCACATAGAGTCCGTTGCCGGGATTGTTGCGGAAGATGCAGTTTTCGAAGACGGGATCAACGTTGTTAACCCAAACGGCGCCTGTGGCGGTGGAATATCTCAGGTATTCAAACACGCAAGCGGTGAAGTGCGACGCGCCCAGGGTGCCGAATTGGTAAAAGATCAGGCCCATAGGCACGGAGCTGGCGCTATTGCGGGTGAAGGTCACTCCATCCGCGGAAAGGGATCCTGTTTCTGTGGAGTAGTTCGGATCGCCGATGAACAGCCCGCGTGCATTGGGCAGCATGATCACGGTGCCGGGCAGGATCGATATATGCGGCGAACTGGAAGAGGAGATGTAACAGTGGTCTGAGAGTTCATAGGGCACGCCGGGATTATGCCAGGTGCCGCTGCTGACCACATAACCAGCCCGGACTAACACCCGGTCGATGGTGTTGCCGGTGAACTGGTTTTGCCCAGAAAGGGCGCGCAGCCGCTCCACATGGATGGAAAGGGGATAGGTGCCGCAGGTGTTGATTACATTTCCGGAGAGCGCCACCATGCTGTTGTCCGCCAGCCAGATCCCGAGGTTGAGGTTGTTCTGGATGGTGCAGCCGGTGATGGTGGAATTGGTGATGTAGCAGCGGATGGCGCCCACGTTGCCGTAGCCGGCGTCGCGGACTACGCAGCCGGAGAGCAGGCTGGGATCGCCATTATATCTGAAGATCAGGCCGATCCAGTATCCGGGCGTTTGTGCGGCGCCCCGGAAAGTGACTCCGGTAGCCTGCAAAGAGGGATGCTGGCTGGGATAATTGGGGTCGCCGATGCTGAAATACTTGGCGGCGGCGAATTCCAGCACTGTGCCGTAGGGAATGGTGAGCACATGGGCTCCGCCGGCATTGAAGTCGATATCCGCGGTCACCAGGATGGGTATGCTTTGCGTGGTCCAGCTGGCGCTGGTTTGGATGAGACCGCCCAGGCACTGAACGCGGTCGTCCGTGTTGCCGGTATAAACGTTGCCAGCCAGCAATTTCTGCATGTCGCGGGCAAAAAGCCCCACCGTCTTGGCGTTGGCCGTGAAGGTGCAGTCCGAAAGGGCGAAATTTCCGTCACCGGCGCAATACAGGCCATAGGTGGCGTTGTTGATGAAAAGGCAGTTTTGCACGGATGTCAGGCTGTTGCTGCCTATATAGACCGCACCGCCTGAACTGGCAGCCACATCCCGGATCGTGCAGTTGTCCAGCAGGCAAGGTGAAGAATAGGCGTAGAACCGGATGCCCATCCAGCCTGCCACCGGATCCGCAGCCTTGAAAGTGGCGCCTGTAGCCTGGAGTTGGGGCAACTGGCTGGAATAGTTCGGATCTCCCACATAGAAATACTTGCCGCTGTCGAACTGCAATTCCACACCGGAGGGTATCACCAGCAACTGCGCGCCGTCCGTATTGAAATTGATGTGGGCGCTTACCCAGATCGGTGTGCTTTGGGCGGTCCAGCTGGCTGCAGAGCCGATGGTTCCGCCCAGGCAGTGGATCCGGTTTTCCGTGTTGCCGGCATAGACGTTTCCAGCCAGCAGTTTCTGGATATCGCCGGCATAAATGCCCACGGTCTTGGCGTTGCCCGTAAAGGTGCAGCTGGTGAGGCTGAAGTTTTTGCCATTGAAGCAGTAGAGGCCATAGTTGTTGTTGTTGGTGAAAATGCAGTTTTGCAGGGCAAAGAGGGTGGAGCAGTTGATCGTGACTGCGCCGTTGGGCGATGAATTCACGTCCCGGATCGTGCATCCTGAGAGCAGCGAGGATTGGATGTACTGATAGCAATAGATGCCGTTCCAGCCTGCCACGGGATCCACTGCCCCGAAAACCGCGCCGCTGGCTTGGATCGAGCCCGCTTCGTTGTAGTAATTGCCATCGCCCACATATAGCCGTTTGCCGTTGCGGAAAAGCACCTGCGTTCCGGGCTGTACAGTCAGGGTGGTCTCGTAGTTATTCAGGTTAAGGTCGTTTTCCATTTCCAGCGGGATGCCCTTGTCAGACCAGATTTCGGCGGAATGCAAAGTGTTTGAGCGCAGCAGGATGCGCTGGATGCCATTGCCGCTGAAGCTGTTGTCGGTGCCGATCGAAGACACGAACTGCGGGTTCCAGTACAAGGGATAGGAAGCGTTGTCCTGGAAAGAAGAACTGCTGACTGTGGCCGAGACGCCATTTCCGCTGTGGTAGATGCCGTAGTTGGCGGAATGGCGGAAAGTGCAGTTGGTGAAGGCCGGGCTGCCTCCATTAACTGTGATCATGCCAGTGCCGCCGCTGCCGCCGTATTCAAAGACAACGTAGTTGAAGCTGTTGGCGGTGCTGGTGTAGGTGTGCGTGTAGATGTAGTTCCAAAAACCGGGGCTGGGGCTGGCGGTGTTGGCTGTGAAGAGCACGGGGCTGGCAGCCGTGCCATTGGCGATGATGCCTCCCCGGTCCGTAGTGTAATTGGCGTTGCCCAGGCGGATCGAGGCTCCGGAGTTGAAGCGCACCTGCACTCCGGCTTGAATGGTGATGACCGGGTGGCTGGGACCGTCCACCGTCACGTTGCCCGAGATTATGTAGGGCGAACCCGCCAGGGTCCAGGTTTGGGATGTGTTGATGTTGCCGCTGATATCGGTGTCGGCAAAGAGCATGCCTGAACCAACCGCCAAGCATAGTAAGCATAAGACAAGCGTTTTCATGATCGATCTCCTCCACATATTTGAGATTCATATCTAAACAAAGCAGCTCAAATCAATGGAAAGGACTCACATCCCAAGCACAGTATCTGTCAAGCAAAACTTGCCCGCGCTCTTTTTGCCGGATACAGGCAGGGCGAATCCGAACCCAGGATTAACCTGGGTTCAGATCAAGGCACGGGCACCGCTGCCAGGCTCAGAAACTGTCTATGGCCACCACACGGTAAAATCCGCAGGGGGAAAGCGCCGCCGCGTTGTGCAAAAACTCCGGAGCGTACACGTTGGCCGCCAGCAGAGTGAAGCCAGCAGCAGGCTCGGAAGAGAAATACACGGCATAAGAATCAGCGCCTGGAACGGCGTCCCATTGCAGATGCACATCCGAGCCCAGGGCCGTCAAAGTGAAGTAGATGGGAGCGCGCGGCCTGGCATCAGGATGCACGAAGAAGCGCCAGGTGGGGCTGTAGGTAACCAAACCAGTGAGGTCGGTGGCTTTCACCCTCCAGTAGTAAAGTCCGCCTGGTGCGCAGAAACCTGAATAAACAGATGTGTCCGGCGTGGTTTGGACCGTGGCGTTATCAAACGCCGCCGTCACATCGGTATAAACGGTATAGGTCACCACATCGCCCGGATCGGGATCTTGGGCAGTTTGCCACGTGTACAGGTTGCTGGTGAAATGCACGGTCTGCTCATATAGTGGGTTGCTCAGCAAGAAGTTGCCAGGCGCTTCAGGAACCGCGGTATCGAAATAGAAGTAACTTTCGTAGCTCCACACGGTCTGGCTCTGGGTGTCCGTGGCGCTCACCTTCCAGTAGTAGCGCGTGTTATCCATCAGTGTGGAGGAGGGAACGTGATACACTGTGGCAGTCAGGCCGGGAACTGTGACCAGGCCGGTGATGAAGTTCGCCGACCTGGCGATGTAAAGCGTGTAGGTGACAGTATCGCCGGGGCTGGGATCGATCGCGTCCTCCCAGTCCAAAACTGGCGTTAAGATGTCCACGACACTGGCTGTTGCAGGAGTCAGCAGGTGGAAACGCGATGGCGCGTCGCCGATATTGGTGGTGCGCCAGGGTATGTAATCCACATAGTTATAAACCGTGTCGCCGGTTCCTGTGGGATTGCCGGTGGGATGGTAAGGCCCGGAGGGATCGCCCCACCAGTTGTATTCCGCGTTCACCGTGAGGGTCGTGGCGTAGTTGATGACACCATAACTGATATTCCCGTCAATGCAGTTGGCTTGCCCGGTGGAACCTCCGATCAGGGGATTTGCCCCATTGGCGCAGGTCACCCCATACTGATTGCCCAGAATGAAGTTGCGGGTGATGGAAACAACAACATTGGCGCCTGTGGCCTGCACACCATAGACTCCATCGCGGAGGATGCAGCTATCGATGTAGGAAAGGGGAGAGTTATAGACATAAACGTTGCCATGCGCCGCGGATTGTTCGACGATGCAGTTGCTGAGATAGGAGCTGGCGAGCGAATACTGGTAGAAATGAATGCCGCTCCAATCGCCGCTAACTCCTGAAAGCGGCGAGAAGGTCGCTCCCTCCGCCTGCAACCCTCCCACATAGAGAGAAGATGTAGCGTGGCCAATATGCATGTATGTGCCAGTTCTGAACAGCAATACCAAACCAGAGTTGATCTTCAGGATGGGATACGGAAGTGCCATGTCATAGACCAGAATGCTGGAACTAACCTCCACCGGCACGCTGGGATTGTTCCAGGTGCAACTCTGGGTGACGTTGTTCCCATTGACCAGGATCCGGTTGGGGTTGTTGCCGCTGAAAGTGTTGCCCGAGCCGCTGACTGAGGCGAAGGCTGTGGCGTAGGTGACGATCGGGTAGCTGCCGTTGTTCAGGAACTGGCAATCCGTGGCGGTGGCACGCCCCGAAGCGCTCACGACCAAGCCTGAGCCTGGATTGTTGCGGAAGATGCAGGACTGGAAGACTGGGTCGCTGTAGGACACATTCACAGCGCCGTAAGCAGAATTGTGCTGCATGTATTCAAAGATGCAGTTTGTAAACGTTGATGCTCCCTGCACAGAGTACAGATTGAAGATCAAGCCGTAGGGGGTCACGCTTGATGAGCTGCGGGTGAAGGTAACTCCATCCGCTTCCAGGGATCCCATGTACATGCCCGAAGATGTGTGCCCTATGCCGAGGAATGAGTTACCCGGCAGCATGATCACGGTTCCCGGCATGATGCTGATATGCGGGCTGCCGGTCCCATAGATGTTGACCGAGGATGTAAAATAATACGGGACGCCGGGATCCTGCCAGGCTCCAGAGTTTTCCACAGTTCCCGCCCGGACTTCCACCCGGTCGATGGTATTGCCCGTGAACTGGTTCTGGGCTTCCAGAACACGTAAATTGTCCGCGTAGATCGAAAGCGGATATGAGCCGCAGCTTGTGATGACGTTTGCCGAAAGCGAAGCCAGGCAGGCATTGGACATATTGATGCCCACCGCCAGGCAATTCTGAATCAGGCATCCGGTGATGGTGGAATATGCCACATTGCAGCGGATGGCTGCCACGTTGCCTTCGCCGGCGTCCTGGATGACGCATCCGGAAAGCAGGCTGGAGCCGCCAACTGGGTTAAACAACAATCCTTCCCAATATCCGGCAGTAGCCACCGCGCCGCGAAAAGTTACGCCTGTGGCCAGCAAAGTCGTGCTGTACAGTGCGCTGGAGGTATGGCCTATGCTCATATTGAAGCCCGCGCCAAACTCCAGCACGGTGCCATAGGGTATGGTCAGGACTGGATTGCCCGTGCCTTGAAACAGAATGGTACCGGAAACATAGATCGGTATTGACTGGGCGGTCCAGGCGGCAGTGGCGTCGATGGTCCCGGCAGGGCAATGGATACGGTTGTCGGCGTTATTCAGATACTGGTTGCCGCTGCCCAGATTCTGCATGTCCACCGGAAACACGCGCACCGTCTTGGCGCAATTGGACACGGTGCTGCCGGTCATGGTGAAGTTTCTGTACTCGTAGCAATAGATGGCGTAGTTGTTGTTGCCGGTAAAGGTGCAGTTCTGGATGGTGACGTTGTTCGCGCAGTTGATTATCATGCTTCCGGCTGGAGTGGAGTTCACATCGCGGATAATGCAGGAGCTGAACGAGGACGGTTGGATAAATTGCTGGAAGTTGATTCCATTCCACCCGGTGCCTGGGTCCACGGCTCCGAATATGGCACCCTCAGCGGAAAGGGAACCCTCGTACAAAGCGGAACTGGTATGCCCCACGATGAGGCGCTTGCCGTTGCGGAACTGCAGTTCCACACCCGGATTCAAGACCAGCGGATTGGTGGTGTTATAGAGCTGCAGGTCGTTTTCCACTTCATAGGGGACGCCTTGATTGGACCAGGACTGCGCCGTATCCACCTCCACCGATCTGAGCAGGATGCGCTGGTTGGTGTTGCCGGTAAAGGTGTTGCCGCTGCCGATGCTGCCGGCCCGGTTGGCATTCCAATGCACTGGATAGCTGCCATTGTTTGCGAAGGAGCTATTGCTGAGGGTGGCCGTTACCGTGCTGCTGCTGTGGTAGAGGCCATAGTTCGAGGAATAGCGGAAAGTGCAGTGGTCAAAATCCGGATTGCCCCCGTTGACTTCAAACATACCCGTTCCGCCAGACCCGCCGTATTCGAAGATGGCATAGTCGAAAGTGACATAATTCTGGGTGGCGTAAGCCCTGCTGCGGATGCACTCCCAAAATCCCGGCGTGGGCGTGGCCGTATGCGCCGTGAATAAGACGGGATTGGCGGCTGTGCCGTTCGCGACCATGCCTCCGGTGTATGAGGCATTGGAGGTGAATCCCAGTGAAAGGGAGGCTCCGGCTACAAAGCGGACTTCGACGCCCGCCTCGATGGTTACGATGGGATTGGCTTCCCCCTGGATCAGGTAGTCGCCGTTGATGATGTAGGGCGAACCCGCCAGGTTCCAGGTCTGCGAAGTGCTGATGTTGCCGTTTATATTGGTGTCTCCGAAGAGCGCGCTGCCGCAAAGCAGGCCGCAGAATAAAAACAAACAGAGTGGTTTCATGGATGGCTCCTTGGTTTGATTTCTATAAAAATTCCCTTTTGTAGTTCAACATATTTTTGGACGGTTTTTTCTGGGCTTTCGCATCCTGTCAAGCGAAATATGCTCCCCGGCCAAATCAGCAGGCCCCTGCCTCTAGCAGTCAATCACTTCTCAATCAAGCCTTAATCAAGCGTCAATAATTGACGCTTGATTGACTAGTGATAGACAAGTGATTAAGGCTAAGCCCCGGGGAAGCGCTGAAATCGTTCCGTTAAGATTTGGGTGCCCGCGCCAGGATGGTAAGGGCTGTAAGAAGCCAATCCGCGCTCTTCGCTCCGGGCTTGGCAGCCAGGATCAACGCGGCTTGCGCACTAAATCATTGACAAATCTGCTCCACAGCAATAAGGGGTACTGATAGCGTAAAATCCGCTCCCAAACCTGACCGAGAAACAAGCAAAACAACAAGGAAGGAAATGAAACAGGACCGCATCCGCAATTTCTGCATCATAGCCCATATCGACCACGGCAAATCGACACTGGCAGACCGCTTTCTGGAGGCGACTCACGTGGTGGGCCACGTGGATATGGCCCAGGTGCTGGACAGCATGGACCTGGAGCGCGAGAAAGGCATCACGATCAAGAGCCACGCCATCCGCATGATCCACAATTACCAGGGAGTGGATTACATCCTGAACCTGATCGACACCCCGGGCCATGTTGACTTCTCCTACGAAGTCTCGCGCGCTTTGGCTTCCTGCGAAGGCGCAGTCCTGCTGGTGGACGCGTCGCAGGGCATCGAGGCGCAAACCATGAGCAACCTCTACCTCGCTCTGGAAAACAACCTGGAAGTGCTGCCCGCCCTGAACAAGATCGACCTTCCCCAAGCCGATGTGGAAGGCACCGAACACGACCTGAAGGAGATCCTGGGCTGCGAAGCTTCCGACATCAAGCGGGTGAGCGCCAAAGACGGAACCGGGGTCAGCGAACTGCTGGACGCCGTCGTGGAAAAACTTCCACATCCGTCCGGAGATCCAATCGCGCCACCCAAGGCCTTGATCTTCGACTCCTATTTCGACATGTATCGCGGCGTGGTGGTGCTGGTGCGCATGTTTGACGGCGTTTTGGTCAAGGGCGACCGCATCAAGCTGTTTTCCACCAACCGGGAATATGAGATCGAGGAGATCGGCCATCTGGGGCTCAAATTCTCGCCCCAGAAAGAGCTGACATCCGGAGAGGCGGGCTATATCATTGCCAATATCAAGGAAGTGGCGGATGCCAGGGTCGGCGATACCATCACTTTGGCCAAAGGCGGCTGCAGCGAATCCCTGCCTGGCTTCAGGGAACCCAAGCCGATGGTCTATTCCGGCATCTTTCCCATCAACGGCGAAGACTATGGCAACCTGGTGGAATCCATCGCCAAACTCAAGCTCAACGACTCTTCCCTGATCTACGAAAAGGAAAGTTCCGCCGCTTTGGGCTACGGCTTCCGCTGCGGTTTTCTGGGCATGCTGCACCTGGAGATCGTCAAGGAGCGCCTGCTGCGGGAATACAACCTGCCCATCATCGCCACCACGCCCAGCGTCCGCTTCCTGATCATGCTCAAATCCGGCCAGGAAATCGAGGTGCACAATCCCATCGATTTCCCCGACCCCACCTTCATCGAAAGCATCCAGGAACCCTTTATGGACACGGAGATCATCGTGCCCACGGATTACATCGGCAACATCATGAAACTGGCGCAGGAACGCCGCGGAGTGCAGAAGAACATCCAGTACATCGACGAAAAGCGCGTCGCCCTGCACTACGAAATGCCGCTGATCGAGATCATCTTCGATTTTTACGACAAACTAAAGACCGTCAGCCGCGGCTATGCCTCATTGGATTACGCCTTCAAGGAATTCCGGCCCTCACGCGTCGCCAAAGTGGACATCCTCATCAACGGCGAAAAGGTGGACGCCATGAGCTTCATCTGCCATCAGGACAAAGCCCACAACTGGGGTAAAAGCGTGACGGACACCCTGGCGGAAGTGATCCCCCGCCATCTGTTCAAGATCGCCCTGCAAGCGGCCATCGGAGGCAACATCATCGCCCGCAGCACAATCAATCCGATGCGCAAGGACGTGCTGGCCAAATGCTACGGCGGCGACGTTTCCCGCAAGCGCAAACTGCTGGAAAAACAGAAGGAAGGCAAAAAGAAGATGAAGGAGATCGGCTCCGTGAACGTGCCGCAGGAGGCCTTCCTGGCTGTCTTGAAGGCGGACCGGGAGTAAGCCTCCCAGCCATGAAACGAGGACTGCTGCTGCTTTGGGGCCTGGCGCTGGGTTTTGCCGCGCCAGCTCTGACCCTCTCTAGCATCGAGTACCAGGCCAATTTCCCACTTCCCCGTACTGAACTCGTTTCGCCCTCAAGTCTGGCTCTGGGAATGCCGTTCGATCCCGCCGTCATCAACGCCGCCATAGCCGAAATGGCCGCCACTTTGCAAGCCGGGGGGCATCCCTTCGTAGTGATCCCCTTTCCGGAATTGATCCCTGTGGTGGGCTCCGACTCCTTGCTGAGCCTGGTCTTCCACATCGAGGAGAAACTGCCCTCCGACAGCGTGGAACTGCGTTTCCGGGGCCTGCGTTATTTCACCGAGGCCAAACTGCGCGAATTCCTGCTTGTGAAACCAGACCAAACCGTGCCGCTATCTGCGCTGCCCGCTTTGCAGCAGAACATCCTCGACCTCTATAACGACAGGGGCTACCTCTTTGCCTCCGTGCAAGTGGATTCGCTGGCGCTGCGTGAAGGCCTGGCCGCTTATCTGGGCATCGACGAAGGCAAGCCCATGCGCCTGGAAAAATACTATTTCCAGGGCAACAAATACACCCGGGACCGCACCCTGAGCAAACTTTCCGGCCTTGGCCAGAACGCCGTGATCACACCCGCTGTTTTGCGGACCGCGGAAGAGAACATCCTGCGCAAGAGTTACATCACGTCCTGCATCGTCGAGCCGGTGGACCCCGCCAGCATCCTGATCAAGGTCGAAGAAGGCAAGATGACCTATCTGGAGGGGGTGCTGGGCTTCACCCAACGCAATGGCAAGACGGAACTTACGGGCTTGCTGCACTTACAGTTCCTGAACCTTTGGGGCAGCGACCGCGCCCTGGCCCTCAATTGGCGGCAAAGCGCCGTGGGCAACAACCTCGAACTTGCCTACCATGAATCTGGCCCCGGTTCCTTTCCTCTGGCCGCGGATCTGGCTCTGAGCAGGGCCAGCCAGGATTCCACCTGGATCCGCTCCGCCATTTCCGCCGACATCTATTCCTACCACGCCCGCCAAAAATACGGCCTCGAGTTAGCCGCGACGGGTGTTTCGCCGGGAACGCGGCGTCCCATGCTTGTGGACAAGACCGCCAGCCGCAGCATCGGCGCGTTCTGGCGTCTGGACAGCCGCGACGCCCTGCTGAATCCTTCGCGCGGCATGCAAACCGGCATCACCTACCGCTTCCGCAATTCCGACACGGGCAAACGCTGGAGCAACGCGCTGGAGTTCGACCACACCCAATACTTCAGCCTGTCGAGGCGCTGGACCCTTTCCCCGGCGGTGCATCTGCGCAGCCTGGACGACAGGCTGGCCGGGGATTACGCGCTGTACCGCATGGGCGGATTCAACTCCCTGCGCGGTTACCGCCAGGACGAATTCACCAGTTGGCGCCTGGCTTGGGCCAACTTCGAGCTGCGCTACCTCATCAATCCTGTGGCCCGGGTCTTCGCATTCTACGACCACGGCCTGCTGGTGATGCCCGATGGCAGCGTCAAGGCCGACATCCTGGCGCCGGGTTTGGGCATCCGGATCAATACCCGGCTGGGAATCCTGAGCCTGGAATATGGCCTTGGAATGAGGGAAAACGGCCTTGCAGACTTCGGTTCCGGGATGATCCATGCCGGCCTGGACGCAAGTTTTTAAAAAAAAGGCTTGCCAAAAAATTCACCCTGTTTAGATTGGCGACAATCTGACAGTATATAGTTGTGAGTAAGGACTGTGTGAGAAGCTGCTAAAGGCTTTGCGGCCGATGGCCTTCTCAAACAAAAACCCCCGGCAAGGGTCAAAACTGCCAAACAAAACAAAAAACCAAAATCTAAAAATAGCGATTTCACTAAATGGAGGAATCAAAATGAAAAAAGTCACCTTATTAGCCCTTCTTGCTATCATGCTCCTTGGCATGCTCGTGTTCAGCGCTTGCAAAGCCAAAGAAGAAGCAGTCCCTGCCGACTCCGTCATGGTTGAAGCTGCCGAAGACACCGAAGCTGCTGTTGACACCCTGACCCAAGCGGTCCAGGAAGGCGCAGAAGCAGTCAAAGAAGCTGCCGATGCCGTCAAAGCCGTAACCAAGTAATTTAAACCTACTTAGTTACCGATAGCGCAGTCCTTAAAAAACGGGTTTCCGCAAGGATGCCCGTTTTTTTTTGCCCGCAAACCGGAGGGTGTTTCCCTCAGCCCTTGTGTGAAGCGCCTGGATTGGGTATTTGCTGGCGTATTCGAAAATAAAGCTTGCCATGTTTGGGGCAATCCAGTCAATTGGTTACAGATGTCAGTAGCTAGATGTGGCCGCAGTTCGAGACTGGGGTTGATGGTCTTCCTGGCTTGACCAAAGCGAGTTTTGGCTGAACCCGGAGAGATCTTCCACCTCCCTCAAAAACCCTTGGCCGCAAATCTGGAGGATCAAGATGAAGAAAATCATCGCCGTCGCTCTAATCCTGATGTTGCTCGTCGGTTTGATGGCCCTTGCGGCCTGCAAGGCCAAACCCGAAAAGAAACCTGCGGACTCCCTCAAAGTGATGTACTCCACTGTGAACCCCACGCCCCAGGAATCGTTGAATGCCGGGAAAGGCATGGCAGACACAGCAGACGTAAAGCCCAAACCGCCCCTTCTGCCACCAAAATAAGTTCCCGGAAGGCTCTTTTCGCTTATTTCATCCTGGCATCTCCTGCTCCGGCAGATCTGGATGCCAGGCCAGAAGGGCGTTGAGCATGCCCCAGGAGTTTCAGTATGAAACGGAAGCATTGGTTGATACTGCTTGCGGTTCTGGCGATCGCGCTGCTGGCGCTCTCGTCCTGCAAGTGCAAACCGGATGTTGAGGACGCCACCCTGGCCCAGACTCCGCCTCAGGACACAACCGCGGCAATCGAAGAGGATCCCCAGGACACTCAGGGAATGGCCGAATCGGCTGGCGACACCAGCAAGAAGACAAAAAGCACCGATTGACCAGGGAGAAATCACAGACAGGCAATATCCAGTGATCTTTGCGCTCAAGCCCTGCAGGATCTGGATCGCGCTCTGGCCTTGCGCCCGGACTTCAAGGACGCGATCGTGAACAAGGGGCTCATCTACAGCGCCCTGCAGCAGGATGCCGTGGCCGTCCGCTATTACGCGCAGGCCCTGCAGATCGCGCCCAACGACCACGAAGCCCTGCTCAACAAAGGGATCTCCCACCGGGAATTGAAAGAATACGAGGCTTCCGCGCAGAACTTGAAACGGGCAGCGGAAATCCGCCCCAACGACGCTGACACCTGGCTCCAACTGGCTCGCACCCTGGCCCTAATCCAGGACCGGGAAGGCCTGCTGGCGGCGCTGAACAAGGCGCTGGCCCTGAATCCCGAACTGCGGGCTGGTGTGCAGCAGGACACATCTTTCTCCGCCTACCTTGAGGATCCCGGCTTCCAGACACTACTCGGCTGAGGCGCTGATCGCCCTCTTCTGCCAAACCCCCAGGATTGGTGGGCAAAAAAAGGCGGGATCGCTCCCGCCTTGTGCATATCTATAGCCGTAAGTGGAATCAGTCCACGATGTGGCCTTTGCCCACGCCGCGCACCTTGCAGCCGAGTTTCTTGTATTCGGCGATGGTGGCGTCGGAAAGGAAGTTCGAGCAGTCCACGATCAGGGGCTTGGTGCCGCACATGGCCACGACTTCCGCGGGTTTGAGGCCCTTGTACTGGTCATGTCCCACGGCGAAGATCACTACCTCTGCTCCGGGCAAAACGGCCTTGAGTTCGCTTTCCACATGGGAATCCTCAAGCTCCGGCCAGGCTTCCACATAGGGATCGTGGGTCAGCGCCACGGCAAATTCCTTGCGCAGGAATTCGACCAGGGTTTTGGAGGGGGAATGGCGGGTGTCGCCCACGTTTTCCAGATAGGAAACGCCCAGCACCGCCACCTTGAGGTCGCGCAGGGTCGGGAATTCCCGGGCAATGATTTCGATGGTGTGCAGGGGCATGGTGTCGTTGATGTTCACCGAGCGCACCGCCATATCCAGCGTGCCTTCCAGGCCGAAGAGGGTCTTCATCGCCCAGTTGGCCAGCACGGGATCCTTGGTCAGGCAATAGCCGCCGACGCCCAAACTGGGGCGCAGCAGGTTGTCATGCGTACCCTTGCGTTTGCGGATGGCTTCGCGGACCTTGAAGATATCCACGCCGATCTGCTCGGCAAACCTTGCCCATTCCAGGGTCAGGGCGATATTCACCGCGCGGTAGGTGTTTTCCATGGTCTTGGCAAGTTCAGAGGCGTTGGTGTGTTCCAACTGGGTGAGTGGAAAGTTTTCCACATCCAGGCAGTTGGTGAGAAATTCTTTGCAGAGTTCGATGCTTTTTTGGTTCACGCCGGAATAGACGCGCCAGAAATCGCGGATGGAGGCCACATATTTGGCGCCCGGCATTACCCGCTCGTAGGAATGTGCGACAAGCGGCGGATTGGCTTTGATGTCGATGCCGCGCTTGGTGAATTCCTCTTCCAGGATGGGTTTGACCACTTTCTCGCAGGTTCCCGGAGGCACGGTCGTTTCCACCAGAACGAGGCAGTCGGGGCGGATGTGCTGGCCCAGCATCTTGATGCCTTCGCGGAAGGCCAGCAGGTCGCAATAGCCTTTTTCCGCTTCGCCGAAGGAGGGTTTCGTGGCGTCCAACTGGATGTCCACCACCACCACATCGACCAGACTGTAGACGGAGTCTTCGCTGGTGGCACGGAAGTTTTTCTTTTCCACCACCGTCCGTTTGAATATTTCCGGAACTTCGGGATCGGAGGAACTGACCGGAGGCTGGCCGCTATTGATGACCGGGACTTTCCAGAACGAGCGTTTGGAGGCTCTTTGGTGTCCGTGCACAAAGTAATAGGGGTTGCCGTCCTTGTCCGTGGCGTCGGCCACAACGGTTGCCATCACGCAGCCCACGAAGCCCAGGCCTTGCACGGCCACGATCTTGCGGCCGAGTTTGCGCTGTTCCTGGGTGATTTTTATCAAAACTTCGCGTTCTTGGGCGTTCTCTTCCTCTGTGGGAAGCCGGTATTCTTTTCCATCTGGAGCGATCGAGACATTGGGCATAAACTGTTTCTCCTTTGACTGAGTTGCTTGGGCTTCAAAAATCTGAGGTGGCGCGTGTGTCAAGCAATATCTCGGTGGTGAGTCTTGATGCCGAAAAACCCGGTGAAGAAAGAAAGCTCTTGACGGCAATGGCTATTTGGCAAAATAGGCAATTACTCTTTCAATTTCAGGGAAGTGAATATGATAACTGATAGCAAATATATGCAGATGGCTGTGGTCATGAAAGCCATGGCACATCCTACCCGCCTGTTCATCCTGGATCAGCTCAACGAGCGTGAACACTGCGTCTGCGAACTGCAGGAACTCATCGGAGCCGATATGTCCACGGTTTCGCGGCATCTGGCCGTGTTGCGCAACGCCGGCATCATCGATAGCCGCAAGCAGAACAACCAGGTGTTTTACAGCCTGCTTTGCCCCTGCGTTTTGGATATTTTCGCCTGTGTTTTGGAAGTCAGGAAACAAAATGGAAGAGGATCAAAATGAGCGAAAAGTTCAATGAGTTAAAGATCCTGGGCATCATGCTGGCCATATTTGCGTTGGCGTATTTCATACCCTTCGCGGCGCCCAGATTTCTTAGTGGCGTACATGAAGCGTTTTTCATGCTGCAGGAATATGCCCGGCTGCATGTGTTGCTGTGCCTGGTGCCGGCATTGTTCATAGCCGGAGCGGTGAGCGTCTTTATCAGCCAGGACAGCGTGATGCGGTTTTTGGGAGGTAAGGCCAAAAAGTGGCTTGCTTACAGTGTGGCGGCGGTCTCAGGTGCGATCCTGGCCGTCTGTTCCTGCACGATCTTGCCTCTCTTCAGCGGTATCTACAAACGGGGCGCCGGGCTTGGCCCCGCCATCGCTTTCCTCTATTCCGGACCGGCGATCAACATCCTGGCGATCGTGATGACGGCGCGGATCCTGGGCTTGCAGATGGGCATCGCCAGAACCGTCGGCGCCGTGGGATTCAGTGTGATCATCGGCTACATCATGCACCTGCTGTTCCGCAAGGAGGAGCAGAGCCGGCAGAATGGCTTTGCCAATCAAGCCGAGGCGGAGAAAGGCCGGCCGCTGTGGCAGACCCTGATCCACTTCGGCCTGATGATCCTGATCCTGATCGTTCTGAACTGGGCCAAACCCAATTCCAACACGGCTTCGCCTTTCATGGACTGGATGTATGCCTATAGATGGGCGCTCACAGCTGGGCTGGCTTTGCTGTTCGGGCTTTCCCTGACCGCTTTTTACGGTTTTAAACTGTGGAAGGTGCTGTTGACTGCGGTCGTGGTCACTGGCATCGGTTTTATGTTCCCGACGCAGCCGCTGATCGCTTTTGTGGCGGCCGTATTCCTGTTCAGCCTCTGGCTGGTGCTGGAAAAGGGCGAACTGAAGGATTGGCTGGACTCCACCTGGGATTTCGCCAAACTGATCATCCCGCTGCTGTTCATGGGAGTGATGATCGCCGGCGCATTGTTGGGCAGGCCAGGCCAGGAAGCCTGGGTGCCGTCGCACTGGATCGAAGTTGCCGTCGGCGGAAACTCGCTCTGGGCCAACTTCTTTGCCTCCATTTCCGGCGCTTTCATGTATTTTGCCACGCTCACTGAAGTGCCGATCCTGCAAGGCCTGCTTGGTTCCGGCATGGGCAAGGGTCCCGCGCTGGCTCTGCTACTGGCCGGACCGGCCCTGTCACTGCCTTCGATGCTGGTGATCAACACCGTCCTGGGCTTGAAAAAGACAGCTGCCTTCGTGGCTCTGGTGGTCATCATGTCCACCCTCACGGGCTACTTATTTGGAGTGTTTTTCGCATGATCGCCCACTGGTTCGAAAGACTCAGCGCGGCGCTGTATGCCAGCCCTGAAGTGGCTCTGCTGGCTGCTTTCGCCTGGGGAATCCTCAGTGTGCTGCTCAGTCCCTGCCATCTGGCCAGCATTCCCCTGGTGGTAGGATACCTGAGCGGCCAGAAGGATCTGACCACCGGCAAGGCGTTCAAACTTTCCGCCTTCTTCACCCTCGGCATCCTGGTCACGATGGCGCTCATCGGACTGGTCACATCCTTGCTGGGCAAGATGTTGGGCGATATCGGAGGCTGGGTCGAACCGGTGATGGGTGCGGTCTTCATTGTGCTGGCGTTCTTTATCGCCGACATCCTGAAACTGCCGTCCTTGCTCGGCGGAAAGGTTGGCGACCAGCGCGGAAAGGGCGTTTGGGGCGCACTGAGCCTGGGTTTCCTTTTAGGAATCGCGCTCGGACCCTGCTCTTTCGCTTTTATGGCACCCATATTGGGAATTGTGTTTACTTCCGCCGGATCACAATTAGCATTGGCGCTTAGCCTCGTTCTGGCCTACATTGCAGGTCACTGCCTGGTGATCATTCTGGCCGGAACCTTCGGCGGCGTCGTCCAATCCTATTTGAAATGGACCACCAAGTCCCCGGGGACCAGGATCCTGCGCTGGATTTGCGGCGCCCTGGTCTTTGCCGCGGGCCTCTACCTCATCCTGAAAAAATATATCTGATCATGGAGGAAAACATGGTTATCAAAATACTGGGCACCGGCTGCCCCAAATGCAAGAAACTGGAAGCGAACGCACGCCAGGCTGTGGAAACGGCGGGCATCGAAGCGACAATCGAAAAAGTGACCGAGTTGGACAAGATCATGGCTTACGGCGTGATGCTGACCCCAGCCTTGGTCATCGACGAAAAAGTGGCCTCGACCGGCAAGATCCTCTCCCCAAGCGATATTGTCGCGCTGATCAATAAAGGAGCGCAGAAATGAACGAAAATGAATGCGGCTGCAGCTGTGGCTGCGGCACGGAAAACGGCTCGAGCTGCAGTGAAGGCTGCGTCACCAACGACGCCCCCACCAGCGTTTATGCCTGCGCCGGAGCCAGCAACGTCGGCGTGATCTCCTTTGACCTGACCAAGGCTTTGCATCTGGCCGGCAAATACAAGATGGGCTGTTCGACCTGTATCGGCTCCGGAGATTGCGGTTGCGGCGGCACCGAAACCGCAGACGGCAGGAAAGACCTCTTGATCGACGGCTGCAAGGTCGCCTGCCTGAAAAAGATGTTCGAGAAAAAGGGCATCACCAATGTTAATCACGTGATCGTCACCCAGTTGGGCATCCGCAAGGAAGGCACCTTCAATTACGACCCCGCCATCATCCCAGACCTAATGCAAAAACTAACCGACAAAGGCTTATGAGGAAGCAAATGAAAATAGCGATCATAGCAATGACCGTCCTGATCCTGCTGGTTGCTTGCAGCGCCAAAAGCGAGGCTCCGGCTGAGGTTCCGGCCGATTCGCTGGCAGTTGCCGACAGCATCGAAACCCTTACCCCTCTGGTCACTTTTCTGGAGTTAGGATCGAAAACCTGCATCCCCTGCAAGAAGATGCAGCCGATCCTGAATGAGATCGAGGACGCTTACCGGGGCTTGGTGAAAGTGGAATTCCACGATCTGGGGCTGGACCGCCAGATCGGCCAGAAATACAGTGTCCGCGTGATGCCCACCCAGGTTTTTTTGGATGCGTCAGGCCGTGAGTTCTTTCGCCACGAGGGCTTTTATCCCGCCGCGGAAATCAAGAAGATGCTGGACAAGCACTTCGCGGAAAACGAGGCTGGAACAGAAAAACAGGCCTCTGACTAAACGATGTCGGCAGCCACCGGCTCGATGTATTCCGGAATGCCGGGAACGGGCATTTTGCCCTGCAGTTTCGCCGTGATCCGCCACACGAAGCTGCTCGAGACCAGCGTGGTGAGCATATCGGCAACGGGCAGCGCGAAGATCAGCCCGCCAAAACCGAAGATCCTGTTCAGGCCCAGCAGCACCGGAATGTAGATCAGGCCTTGCCGGGAAAGCGATACGATGAGGGCCGGCAGCGCCTTGCCCATAGCCTGTAAACTGCACATCATGATCATGCCAATGGCCGCCGAAGGGATCGCGAACACGTAGGCGTCCAGGACTTGCTTGCCGATCTCCAGGATGCGCGGATCCCGGATGAAGATCGCGATCAGCCCCTTGGGAAACAAGGCGAAGAGCAGGGTGAACACCAAACCCAGCGACAGGCTGATCTTCAGCGAATTGGCGATGGCGCTTTTCATGCGCGGATAGTTGCGGGCGCCATAATTGAAGCCGATCAAAGCCTGCACGCCCACGGAAATGCCGATGAACACGAAGATGGGAATGGAAAACACCCGCGAAGCCACGCCCATAGCCGCCACCGAAAGGTCTCCGTAGGCGGATGCCAGGTTGAAGGAGACCGTGTTGCCCACGCTCATCATTACCTGGCCAACCGATGCGGGAATCCCGATGAACAGGATCTCGCGGTAGATCTCCCAACGCAGGCGCAAAAACCGGCGCGAAGGCCGCGCCACGCTGCGTTTGGAGATGTAGAACCACAGATAATACGCCATGCCCAGGCCTTGGCCGATCACCGTGGCGATCGCGGCGCCGGTCACCCCCATGCCAAAAACGAAGATGAACAGCGGATCCAGGATGATGTTCGCGCCCGTGCCGATAAACAGCCCCAGCATCGCTTGCTTGGCCGCGCCTTCCGCCCGGATCAACTGCACCAGCGTGAACTTCATCAGCACGAAGGGGCTGCCCAGCAAGATCACGCGCAGGTATTGCGCTGCCGGAACAGCTGTCGCCGCGCTGGCTCCAACGGCCTTCAGGAACAGCGGGATCGCCGCCAGGCCTGCCAATCCCAGGATCACGGACAGCGTCAGGGAACTGAACATCGCCGTGGTGGTGGTTTCGCTGGCGCGGGCATAATCCTTTTTACCCAAGAGCCGGGAAAGGTAGCTGCCGCCCCCAATCCCAAAAATGCCCGCGATCGCCATCTGGAAAGTGAACAGGGGCAGGGAAATGGAAACGGCCGCCACCTGGATGGGATCGTTGAGTTTGCCGATGAAAAAGGTATCCGTGAGATTGTACAGAATGTTCACCAGCATGCTCAGCACGCTGGGCAGCGCCAGATTCAGGATCGCCTTGGCCACTGGCATTTGCTCCAAAACGTAGAGGTTCTTCTTCGTCATCTGATCTTCATTATCCTTTCAAGGCAAGTTTTTTCAGCCTGCCGTTTCTGTCAACCGGCGCGCTCGTTCACCGCTTGTGATTCTTTTTGGCTCATCTTCAGTTAGAGCGGGGAGTCTGTGTGGTTCCACATAATTGGCGCATGGATATCCACAGTTAGACCTCAACCTTAAGCGTACCGGTGGGATCATTACCTGGAACTCAAACTAAGTGCATTCCACGCAGCTTGTCCCGGAGGGACAGGGTGGCAGTAATGCCGGGTTTTGAACCCGGCGATCGGTAACCGGGATATATTCGCTCCCATATGGATACACCCCGCCCCAGCCAAAATGCCTCAGGGAATATTGGCTGGGGCGCGGTGCATCTGAATGATAGGAACCGCTTACGGATTGGGACGCCGGGTTGAAACCCGTCGTTACTGCCACCCTGTCCCTCCGGGACAAGCTTGGTAGCCATAACAAACTGATTCTATCTCACCCGCCATAACTGATAATGAGCCAATTATGCACCTCCGCAATCCCAGAGTAGAGCTCCCCTTATCACTGCGGGGTCATTGCGCGCTCACTACGGGCAAAGCGCGCAATGAGCGCGCAATCACCCCGTAGTGATAACGGGGGCGGCGCCGGAAAAACCAGCCCTGGAGCAAGGCCCGGTTCTGTTAAGAATATTTAACCGTAAATCCGGTGTTTTTTCTTGCCATAAACCCTGCCTTGCTCAGATGGTCCCGTTTATATGGAAGACACAAAATCAGCAGGCAGGATCTTTATCGTTGAGGATGAGGCCGACATCCTCGAGCTGCTGCAGCTGCAGCTGGAATCAGCGGGCTACGCCACGCGGGGTTTTCTGCGCGCGCGGACCATGCTGGAGCAACTGCGGACGGAACTGCCCGACCTCATCCTGCTGGACCTGATGCTGCCGGATATGGACGGTTTGGAAGCCTGCCGCGAAGTAAAAAGCGATCCGGCCTGGGAACGCGTCCCGATCGTTATGCTCACCGCCCGGTCGGATATCGAGGACCGCGTGAAGGGCCTGGAATACGGAGCGGACGATTATATCGCGAAGCCCTTCGATTCCTCCGAACTGCTGGCCCGGGTAAAGGCGGTGCTGAGGCGCAGCGGCTGGGAAAGTTCGCGCAATGTGCTCACCATCACACCGGAGTTCCGCCTGGATTTCAATACCTATGAGGCTTTCATCCACCAGAAAAGGGTGGATCTAACGCTTACCGAATTCAAGATCCTGCAGCTGCTCACCAAACGCCCCGGCTGGGTTTTCAGCCGTTCCCGGATCCTCGACCACCTCTGGGGCAACGATAAGATCGTGCTGGACCGCACGGTGGACGTCCACATCCGCAATCTACGGGAAAAACTGGATGGCTTCGCCCATATGGTGAAAAACGTCCGCGGCGTCGGCTACAAATTCAGTTCCAGCCCGGAAAGCAAGGACGCGCCGGATGAATAAGCCCGGACTGCTGCGTGGGCTGGCCTGGTCGAGCCTGCTGGTGTGGGCTCTGGCGGCTGTGCTGCTGCTTGCCGGAACGCGGCCTCTGGTCACGCTGGCGGTGCTGCTGGCAGCGCTGCTGGCCTTGCTGTTCTACTTCCGAAGCAAGCTGCGCAGCGCTTCTGGCCGGATCTCAGCCACCTTGAAACAGCTCGCCGAAGGCGACCACAGCCAAAGGATACCCGCCCTGGAACTGGCGGAATTCGACCGCTTGGGCAGGGAACTGAACCAGGCTCTGGCCAAGCTGGACGGCACGATAGGCCATCTGGCGGTGCATCGCGAAGAACTGCGCCTGGTGCTGGGTTCCATCGAGGATGTGTTGTGGTCGCAGAATTATGAGGGCAAACTGGTCTGGGCCAACGAGCCCTTTGCCGCGCTGTTTCCGGCTTACGACGAGGACCGGCAGCAGAAGTATTGGGAAGTGATCCGCGCTCCGGAATTGCTGGATTGGATCAAAACCGCGGCGGAACCTGGCCCCGTGACCAGTTCGGGCATCCTGTTGGAGGGGCACAGTTACATCCTGTCCGTCAGCCGGAACGACCAGGCGCGGCGCCTGCTCTTCGTTCTGCGCAACATCGATGCCATCGAGCAAACCGCCCAGATGAAAAAGGATTTCATCGTCAATCTGGCGCACGAACTGCGCACTCCCTTGACCGCCATCAAAGGCTTCACGGAAGCGATGCAGGACCATCCCGGACAAGACCACACGCGCCAGCTGAGGATCATCCACAACCACACGCAGCGCCTGATCCACCTGATCCAGGACCTGGAACAACTGATCCGCCTGGAAAGCGTGTCCGGCCTGGAAACGCAGGATATCAGCCTGGAGACGTTCTTCGATAATGTGAGGCTGATCCTGGAGCCGGAAGTTGCCGCCAAAAACCTGTATCTGCGCATCGAGGTCGATCCGTCCGCCCAGCGCTTGGTTTGCGATCCCTTCAGGCTGGAGCAGGTCTTCATCAACCTGATCCAAAACTCGCTGCGCTATACCGATTCCGGTGGCATCACGATCCGCGCAGCCATCGTGGATGACTCCATGTGCTTCGAGGTTGCGGATACG
The DNA here is from genome assembly GCA_964429035.1 of uncultured Candidatus Cloacimonadota bacterium. Classification (GTDB taxonomy): domain Bacteria; phylum Cloacimonadota; class Cloacimonadia; order Cloacimonadales; family Cloacimonadaceae; genus Syntrophosphaera. Next base: position 27,660 of record CAYSAT010000009.1, on the reverse strand, counting down.
GGCAAGGGCATCGCGGAGACATACCTGCCCCGGATATTCGAACGCTTCTTCGTGGCGGACCCTTCCCGCAACAAGCTGCTGAGCGGAACCGGCTTGGGTTTGGCGATCGTGAAGCACATCGTGCAGCTGCATCATGGCAGCATCTCGGTAGCCAGCCAACGCGGTCAGGGAACGGCGTTCAAAATCCTGATCCCCCTGCGGAATTCCGCGCTGGAAGATCCCCATGAGTGAATCCCGGCAGTTAGCGCTCCAGTCAGCTTGGCCCCTTAGCCCCGACCAGATTTTGGGAAACTATGGCAAACTGGCGTATGGAGTGGCACGAAGGTATCAAAACAGGGGTCTGCCGCTGGAAGACTTGCGGCAGGAGGCGCTCCTGGGCTTGGTTTATGCCGCCGGGAGATTCGATCCGGACTGCGGCGCGCAGTTTTCCACCTACGCGGTCTATTGGATCAAGAAGCAGATCTTGCAGGCGCTGGATCGCGAAAGCGCCGCTTCCTTGCTGGCTGATCCCCTGGAAAGCCAGCATCTGGAGGAGCTCGCCGCGCCGGAAACCCTTCCCGCGGAAGATCCGGCTCTGCGCTTACCGGAATCGCTGCCGGAACTGGAACGGCGCATCCTGGTCCTTTCCTGCCAGCACCAACTCACCCTCAAGGAAATCTCCCAATCCCTGAGCCTGCCCGTAGAACGCGTAAAGCAACTGCGCGGCAAGGCTTTGCGCCGCGTGAAAAACTCGCTCGAATAACAGCTCCGCCCAAGTTAACAATTCTTAACACGCTCCTTATCAAATCCTAACAATTCTTCCGTACAACAGGGCAGAACCCCAAAGGAAACAAGGAGTAATCATGAAAAAAGCACTTATCCTTGCGGCACTTGGCATCCTGGCCCTGTCTGGAATGCTCGGCGCGCAGGAACTTAAGATCACCGGCGAGATGTGGAACCGCTGGACCCTGGAAAACGGAACAGCCCCTGGAGACAGCACTGATGCCGTTCTGCGGAACAACTTTTCCCTGGAACGGGGATACCTGGGCCTGGAACCCAAATTCAGCGAAACCATCAAAGGCCGCTTCACAGTGGATATCTTCAGCACCGACTTGATCAAGGACGGCGCGGGCTTGAAACTGAAGTACGCCTATGTGGACTTCAGCAAACTCATTCCCATCCCGGACCTCACCACCACCATCGGCTTGCAGAAGGTGTATTTCGGCACCATTTACGACTGGAACTACAGCCTGATCGGCAAGGCCCCCTCCGATGAATACAAAGTGGCGAACTCCGCCGATTATGGAATCTCGCTGAACGGCTACATTCCTGGAGGCTGGGGCGAATACGCGCTCGGGCTCTACAACGGCGAAGGCTACAAGAACTACGGCGCCAACCTCAAGGACAACGTCGATCCTGCCTTTCTGGCCAACCTGCGCCTGACTCCGCTGCCTGGATTGACCATCGGAGGCTCCGTGATGACCAACGGCAGCGAACGCAAGATCAAACTCGCCGATGCTTCCGATAACTCGTCCTACAATACCCAGCTGCTGCTGGATGGCGTTCTGCGCGCGGCCTACGGCCCTGTGGACATCTGGGTCGAATACATCAGCAAAGACGTGAAGTACGCGGAACTATTCAGCAGCAAGGATTACACCGCCACTGCCCTGACTGTGTTCCCCACGCTGAAACTGAACAAACTGATCGGCGCGGACATCGATATCCTGGGGCGTTACGACCGCTGGGACGAAACGGACAATCCCGCCAACCAGAACCTGCTCACAGCCATCACTGGCGGCATCAACTACAACTTCGGGCACGACGATGCGGCCAATCCCGCCATGCAACTGCAACTGAACTACACTTCCAAAAGCTACGACGCAGCTGAGTCCGCGGCTTCCTATGCCAACGGCCTCAAAGACACTTCCACGCTCATGCTGCAATTCAAATGGCGCTTCGCCAACACGCTCAAGATCTAGGAGAACACAATGCAAAACAAAGTAGTGATATTCGTTCTGGCACTCATGCTAGCGGCCATGCCAGCCCTGGCTAAAAAGTCCCAGATCACCCTTTCCGGCTCCACAACCGTACTTCCGATCGCCCAAGCCACCGCCGAAGCCTTCATGGACGCCAACCCCAACATCAACATTTCAGTGCGCGGAGGCGGTTCCGGAGTCGGCATCGCGGCCTTGCAGAACGGCACCGTCCAGATCGCCAATTCCAGCCGGCCCATGAAAGCCAAGGAAGTCACCCAGGCCAAATCCAAGGGCATCAATCCCACTCCCTACGCCATCGCTTTGGACGGCATCGCCATGGTCGCGCACGATTCCAATCCGGTCAGCAACCTCACCATCGCCCAGATAAAAAGCATCTACACCGGAAAGATCAAGAACTGGAAAGACCTGGGCGGCCCCAATCTGCCCATCGTGGTAATCTCGCGCGATGTGGCTTCCGGAACCTTCGAAGTGTTCAACGAGAAAGCCCTGGGTGGAGCCAAAGTGGACGCCTCCGCGCAGCTTCTGGCCTCCAACAACGCTATCGTCACCACCGTAGCCAGCACTCCCGGCGCCATTGGTTATGCCGGCCTGGGTTATGTGAGCACCGAAGTTAAGGTCCTGAAAGTAAACGGAATCTCGCCCTCCGACAAAACCGTGAAGGACGGCACTTATCCGCTGGCGCGCAAACTCTTTATGTACACGAACGGGAAAGCGGCCGGCGACGTCAACAAATACATCGTCTTCATCCAATCCGCAGCAGGACAGAAGATCGTGCAGGAACAGGGCTTCATCACCCTGAAGTAAGCAGTTTGGCAACCCCCCGGTATCCGATTACCGAAACCCAGATAAGCGGGAGCCCTGGCTCCCGCTGTGTGGAGAACGCATGAACTCAATCAAGGAACGTCTTTTCAAGGTTGCAGCCTACACCGCTTCCCTCTTCACGATCGCGGTGCTGCTGGCGATCATCGCGGGCTTGTTCGGCGAGGGCTTGCCGCTGTTCAAGAGTTTTACCCTGGGCAAGTTCCTCCTTACCAACGATTGGTATCCAACCCACGCGGAGCCTTCGTTTGGCGCCTTAACCCTCATCATCGGTTCTTTGGCCGTAACGCTTGGCGCCCTGGTCATCGCGATCCCCTTGGGATTGGGCTCGGCGATCTTCATCTCCGAACTGGCCGGCAGCCGCATGAAAGAGGCCGCCAAGCCGGTGATCGAACTTCTGGCCGGCATTCCGTCGGTTGTATACGGCCTTTTCGGCATGGCCTTCCTGGCTCCTTTGATCCGGCAATGGTTCGGCCTGGATACGGGCTTGAACATCTTCACCGCATCCATCATCCTGGGCGTGATGATCGTGCCGATCATATGCAGCATGAGCGAAGACGCCCTTTCGAGCGTGCCCAAAAGCATCCGGGAAGCCTCTTTGGCCTTGGGTGCGACCCGCGTGGAAAGCATCTTCCGGGCTGTGATCCCGGCAGCGAAAAGCGGCATCATCGGCAGCATCCTGCTCGGTTTTGGACGCGCGGTAGGAGAAACGATGGTCGTGCTGATGGTGGCAGGCGGAGCGGCCAAAATGCCCTCCTCCATCTTCAGTTCAGCGCGCCCCCTCACTTCGACCATCGCGGCGGAAATGGGCGAAACCGTGATGGGCGACCTGCATTACCAATCCCTCTTCGCCCTGGCGATCCTGCTTTTCCTGCTCACCTTCGTCTCCAACCTGGTCACGGAACTGGTGTTTCTGCGCAGGGGGAACCGATGAACCGGCGTAAAGCGTGGAATGCCCTAGGGACCGGCATCCTGAGCGCGACCCTGCTGGCCACCTTCCTCTTCCTGCTGATCTTTCTGGCGCGGATGTTTTACAAGGGATTTGCCGTGCTGAGCCCGGAATTCCTCTTTTCGGCGCCCCGCAATGCCATGACCGAGGGCGGAATTTTCCCCGCTTTGATGGGCACTTTCCTGCTCACAGGCCTCTCCATCCTGATCGCCCTGCCCTTGGGCATCCTCACCGCGATCTGGATGAACAACTACGGCAAGCCAACCTGGCTGATCCGCATCCTGCGCATCGCCATCAACACCCTGGCCGGAACCCCCTCCATCATCTTCGGACTTTTCGGCATGGCCGTGTTTGTGAACTTGATGGGCCTGGACGTATCTTTGCTGGCGGGAGGGCTGACCCTGGCGATTTTGGCCCTGCCCGTGATCATCAACAACACCGAGGAAGCCCTGCGCACAGTCCCCGCGGACTTTCGCGACGCCTCGCTGGCTTTGGGCGCCACCACCCGGCAAACGATCAGCAGGGTGCTATTGCCCACCGCGCTGCCCAACATCCTCACCGGCGCGATCATCAGCATTGGCAGGGTTGCCGGCGAAACCGCGCCCATCATGTTCACCGCCGCCACCTTCTATTCGCGGCGTTTGCCCGGCAGTTTGTCCGATGAAGTGATGGCCCTGCCCTACCACATTTACGCGCTGATGACCGAAGGCACGCATCCGGACAAGCAGGTCCCCATCGCCTACGGAACCGCTCTGGTCCTGCTGCTGCTGGTGCTGCTGATCAGCGCCGCCGCGATCTTCATCCGCTATTCCATCAGGAGAAAAAGACAATGGTAACCCCCCAGATCCAAACTTCCCAGCTCAACCTCTGGTTCGGCAAAAACCACGTGCTGCACGATGTGAGCATCCCCATCCACGCCCATCAGGTCACGGCCATGATCGGGCCTTCAGGTTGCGGAAAATCCACGCTGCTGCGCTGTTTCAACCGCATGAACGACCTCATTCCGGACACGCGCATCGAAGGCCAGGTCACTCTGGGCGGCCTGGACATCTATGCCCCAAAAACCGACGTGACTTCGATCCGCGCTCGTGTCGGCATGGTTTTCCAGAAGCCCAACCCCTTCCCCAAATCCATCTTCAACAACGTCGCCTTCGGGCTGCAGATCAAGGGCGGGCTTACCAAACCCGAAATCCAAAACAGAGTGGAGGAAAGCCTGAAAGCGGCCTGGCTTTGGGACGAAGTGAAGGACCGCCTGAAAAACTCCGCGATGGCGCTTTCCGGAGGACAGCAGCAGCGTTTGTGCATCGCGCGCGCTTTGGCCAACCGGCCCGACGTCCTGCTGCTCGACGAGCCGACCTCCGCGCTCGATCCCCAATCCACCGCCAAAATCGAGGAACTCTGCCTGGAACTGAAAAAAAGCGTGACAATTCTCATCGTCACCCACAACGTGGCCCAAGCAGGCCGGATCTCTGACCACACGGCCTTCATGTACCTGGGAGAACTGGTGGAATTCGACAAGACGGACAAGATGTTCACCGTCCCCGCGGACAAACGCACCGAAGCCTATCTTACCGGCGTCTTCGGTTGAGCAAGGAGAAACCATGCTACAAGATAAAATATTGGAACTCAAGCGGCTGCTGATGAGCGAAGCCTCCCTGGTGGAGAAAATGGTCTCGCTTTCCATCGATGGCCTGTATAGCGGCGCCCGGAATCTGCTGGCGGAAATCCTGGACTGGGAAGCCCAGGTCAACCGCATCGAACTGGACCTGGACACCAAATGCACCGCCGCGATCGCCCTTTACCAACCGGAAGCGAAGGACCTGCGCCTGATCCTGATGATCTACAGGATCAACAACGATCTGGAGCGTTTGGGCGACCAGGCCGTGAACATCGCCGAAAGTGTCGAACACCTGATTGGCAACCCCGCGGTGGGCGAACTTCCCGAACTGGTGGAGATGAAAAAATCCGCCCTGGCCATGCTCAAGAACAGCCTGGACGCCTTTGCCAAAGAGGATGTGGAGCAATCCCGAGCGGTCTGCGACGCCGATAACCAGGTGGACGAACTGAACCGCCGCATCTATCTGCATCTGGTGGAATTGCTCAAAGCCAGCCCGGAACTCACGGAACGCTATCTGCACCTGCTGCGGATCGCCAAGAACCTGGAGCGCATCGGAGACCTTTCCACCAACATCGCGGAAAACACCATTTACCTCGCTGTGGGTAGGGTCATCAAGCATCACAGCGACGACCTGTGATCGGACGGGAGGCTGTGTGAAGAAGAAGGTACTGGTTTTGTGCACGGGTAATTCCTGCCGCAGCATCCTGGCGGAAGCCATGATCAACCACATTTTGGGGGATCGCTGGGAGGCCTGTTCCGCGGGCGTTTCGCCTTCCGTGGTGCATCCCCGGACGATCAAGGTCTTGCAGGAAATGGGGATCGGCACTGCGGAACTGAGGTCGAAATCCGTGCGGGAGTTTCTCTCCCGGCAAGACCTGGACCTCGTGATCACGGTTTGCGACAATGCCCGGGAACAGTGCCCGGTGTTTGCCCGGCCGGTTCAGCAGGTTCACATCGGCATCCCTGACCCGGTAGCCTATGTACCCACCCCTCAGGAAGATTCCCTGGCGGGCTTCCGAAAAGCCGCTGAGATGATCCAGCGCACGATCATCGAGTGGCTGGCTCAGCTGGAATAACCCGGCCGGGTATGGTTCCCTTCCCTGTCCTTTAGTTCGGCGCTTCCGTTCCCGCGATCATTGCGGGGTAATTGCGCGGTCATTACGGGCAAAGCGCGCAATGAGCGCGCAGTGATCCCGTATTGATAACGGGATGGAACTAACGGATTGGGGAATTGTCGCATCTTGGGAATGTGAACTCCGCTTCCCTGCAAACCCTTGGGAAGGGGAATTCCGATTCCCCTAGCGGACGAAGTCCGCTGCGTCATTCTTTCTGCTTGCGTCTTTTCTGCCTGTCCTTTCATTCCTTAGCCCTTGGTTGCGCTTATTGCCACAGCGTGCTGCGCACGCTAGCCGAATCGGAATTCGGCTTCCCTGCAACCCCTTGGGAAGGGGAATTCCGATTCCCCTAGCGGACGATGTCCGCTGCGTCTTTCTTTCTGCTTGCGTCTTTTCTGCTTGTCCTTTCATTCCTTAGTCCTTGGTTGCGCTTATTGCCACAGCGTGCTGCGCACGCTAGCCGAATCGGAATTCGGCTCCCCATAAACAAACGTGCTGTCCCCATCTGCACTGGCACAGTGGCCAGGATGTGTTTCTTCATCTTTCCCCATCGGAGACAAATAGAACTTGGAAAAACATTGTACTAAAGCGAATGAACACGTCAAGGTAAAAGATGAGCCCAAAAAAAGACCGAAATCCTTCCGGGTTGGCCGGCCGAATTTCGGTCTTGTAATGGTTTGAAACCGGGTGTTATACTTCCAGGATTTCCTTTTCCTTGCTCTTCTCCACCTCGTCCACTTTTTTGATCCAATCGTCGGTGAGGTCCTGGATCTCTTTGAGGAGTTTCTTTTCTTCGTCCTCGCTGATCTCGGAGCCCTTTTCCATTTTCTTGGCGTGCTCGTTGGCGTCGCGGCGGATGTTGCGGATGGCCACGCGGGTTTCTTCCGCCAGTTTTTTCAGGCTCTTGACGATGTCGCGGCGTTTTTCCTCGGTGAGCGGTTGGAAGGGCAGGCGGATGACGTTGCCGTCGTTATCCGGGGTGATGCCCAGATTGGCAGCCAGGATGGCCTTCTCGATGTCGGCCAGGGTGGTTTTGTCCCAGGGCTGGACAACGATGGTGCGTGGTTCGGGAATGGAGATATTGCACAGCTGTTTCACCGGCGTAGGTTGGCCGTAGTAGTTGATGCGGATATCGTCCAGAACCGAAGCGCTGGCGCGTCCCGTGCGGATCTTGGAATACTGATGCAGAAGGGTTTCGAAGGACTTCAGCATCTTATCTTTGCACTGGTTTTTGAGTTCTTCCATGGGTTCCTCGGTTAGCCTTTGAAGCAGGCTCAGGGATGTATGTAAGTGCCGTGGTTGGGGCTGGAAATGGCCTTGCAGAGGCCGCCAGACTGCGTGACGTTGAAGATCTTGACGGGCAGTCCGTGTTCGCTGGCCAGGGAAAAGGCGGTCATGTCCATCACGCCGAGTTTCTGCTCCAGGCATTGGCTGTAAGTGGCGGACGAGATGAACCTGGCGGCGGGGTCCTTTTGCGGATCGGCGCTGTAGAGGCCGTCCACCTTGGTGCCTTTGAACACGATGTCCAGCTTCAGTTCCAGGGCGCGCAAAACAGCGGCCGTATCGGTGGTGAAGAAGGGATTTCCCGTTCCTCCGCAAAGCAGGCAGATCTTCCCGTTTTCCAGCGCCAGAGCGGCTTTGCGGGGCGTGTAATGCTTGGTGACAGCATCCATGGCGAGGCTGGAAAACACTTCGGCGGGATAGTTCTTGTTGTTCAGGATTTCCGCCAGGTAGAGCGCGTTCTGGACCGTGGCGAGCATGCCGATGTTGTCCAGGGTAACGCGGTCCAAACTCTGATTGGCCCAGGTTCCGCCGCGGAAGACGTTGCCTCCGCCCAGAACGATGGCGATGCTGAAACCGAGGCGTTTGGCGGCGATGATCTCGTCGGTCAGATTGTCGATGACGGCGTCGTCGTAGCCGTAGCCGCGTTCTCCGGCGAGGATTTCGCCGCTGAGTTTCAGCATGATGCGGTGGATCTTTTCAGGCTGGTAGTTCATGATGCTGGCCGTTCGCGCAGCCGCAATGCAGGCTGGGCCCTATTCTCCGCCCAAAGCGTAGCGCACGAAGCGCGCGATCTGGATGTTTTCGCCGGTCTGGGCGATCGACTCGGTGAGCAGTTCCTTAACGGTGCGGCCGTTCTCGTTCACCAGTTCCTGCTCCAGCAAAGAGCGCTCGGCGCAGAACTTCTTGATGCTGCCTTCCACGATCTTTTCGATGATCTCGGGCTTCTTGCCGTCGTTGATGGCCTTGTTGCGGGCGATCTCGCGCTCTTTTTCGATCAGGGCGGGGTCGATCTGGTCGGAGCTGATGGCCAGCGGATTGGTGGCGGCGATCTGGAGGGCGAGCTCCTGCGCCAGGTTCTTAAACTGGTCGGTGCGGGCCACGAAATCGCTCTCGCAATTGAGCTCCAGCATCACGCCGAGCTTGCCGTTGAAGTGGATATAGGAAAAGACCAGGCCTTCCTTGGTTTCGCGCAGGGCTTTGCCCTCGGCCTTGGAAATTCCGCGCTCGCGCAGATACTTGACGGCGGCGTCCATGTTGCCGTCGGTCTCTTGCAGGGCCTTGCGGCACTCCATCATTCCCACGCCGGTTCTCTCGCGCAGTTCTTTGACCATGCTTGCGGTTACATCTATCATTGTAAACTCCTTGGGTTCAGATCTCAGGCGGGGAAACGGTTGCCTCCCCGCCCGGAATAAAGTGGTTTAGTCCTCTTTGGTTGAGGGTTCTTCGACTGCCGGAACTTCGGCCGGCTCTGCCGCTGCAAGTTCCGCTGCGGGTTCTTCGTCTTTCACCGGAATGGAGGCCGTTTCCACCATGTCCGGAGTGAATTCCACCGGTTCCTCGGCTTTCTCCGCCTTGCTGTCGGCGCCTTCGGAAGCGATGTTTTTGCCTTCGATGACGGCGTTCGCCATGATATCCGAGATCAGTTGGATGGCGCGGGTCGCGTCGTCGTTGGAAGGGATCACGTAATCCACGAGGTCGGGATCGCAGTTGGTATCCACCATGGCCACGATCGGCACGCCCAGGATCCGGGCTTCGTGCACCGCGATCTCTTCATGGCCGGTATCGACCACGAAGATGACTCCCGGCACGGCGTCCATGTCGCGGATTCCGCCCAGTGAGAACTCGATCTTGTCGTGGCTGCGCTTGAGCTTGAGCTGCTCGAGCTTGGTGTAGTTGCTGATGGTGCCGTCGGCCACGATATCCTCGTAGTACTTCATCTTTTCGATGCTTTGGCGGATGGTGGTCATGTTGGTGAGCATGCCGCCGTACCAACGCTGGTTCACGTAGAAGACGCCGGCTTTCTCGGCGGCTTCCTTGATTGCGGCCTGAGCCTGCTTCTTGGTGCCCACGAAGAGGATGTATTCGCCGCGGTTGGCTACTTCCTTCACAAACTGGTAGGCCTCATTGATCGCGTCCACGGTCTGCTTCAGGTCAATGATATGGATCCCGTTGCGCTTGATGAAGATGTACTTCTTCATCTTGGGGTTCCACTTGAAAGTCTGATGCCCGAAATGGACTCCCGCTTCGAGCAATTGTTTCATTGAAACTACGGACATTTAATCTCCTTATGAGTGTTACGGTTGTTCTTCCGCAGAGGGATCTGAGCAATTCAGAGGAGCGTTCTCCCCACCGCCTTGCAACTCCCGCTGCGTGTTTTTTGTGGTTGTTTGTGCCTGAATCATCGGTTCCAGCAGGGGAAGGCGAAGCCTCCCCCAAAACCCGTTTTTAGCGTTTGGAGAACTGGAATCTCTTTCTGGCTTTCGGACGGCCGCTCTTTTTGCGCTCCACCATGCGGGGATCGCGTGCCAGGAAGCCGCGGGTTTTGAGACGGGGCCGCAGAGTTTCGTCATACTCGAGCAAAGCGCGGGAAATGCCGTGCCGGATTGCGCCGGCCTGGCCGCTTAATCCGCCGCCGGAAACATTTACGTAGATGTCGAAGCTGTCGCTCATGCCAAGTTCTTGCAAGGGCTGCTCCACGATCATTTCCAGGGTTTCGCGCTGCAGGTATTTCTTCATCTGGACCTTGTTGATGATGCGTTTTCCGGTGCCGGGAGTGATCCGGACCCGGGCTACGGCGTTCTTTCTTCTGCCAACTGCATCGAAAGTTTGCATGCTTACTTCTCCTTGAGATTGAGTTCCACCGGTTTCTGCGCGGCATGGGGATGCTCGCTGCCGGTGTAGACCTTGAGTTTCTTAAACATCGCATCGCCCAGCACGGTCTTGGGCATCATGCCCCGGACTGCGTGTTCGATGATCGCGGTGGGATGCTTTTCCAGCATCTTCTGATAGGGGATTTCCTTGAGTCCGCTGGGGTAGCCGCTGAAGGTCTGATAGATCTTCTGCAGGCTTTTCAAGCCGGTCACGCGCACTTTTTCGGCATTGATGATCACGACGTAGTCGCCGGTGTCGATGTTGCGCACGTAATAGGGCTTGTTCTTGCCGCAAAGGATGGAAGCCACCTTTGTGGAAAGGCGTCCCAAAGGCAAACCCGTGGCGTCGACGACATACCAGTTGTGCTGGATGTCACCGGGGCTCGGAGTAAGGGTTTTCATCGATTCTCCTTAACATATTTTTCTTGAGAAAGCCAAGTTTTTGAGCCCGGCGATAGTGTCAAGGATTTTAGTGGAATCTCTTCCGGGAGCCCTACTTAGTGGATACGAGGCAACTCTGCGCCAGGCCCTGCCAGTCTGGCGTTCTTGAATGTTCCGCGCGATTTTGGAACTAATCCCGCGCGGAGATCTCTTTGGCCAGGTTCAGCAAAGCGGTCGCCAGGGCTGCACTGCCAATCGTGAGCATCAAAGGAACCGCGGCGATGCCAAGGGCCATTCCCACGTCCCATTCCACAGCGTCGATGAACAGCTTGGCCGCGTAGAACAGCCCTGCCAGTCCCGCCAAAACCCAGAACGAGCCCAGCAGTATCAGCCAGAGTTGATCCGGGATCGCCGGTGAGCCAGGATTGCGGCGGTTGGCCAGCTTGCGCACTCCAGCCACCAAAGCTCCCAGCGTGAACAGCAGAATAGCGCCCGCTGCCGAAGAAACGATGCGCATGGTGTTCGGTTTGTCGTTGTCCTCAAAAATGCCGGAAAGCAGGCCAAACAAGGCCAGGCCCAGGACCACATACACCCCGATCCAAACCGCGCTGCCGCCTTCGGAATAGCGCAGCCTGCGCCCCTGATTTTGGGCCGGCTGCACCTGCGCATAGTTTGGCGAACCGGTTGGAACTTCCGGAGCGGGCTCTCCCGCGGCCTCAAACTTGAAGCCCCGCCGAAGCATTTCCTCTTTCACCTGGGCGAAAGCCGCGCTGTTCGCGTCGTACTTTTCGTAAAGGTCCATCAGCGTTTCGTTGGACAGATCGCCCATGGAAACCTGCTGGCCGGTGCCATTGGTGCCGTTGGGATCGTTCATACAATCTCCCGATAGCTTAAGTTGCCTTACACCTTCACAGCTGTGGATATTTCTGTCAAGAACTAATTCGCCCCGGCCGGATTTTTCTGCACGTCTGGCCGCCAGCCTGATTCCTTGCCGGAGCTGTCTTCCAGGCTGGATTTGCCTCATCCGCAATTGCGGTTATCCTGTAAGTAGAGACTATTCAAGCAGGGAGCACGTGATGAAAGTATCGATCCTGGCCATACTGGCGGCGCTGATTTGGACGGGCCTTTCCGCGCAGAGTTTGAACCGGCCGGAAAGCGTCGCCTTCGATCCCCAAACTGGCTATTTCTACGTCAGCAACACCGGCAACGGCAGCATCATCCGCACCAAGGACTTGGAAACCTACAGCTATTTCACCCAGGGTAAAGGCGCCGTGCGCGGACTCATTGTATCCGGCAGAAGGCTCTATGCCGCTTCGGACAAGGGTTTGCTGGTCTTTGACCTGGACCGCGACGCCCTGCTCAAAACCCATCCCGTGGCCGGATCCACCTTCCTGAACGATGTGGCCGCAGATGCCGACGGAAACGCCTACATCACCGACAGCAAGGCCCACAAGGTCTTCAAATACGATTCCAGGCAGGGCGCCGTTTCCCCCTTCGTCGAAAGCGGCATCCAGAGCCCCAACGGCATCCTCTACGACGCCGCGAACAAGCGCCTGCTGCTGGTTTCGCTGCGCCCGAATTCGCCCATCCAGGCAATCTCCCTGCCCGAAGGCAATGTGAGCACCTTCAAAAGCACCAGCAACGGCAATCTGGACGGCTTGGGCATGGATAAGGCCGGAAACCTCTATTTCTCCAGCTGGCAAACCAGCTCCATCTACCGCCTCAAGGACGCCAAATCCTCGCCCGTAAAGGTTTTGGGAGGGTTGTCCGGACCCGCGGATTTCTTTGTGTTTGAATACGGCGGCGGCGTCCACCTGCTCATTCCCCAACTTACCGGAAGCAGTTTGAGAGTGGCGGAGATTAAGCCTTAGTAGAGACTACCGCTGAAAATCGGAGTTCGTTGGGAGTTCGTTAGGTAGTGTTTACCCGAATGTTGAGTTTACTCCTTATCTGAGATTGTAACAACCACACCGCCAGAGGCTTAATTCTTATCATTGTCCAATCCCGGCCTTGCACAGGCTCAATCTGGCTCCCGGGGCTTAGCCTTAATCACTTGTCTATCACTAGTCAATCACTTCTCAATTGTTAACGCTTGATTAAGGCTTGATTGAGAAGTGATTGACTGCTAGCCCCGGGGGCGAATTTGGGGCGTGATGGTAAGCAATTGTCATTTATGTCTGTTAGAAAAGAGCGATTGTGATCGTGCTTGTTCATTGTGGCCGGGATCATTCAGAGCTTAGTGAGGATCGATAAGCGCCGAGTGGCAAATCCGAACATGATATCCTCATGGATACCGTATTCTTCCATCCCCACGATAACTGAGATTCAGCCTTAGCAAAGAAAAAGATCCGGCTTTCACCGGATCTTAAATCGGTAATAGTGAGTGATAACAGGACTACTTGATCAGCACTGCTTTCCTTTGGTGAACTTCCTTGCCGGCATGCATCCGCACGAAGTAAACTCCCGTGGCCAATTCCACGCCGCTGTCATCTTTCCCATCCCACAGGACTCTGTATTCGCCAGGCTCTTTTTCGCCTTGGTCGAACTGGCGCACAAGCTGGCCGCGGCTATTGTAGATCAGCAGATCCACGCTGGCGGAGCTAGCCAGGCTATAGGGAATGTAAGCCAGGGGATTGAAGGGGTTGGGGTAGATCTGTTTCAGGTCCGTAAACAGAGGAACGGCGGGAGGATTATCAGAGTGATAGGAGTAATCTACGGATATCGGGCCATGGTAGGTGTCCGATCCGTCGTAATCCGAGCTCAGCAACCAATAGAAGTAGGTTCCCTCGGTCAAGATCTCTTCGTCGACGAAAGTGTAGTTTTGCTGGGAAGAGGTGTTGGCCGCGGGGATCAGTCCGCTGACCACAGTAGCAGACGAGAGATTGTTCTCTGCACTGCGCAGCACGTGGTAGCCCTGAACACCGGACTCGGATTGGGTGGTCCAATGCAGTTCGACGAAATAGTTCGCCAGGATTCCCGCGCTTAAATAGGACAGGGTCACAGGAACGTTCTCTTCGTAGAAAGTGCCAAAGATCACCGCGCCGTTGGCCTCGATGGGTGTGACGTACGCGCTGGTGGGAATCCAGTTCGAATACCCTTCCAATTGCACGGTATAGGTTCCTTCGATGATGGGCTCGAACTGGTGTGGCGTCAAAAATCCAGTGTCAACGTTATCGATTAGGATGTGCGCGTTCAGTTCGATGGAAGTACTGATGTCCGGCCAGTAATATGCCCTCACCATAACCCAGTAAGCAAATGCGTTGGTGGATACAGCTAGTAAAACAAACAAAAGCAAAAACACTTTCTTCATGGCTCTTCCTTCCTTATGCTAAAAAAACTGATGCCCGGATAGCCCAACTCCGGATATCTGTCAAGCTTTTTCTTGCCCTGTTTTCCCGACTTGGTCAATAAATGTGCCTTACCGGTTTGCCAGTAATAATTTACGATTTGCGCTCCTGCCACCCTGCCTGGCCTCAAGCAGGTAAATGCCTGATGGTAAACGCTTTCCGGATGCGTCCCGGCCGTCCCAAATCCGTTCGTGTGCGCCTGCGCCTTGCTCCGCGCCCTGTAGTTCCGCCACTAGTTGCCCTTTGATATTGTAGATTTTCAGGTTTACCGGGCCGGGTTGGTCAAGGGCGTATTTGATGGTGGCCGATCCGGAAAAGGGATTGGGCTGCACACTCAGGGTCAAGGGCGCAGGAACTTCGCCTGGATCGTTATTGGGGCTGCCGCCAGTGTGCACTCTCACGGTAGGGGAAAACCAGCCCCAGGGACCATAGTAATAGGCGGCGCGCACCTGGACGTAGAAATCCGTATCTGGTTCCGGCAAAGTGCAGCCCACCATGTTCAGGGCCGTGCAGAAAGCGAAGGGCTGGACAACCTGCAGGGAATCCGTGCCGATGTGGACGGCGTAGGCAGGGCTGGGAGGGCTGGTGGCGACCGGATCCCAGGATAGAAGGGCTTCCGTGCCCTGGACCGAAACGCTCAAATTGCGTGGCGGTGGAGCCGGCGCCAGTATATTGGGCTCGTTCAGCCAGGGCGTGAAATTGGCTTCGCCCGAGATCAGATCTCCGTTCCCGCCTGGATTATCCATATGTTGGGGTCCGCTGGCAGAGCCCCACCAATTGTTCTGCGCGTTGGGCAAACCGCTGCCTGTGTTCATTATTCCGGCCTGGGAATTGTCCATGATGTTGCACTGCAAAGCGGTCAGCATGGCGTCGGCAACCAGCCGGAAGCCGAACTCGTTGTCCGTGACGCTGCAATTGTAGAAGGTGGGATAACTGACCTCGCCGAGATGGATGGCGGCGCTGGCGTAGTAACGGTTGCGGACGATGGTGCAGCCGGAAAACTGCGGCCAGACCTTGAAGCGGGTGTAGATGCCCGCGGCGAAGGATCCGCCAGGCGAAACGAGGGTGTTATCGGCGATCACGCAATTGGTGAACTGGGGCGCGGACACAGGATCGATATGCACTCCGCCGCCGGAATAAGCGGAGTTTTCCACGATGAGCACATCGGTGAAATGGGCGTTCGAAAAGTAGCAATAGACACCGCCTCCGGAGCATGTGGACCAGGCGGGGGCTGAATTGCGGGCGATGATGCAATTGGCAAGATCGGGCGAGGCGTTGTAGCAGGAAACCCCCACGCCGTTCAAAGGGCTAAAGCCGTTGCGCAGTGTGAGGTTGCGGACCTTGGTGGAAAGGGTGACCACGGGATCCTGCATAGTGCCCTGAAAGACGAGGACGCGTCCATTGCCAGAGCCATCCACGATCGTGTATTCCCGCGAGGTTCCGATCAGCGAGATGCCGTCAACCTGAGGCCAGACCAGGTTTTCGGGATAGACGCCGTCCGCCACTACAACGCTATCCCCGTTCGCGCAAACGTTCAGGGCGGACTGGATGGACGCGAAATCGCCCGGAACCTGGTAAACCACCGCTGTACAAAGGACTGCCAGCAATAGAAACGCCAGCAAGCAAAACGCGAAACGCATATTCACTCCTTGTGCAAAGGATCTTTGCACCACACGCCCTCCGCATCCTGAAAAGCAAGAGGGCGGAATCAGTAAATCCCGCCCTCTCTGCGTGTCAAGTTTATCCGCTATTTGAGCACTATTATCTTGCGCGAGGCATACAACTCCGGGGCGATGATGCGGGCGAAATAGATGCCGGGAGCCACTTTGCGGCCGCTGGCGTCGTTGCCGTCCCAGAGGATCGTTTGCTGTCCGCTGAGGCTGCGCTGTTCCGCCAAAACGCGCACACACTGGCCACGGACGTTGTAGAGCCTGACGCTGGCTGTAACTGGCGCGGAGACCTCAAAACTGAGCGTGGTGCCCTTGGAGGTCGGATTGGGCCTGGCGCTGAGGTTCGTGACGGGCGAGACGATGCTGAACTGGCCGTCGCTGAGGTCCAGGGCTCCGGAACTGGTGCGCACGGCGATCCGGTAATGGGTTCCGGCCGGCAAACGCACAGGGATGAACCAGGAAAAAACGCCGGTGTTGGGGACGTTGCGGGCGATTACGATGCGGCGGCTGCCGTTGGGGCCTTCCCAGATCAGGAAGATGCGCGCCGCTGCGGAATTGCTGGCATCGGTCCAGGTGATGTCGTGCCAGGTTCCTTTGGCCCAGGTTTCGCCTCCATTGGGCGCAGTAACGGTTACAGGCGGAGGTGGAGGAGGAGGCGGAGCATCGTTCACGATCTGGAAAAAGCCGTCGCTCTGGTCGCCGATATAGATGTCCAAAACGCTCAGCCAGACGATATGGATCTTGTAGGCGCCGGGCATGATGGTCGCTGGGAGGGTCCATTGCCAGTTGTGGCCTGCGATGGGGACTGCCGGGGCGATGATCGATTGGGTGTTGGCGTTGGCACCGATAAGCGCGATATAGACTTCGCCTTCCAGGTTGCCAAAGTTCCAGGCTATCGTTTGGGTGGAGCCCGCAGCCCATTGTTCGCCGCCATTCGGAGCCACGACTGTGATCCAGGGCGTGTTGGGGTTGCCGGCGGTGATGGTGAAGGGCGCGTCGCTGATGTCGCCGATGAAGGTGCCATTGGGATCAAGCAGTTGGACCTGCACCTGATAAGCGTCGCCCGGCATCTGATTAGGCGGGATCAGCCAATGGAACTGGCCTGCATTGGCAGGAACGTTGGGGGCGATGATGTTGATCGGCGTCATTTGGGGTCCGCCCATCAGTTGGATCAGCACCGAACCGCCGTTACCGCTGTAGTCCCAGGTGATGGGATGCAGGGTGCCGGCTTCCCAGGTTTCGCCACCGTTGGGTGACGTCACTTGCAAAACCGGAGGAGGCGGCGGAGTGCCGTTGGTGATGGCGAAAAAGCCGTCGCTGAGGTCGCCGATGTACACTGCCAGGATAGTCAGCCAGACGATGTGGACTTTGTAAAGACCGGGGGCGAAGTTCGCGGGCACGGTCCACTGGAAGTTCTGCGCGTCGATGGGAACCGAGGGGGCGATGATGATCTGGGCATTGGTGTTGGCGCCGATGAGCCCGATGGAGACCTCGCCGGTCAGATTGGCATAGTTCCAGGCGATGGTCTGGGTGGAGCCAGCGGCCCACTGTTCGCCGCCATTAGGCGCCACGACCGTGATCGACATCTGGGGAGGAGGCGGATTGGTGCCGCCCTGGATGGTGAACGGGCCGTCGCTGATATCCCAGATCATCATTCCATTCGCAGATGCCAGGTTGATCCGCACCTTGTAGTTGGCGCCGGCCGGAATGTTCGGCGGAATGGTCCAGTTGAACTGACCGGCAGCCACAGGCACAGATGGAGCGATCATGATGGTCGCGGAAGCAGGGTCGTTTGCGCTGAGCAGCATCAAACTGGCAGGTCCGGCCAGGTTCACCTGGCTCCAGGTAATGGCGTAAGTGGAGCCGGTGTTCCAGATTTCGCCGCCATTTGGCGCTGTGAGGGTAAGGGGGAAGTTTTGCGCCGGCAACAGGCAAGCCAGGGCCAGCAGCAGCAGGGCAAAGCAGGCTTTTTTCATCTTGGGAGACCTCCCTTGGGGCATATATTCAAAGCGGTTGCATTATCTGGATTGAGCCTTGTTCGTGTCAAGCTTTTTGTGCCCGGTTTACTTGCGGGCCTTCCAGCTTATCTTTCCCAGCCCTGTTCCACAAGATTCCGGCTGTATTCATGCTCTGGCATGGGCATCACTTCGCAGAGCAGGCCATGCTTCTCCAACAGGACCTGTAGGTAGTTCAGCACCGGATATTCCGTGTAGAAATGCCCGGCATCGATGATGGGAATGGCCGATTCCAGCAAGTGGTGGTAGCCGATATCGCCGGTGATCACGAGGTCCGCACTGCGGGCTGCCTGTTTCAGGATGGAAGAGCCCGCTCCTCCGCAAACCGCTATTCTTTCCGCTCGGGATTGCGGATCCCTTCCCGCGGTCCAAAGTTTGGGCTGCGGGCAATGCAGGCGCTGGCGCACCAAATCCACGATCTGAAGCAAATCCAGGGTCTCGGGAAACTTGCCCACAAGACCCAAACCGTAGGCCGGATTAGCGTTGGACACCGGAAAGTAGTAGAGCAGCGGCGTTTCGTAGGGATGTGCGCTTTGCACGGCTTGCAGCACGGCTGGCAACACCGCCTCGTCCACCATGAATTCCAGTTCGATCTCCGTTTGCGTGGCGCTGCTTTCCGCACTGCCGATAAAAGGCCGGGCTCCAGGCAATGGCGTCCACGCGCCCGTCACTTCGTGTTGGGACGAGCAGCGCGCGTAGTTGCCGATCCTGCCCGCTCCGGCGTCACCTGCTGCCGCTGCGATGGCCCCGGAATGCGATACTGGTGCGGCCACGGAAAGATGGTACCATTTTCCGCCTTGTTCGGCGCTCAAGATCTCGGTGGATTCCAGCCCCAAGGCCTCTGCCAGCGCCTGGTTCACGCCGTGCGGAGCCACGTCCAGATTGGTATGCAGGCAGATCACGGCGATGCGGTTTTCGAGCAGCGAAAGCAGCAGGGGATCGGTGATTTTGGACAGGGGCCGGAAGATCAGGGGATGATGGGAAAGGATCAGGTCCGCGCCCATTGCCACAGCCTTCTGAACCGCGTTGGGCGTTACATCCAGAGTGACCAAAGCGCGCGTGATTTCCCGGCTGGGATCGCCAATTAGCAGGCCCACGTTGTCCCAATCCATGGCCAAAGACAGCGGCGCGAAAGTTTCGAGATACTTGAGCAATTCTGAGATAAGCATTTCCTTCTTCCTTGTGGCGGGATTTTTACGGAGCGTTGCCCAGGGCCGGAACACTGCGATCACGCGGCCGTCCCACTGCTTTCAGGCGGTTCAGAACTGATTTGGCGCCACATTTTTGCACAGCACATCCACTCCAGGTGGAAACTCTAATTATACCGCGGGAACGCAGTGTTCCGCAATATTCCACATTCCTTTCAAATCCAGGCAGAGCGCCAGCCCTGGATCCATCCGGCTGCGAAAAAGGCGGAAAACCCCTTCAGGGCCTGGCTGGCCCTTGAGATTCGGCTTCAGTTGCAGCGCTGGTAGACGCTAGTTTTTGCTATACTGGCTTTTCAGGGATGTATACTGCTCTTCGTCAACCGGAATGAGTTGAAAACTATCCGTCTCCTTATCCAGTTTGGCCACGTAGAAGCCAGGCTCCAGCGTGCTGCTGGTAAGGGCTGGGTCGATCAGCGGCGTCCCTTCCACCAGATAGGAGGTTTTGAAAAAGATCCCCGGGATGCCGATGTTCTTCGAGTACAGCACTCCATCCACCAGGGCTACGGCGCCCTTGACGCTTTCGAGGGCTTTGTCGATGGCTTCCTTGATGTTGGGAGTGCCGGTAGGGATGATAAAGATGATGTAGGCGGCATCTTCGCCAGTGATCCTGGACGAACCGCGCGTGAAGGTGGATCCCTTGCCATACTCAAAGTTTTTGGTGGAGATCACCGTGAAATCCACCATCCTGGTGGCGCATCCTGCCAGCAGCAGCGTGATGGCGGCCAGAACTAACAAAATGGTTTTTGGCATGTCTTCCTCCAGGCCGGAATTACTTTTCGCGGCCTCTGCATTGATTTGGCCAAGCGTTTGCTGGAAGGCCGGTCTGCCGCATGAAACAACGATTCCAGCCTTCCCCCCATGTTTTCTATGTGGTGAATATGTGGTCGGAGATCCCACTTCCTGGTTACTGGATACGTACAAAAATAGGCGCAGTTAGTTGTCAAGTTTTTTGGGCTTACGCTCCCGTTAGCATCGCGGGGTAATTGCGCGCTCATTGCGCGCTTTGCCCGTAATGAGCGCGCAATGGGCGCGCAGTGATAGCGGGATTGCTTGGGGTTATCTTTCGCCAAGTACCGGCGGACGCCGATCCGCCGCATCGTGTACAGGCGGACGCTGATCCGCCTATATAACTGGACCAATTCAAGAATCGGCGCTTCGCGGACGCCGACCCGCCGCATCGTGTACAGGCGGACGCCGATCCGCCTATATAACTAAACCAATTCAAGAATCGGCGCTTCGGCGAGCGCCGGTACAAAGGGCCTGTCGTCCCGATCCCGCAAATGAAAAACCCCGGGCGTTGAACCCGGGGTTGGAATCAGGGGTAAATCCTGGCTGCTATTGCATCAGGACCATCTTTTTGGTGCTGTGGTAGGAGCCGGCCCGCAGGCGGATCATGTAGACTCCGCTGGAGACGCTGCGGCCGTTGTCGTCGCGTCCGTTCCAGACTTCGCTGTACCAACCGGTGGGCTGGATTGCATCCACCAGTACGCGCACCCTTTGGCCCTTGGCGTTGTAGATCTCGAGGCTCACCGGGCAGGGGTCCTTCACGCTGTAGGCGATGGTGGTTTGGGGATTGAAGGGGTTGGGATAGTTGCCCAGCAGTTCGGTAGATGTTACCGGGATGACGTCGTCCTGGTTGGAAACTCCGATCATCACGAAGTTCACCGTGGTGGTCTGGTTTTGCGTGACCACTACTCCGGTGATGGTTTGCGGGATGTAGTTCGTGGCGGAGCAGGTGACGTCGTGGGTGCCCACGGGTACGATCAAGGTGTAGGCGCCGGCGTTGTTGGTGGTGGCGGTGACTCCGGACGCGGTAACCGTGGCGCCGATGATGGGTACGGTGTTCGTGCGGCGGACCACTCCGGCGATCATGCCCGTGACCAGCTCTTTGACCAGGGTGTTGGAGAAGGAGGCCACGGAAGCCACGCCGTTGGTGTAAACTGCTTTCACGGCCCAGCGATAGGTTCCGTTGGGCAAGCCTTGCCAGCCTGGATCGGTGAGTTGGGTGGCCGTGATCACTTCGGGAGTGAGCGCGGTCCAGGCGGATTCGTTGCCTTCCTGGCCAGGCGTAAGGCGCCAGACCCGGTAACCGGTGAGGACGCGTTCCAGCCGCTGCGTTGCGAGGATTGCGGTGGGATACGGCAGGCGGGGTTCGCCGCGCGTCCAACCCTGTTCCAGCCTGCGCGAAGGCTCTGTTGCGGCCACTGGGGCGCCAAATCCCGAGCTTCCCGATCCGGCTGAAAGCGTGGCCAGTTCAGAAGCGGGGAATTGGACTGAGGTGGCGGCGTTGCCGATGTAGATGTCGTCGATGAACCACACATACCAGAGCCCGTCATTGGTGGGGCCGTCGATGGCGTGGAAGGCGAGCTTGATCTGCTGGCCGCCGTACACATCCAGCGGGACCGTGATCGGCGAGGCATAGTAATTCCAGCCTCCGGTCTGAGCCGATGCGTCCCACAGCGTAGACCAGGTGCTGCCATTGTCGGATGAGGCCTTCACGTAGTAATGGTCGGCGTTGGTGGAGCCCAGGAACACGTAGCCGTCGAACCTGAGATAAGCGCCGGGAGGGCAATTGAAGGTGGGCGTGATGAGCCATTCGTCCTGATGCTCGTAGCTCCACCAGAGTCCGGCCTGGTAAGTGCCGTCGGTGGGCGTTACGGGCTGTCCGCTGATGGTGATGGCGGCGAAGCGGCACCAGGTGGGATACACGCCGCTGGTGTTGATGGGCCCGGTGTTGGTGATCGTTTGGGTCCAGTTTTGAGGCGGAAACACGTTCTCTTCAAAGCTCTCGGTCACCTCGATGGCATTGGCGTCGGGAGCCATCCAGGTTAAAGCGGCCTCGGTGTTGGTGTCGTTGGCTGTGGCGACCACGGAATGCGGCGCGTAGGCCACTTCGTTGAGCGTGATGGTGCCCATGCTGTAGTTCGCGGCGCCCACGCTGATGGTGCCCGAAGCGCTGGTGTAGCCGGGGCAGATGATGGACCAGTCGTAGGCCTGGTTGGCGTAAACGGAAGGGATGGTGAAAGTGCCGTTGGCGATGCTGTTGCCGTTGTAATCGGCATAGCCGGCCAGATGGATGGAGGCTCCGGAAAGCCCTGCCTGGGTGTCGCTGGCGACGATGGTTCCGGTCACGTTCACGGTGGCCATGGGGGTCATGGTCACGTTCATGATTTCGGTTTCGTCTTCCAGCAGGGTGAAGTTCTGGCTCATGGTGTCATAGCCATAGTGGCTGAAAGAGATGGTATAGTCGTCCGGCAGCACGTTTTGGATCTGGAATTGGCCCTGGGCGTTCGTCGTGGTGGCATAGGTGCTATTCAGGATCTGCACGGCGACTCCGGAAAGCGGAGCGTTGCCCGCGCCCAATACGGTTCCCTGGATGTGGCCCACTCCTCCGGGAATCACAATGAAGGTCGTTTTGGGGAATTGGCCGGAAGGCGTCGTTCCCGTTGGCGGAGCTGCGGGATCGTAGGTGGTGCCGTCGCTATAGACGTTCAGGGCGCGGTTGGTGCCCACCGTTTGGGCCTGGAAGTAATCCGACGAGGAATAATACACGGCGTCCATGGGCCGGTTCACCAGCATCACGATGTTTTCGCCGTTCAGATACATGTAGGGCGTGGCGAAGGGGATGGTGATGATGTTGGCGCCGCTGGGATAGGTGACTACGCCGTCGAACATCAGGGTGAGCTGGGTGGAGGGAATCCAGCCGCCGGAAAGGTCAGTTTGGGTGGTGGTGCCCAGCCAGATCTTGGTGGCGCCGTTGGGGTTGCTGGTCGAGAAGTTGTTGTAGAACTGGAGGCCGGTGATCTGGCCCAGGAAACCACCCAGTTCCGCAGGATAGTAGAGGGTTTCGAACAGGGAATTCCTCCAGTAGAAATCCAAGGGCACGCGGGC
Organism: uncultured Candidatus Cloacimonadota bacterium; assembly: GCA_964429035.1. Classification (GTDB taxonomy): domain Bacteria; phylum Cloacimonadota; class Cloacimonadia; order Cloacimonadales; family Cloacimonadaceae; genus Syntrophosphaera. Next base: position 4,517 of record CAYSAT010000009.1, on the reverse strand, counting down.
TTGCTGGTCGCCGGCTCCAACGGTGAGGGTGAACACGCCGCTGGGGTTGACCAGCAGGCTGAGGTTCGGGGTCTGGTCGTTGCCAGGGTTGGGATCGCCGGTCAGGACCACCTTGCCGTAGATGACCATGGGTCCTGCAGCTGTGGGGGTCCACTGCAGCGGGATCTGCACCGTTTGGCCAGGATTGACGGCGGTTCCAGCCGCTGTAGCCAATTCCACGTTGTTGCCGTCGAAGAGTTTCACGGTGTAGGTGGACTGCGCGTTCGTGCCCCAGTTGAAGATGCCCACATTGTAGGTGTATTGGGTGCCGGCGGTCGGCGTTACGTTGCCGGTGACTGCTGTGGCTCCGAGATCGTTGGCGGCGATCACTTCGAGGATCACATCGTCCACATAGAAGGTGCGGCCGGTTCCGCCGGTATCGTGCTTGATAGCCAGATAGCGTCCGGTGCCCGCGTAACCGTTGAAGGGGATCACATATTCCGCCCAGACATTGGTGGGCGTGATGGTGGTCACCTGGGTATAAGAGGCGGCATTCAGAGGATCGGACATCACGCCGAAGTTTATGGTGTAGCCTGTTCCGCCGGCCTTCACCCAGACTTTCATCCGGGTGGCGTTCACCGGCAGGTTCGTAGCCAGGGGAGGCGCCACCAGATACACTTCGGTACCCGTCGTAGCGCCGTTGTACATGCGCACGCAGTTGGGTTCGCTGTGGGGCGCTGAGGTGTAGGTAACCACCACGGAAGTGGTTCCCGAGGGCGTGATCAGGCTGCCCCAATCGACTGGCAGGGCCGGAGCTGTGGGTACGTCGAAGGCCTGGGTGTAAGGCAGGGCGTTCACGGTGGTATCGATGCAGTTTCCGGAAAGGGCGATCGTGTGCGGCATCCGGTTGCTGTTTTCGCGGCTGTCCAGGCTGTATTCATAACGGCTTCCGCGGTTGTCCGTAACCGTGATCGTGGCGGTGTGGGCTCCCACTGCGGTGGGATTGTAGCGTCCCGTGAAGTTGAAGCTTTGGCCCGTGGTCAAGCTGGCAGGCAGCGTGGGCACATTCTGCAGCGTGAAGAAGGGGCTGCCGGCAATGGCGATGTCGCTCACGGTGAGGGTTCCGCCGCCTACATTCATCACGCTGAAACTCTGGTTGTGCGTGGTGTCCAGCAGCACCGTGCCAAAGTTCTTGCTGGCGGGCGTTACGTTGAAGATGGGATCGGGGCCCAGCGGAGTCATGTGGAAACTGGTTTTGGGGAACTGGCCGGTGACCGAGCCCACTGCTCCAGGATTGGCAGGATCGTAGGTGGTGCTGTCGGAATAGATGTTGCGCGCGCGGTTCGTGCCCACGGTCTGGCCTTTGAAGAGGTCGCTTGAACTGTAATAAGTGGTGTCCATGGGCCGGTTGAAGAGCACCACAAGGTTGCCGCCGCTGTAGTTGAAAAGCGTCTGCAGCGGGATCAGGATGTCGTTTTGCCCGGCGGGATAATTGACCGCGCCGTCGTAAACCAGGGTCAGTTGCGAAGAGGGGATCCAGCCGGCGCTGAGGTCTTCCAGTTGGGTGGTGCCCATCCAGATCTTGGTGGGCATGTTGGTGAGCGTGGTGGTCACAAACTGGTTGTAGAGCGTGATGGCGGTGATGTTGCCCAGCATGCCCAGTTCATTGGGGAAGTAGAGCGTTTCGTAGAGGCTGTTGCGGTAGAAGAAATCCAGGGGCATGCGCATGGTCTGCGTGCCGTCGCCTACTGTTACTACGACCATTCCGGCCGGCATCACTGTGATGTTCAGGTTCGGGCTTTGGTCGTTGGGGCCGTTTTGGTCGCCGGTGAGGAAAACCTTGGCATAGATGTAGGTGGGCCCTTCCACGGTGGGAGTCCAAACGAGGGGGACCTGCACTGTGGAGCCTGGAGCGGAGGGCACTCCTGGCGCTGTGGCAATCTCGACGTTGGCGGAGTTGAACAGTTTCACCGTGTAGGTGTTTTGCGTGTTCGTGCCCCAATTGAAGATGGAGGCGGTGTAGGTGGTGGCGTTGCCCACTGAGGGGGTTGTGTTTCCGTTGAGGGCTGTGCAAGCCAGGTCATCCGCGGCGATGAGCTCGATGATCACGTCGTCCACGTAGAAGGTGCGTCCGGTTCCCGCGGTGTCGTGCTTGATGGCCAGGTAGGTGCCGGTGCCCGTATAGGCGTTGAAAGGCACCACGTATTCCAGCCAGACGTTGGTGGGCGCGATGGTGGCGACCTGTGTGTAGGTGGCGGGATTCAGGGGATCGGACATCACGCCGAAGTTCATCGTGTATCCCGTTCCGCCCGCTTTCACCCAGAGTTTCATCCGCACGGTGTTGACGGGAATGGTGGTGGAAAGCGGCGGGGCGACCAGATACACTTCGGTGCCAGTTGTGGCGCCATTGTACATGCGCACGCAGTTTGGTGCTGTATGTGGGGCGGAGGTATAGGTCACCACCACGGAAGTGGTGCCTGAGGGCGTGATTACGCTGCTCCAATCGATGGGCAGCGTGGGCGCCGTCACCGCGTCGAAATTCTGCAGGTAGGGCATGGTCAGCACGGTGGTGTCGATGCAGGTTCCGGTAAGTGCCACAGTATGGGTCAGGCGGTTGCCACGGTTGTCCGTGATGGTGATGGTGGCGGTGTGCGCTCCTGCTGCAGTGGGATTGTAGCGTCCCACGAAAGTGATGTTCTGGCCGGTGTTGAGGCTGGCAGGCAGCGTGGGCAGGTTCTGCAGCGTGAAGAAGGGGTCGCCGGCAATCGAGATGCTATTCACCACCAGGGTTCCGCCACCGGCATTGAGCACGGTGAAGGTCTGGTTGTGGGTGGTATTCAGCAGCACGGTGCCGAAGTTCTTGCTGGCAGGCGTGACGCTGAACAGCGGATTGGGGCTGAGCGGCGTCATGTACAGCGTGGTCTTGCCAAATTGACCCGTCACCGTGCCCATGGTTCCAGGCTCGGCAGGGTTAAACTCGGTGCCGTCGGAATAGGCGTAACGGGCGCGGTTCGTGCCCACGGTCTGGGCTTTGAACAGGTTGGTGGAGCTGTAATAGGTGGTGTCCATCGGGCGGTTGCACAGCATCACCAGGTTTCCGCCGGAATAAGAATAGGGCGTCTGCAGCGGAATCAGGATGTTGTTTTCGCCCGTGGGATAGTTCACCGTCCCGTCATAGACCAGGGTCAGCGAACCGGAAGGGATCCAGCCCGCGGCAAGATCCGCCAGGTCGGTCATGCCCAGCCAGATCTTGGTGGGCATGTTCAGCAGGTCCTGGGTGAACTGATTGTAGAAACCGATGGCATTGATGACGCCATATGCGCCGATCTCATTGGGGAAATAGAGGGTCTCGGACAAGCTGTTGCGGAAATAGAAATCGAGCGGCAGACGCGCGGTTTGGGAACCGTCTCCGATGGTCGCCACGATCATTCCCGCCGGCATTACCGTGATATTCAAAGGATCGGTCACGTTGTTGGCGGCATTCTCGTCCGCAGCCAGGACTATCCTGCCTCGCAGGGCTACCGGACCTTCAGTTGTGGGAGTCCAGGGTACCGGAACCTGGACCGTGGCTCCGGCTGCTACAGCTGGAGCGGCGGCCGTTGCCAGCACGGTGTTGGCGGCGTTGATCAATTCCACGGACCAGCTGGGTTGCGCGTTAAGGCCCCGGTTGTAAACCGTAACGGTGTAGGTGGTGGCGGTGTTCACGCTGGGCGTCACGTTGCCTGTGATGGCAGTGGCGGCAAGGTCGTTGTTCAGAGGAACCGGCGGAATGAAGGAGTATTTGTTGCCGGTCAGGAAAGGCACGTGTGTGCCATTGATCTGGTTGAATTCGACGGTGGTGGAAAACGTGGCGGTAGGCGAAGCGGGCGTGATGCTCATGTAGTTGCCTGCTACCGCTCCGGAACATCCGATCGAGGCGGTAGCGGAGGTTCCTGGCGTGGCGCCCATCGTTCCGTAGATGAATTCGATGCGGTTCGTGCCCTGATACAGCTTGATCTGGAAGTTCACCAGGTTCACCGGGGTCGTGTAGTAATACCACTTGATGTTCTTGTATTCCACGGTCAGCACCTGGTTCGGCGCCGTTCCGGTAACCTGGTAGGCCACGTGTGAATTGGTGTCATCGGTCTTCAGGTCGTCCCACAAGGCTCCCAGGATCAGCACCTGGGTTGTGAGGTTGTTGGATAGCGATGCGGATGAAGCGGGGTTCAGGGTGATGAAGCCGTTGGTGTTGGCCTTGAAGGTGCTATACACCACTTCGTCGTAGAGAAAATCAAAACCGATGTTGATCACTGGCGACATCGAATCGTCGATTCCCGTGCCGTGGATTTGCGTGGGAGCGGCGAGCTCGGTCCAGGCGGATGTTGTCTGCTCGAATGTGTAATCGGCCAATGCAGCCATGCCGAACGCGCAGAGCAGGCTCAGGATGAGTGTTGAAAGCGCTTTTTTCATCTTATCTCCTTGGAGCAAATGGAATGTTATTGATCTTAAACCCAAATAATGCAGTAGGAATCTCCCAGTCCGATTTTCTGAACTGATTC
>CAYSAT010000008.1:0-55269 GCA_964429035.1 uncultured Candidatus Cloacimonadota bacterium | reverse complement strand
GGCCACAACAGTTTGAAAAACTATGTTACGGTGCCTCTGTGCCTCTGTGCCTCTGTGTTTGCAAAAACCGGATAAATCCGGTGGACCGACCGGTTGAAACCGGTGTTCCGGCCCAACTCTTCACTCTCAACTCTCAACTCTCAACTCACAACTCTCAACTCCATCTCTGCTCTCATCCCTCCTCCGCACATTTCCCTTGACAGATTAGCGAACTCGCAAGCAGGCTGAATCCTAAAATATCTTGACTGCGAGGTGGTAAATGAGAGCGCTGCTAATGGCATTTCTGGTCTTTCTGATGGGTTGCGGCTTGTACGCCGAAACGATGATCCCCGCCGGGCCTGTTTCCGGCACTTGGAACGCCGCCGGCTCACCCTACCTGATCATGGGCAACATCACGATCGGCAACCTGGCTTCCCTGACCGTAGGACCAGGCGTAGACGTGGTTTTCCAGGGCATCTACCGGTTGGACGTTTTGGGCCAGATCGTTTGCAACGGCGATCTGGACAACAACGTAACTTTCACCGCCGCCGATACCCTCACCGGCTGGCAATCGATCCGCTTTTCCGGTAATGGGGCCGCCAACCCGCCCTCCTCGTTCACCTACACCAATTTCAACTACGGCAAGGCCCTGAACGGAGCCACGGTAAACGATCCCCTCAATTCAGGCGGAGCGGTTTGGGGCAGCGGCGCGGGCACCCTCACCTTCAATTTCTGCAGATTCGTGCGCTGCATGTCCGGGGCTGATGGCAGCGCCGTTTTCGCCGACGCAGGCACCAACCTGGTGATGAACGACTGCCTCATCAAGGATTGCGAGGCCAGCTGGTTCGGCGGCATCTTTGTGCGCAACGGCACGGCCACACTCACGAACTGCGGCTTCTCGAACAACGTATCCGACGTCTTTGGAGCCGCGATGTACATCTATGAAAGCGCGGGCGTGAACATCATCGCCTGCCGCTTTGAAGGCTGTTCGGCAGGCGCTGTGGGCGCGATCTACAGCCTGTACACGCCGGTATCGATCGTGAACTCGCTGTTCCACGGCAATTTCACGGTCACTGGACGGGGCGGAGCCATCGGTTTGACCGGCGGAACCGCCGCGATCACCAACTGCACTTTCGCCGGCAACTGCTCAGCCATGGATGGAGGCGCCATCTGGTTCAACATCCTGGACAGCCCGGCCACGATAACCAACACGATCTTCTGGGACAACACGCCCGACGCCATCGTCAACGTGGAAACCACTTACACCCTGTCCTACTGCTCCATGCAGGTTGCCCAAGGCGGCGCCACCAACATCTGGGGCAATCCCATGTTTTCCAATGCCGCCCAAGACGACTACACGCTGGCTTCCGCTTCGCCCTGCATCGATGCCGGAACGCCCGATGTGACCGGCTTGAACCTGCCCGCTCTTGACCTCGGCGGATTGCCCAGGATCGTGGACGGCAATGGAGATAACCTGGCCCAGATCGACATGGGCTGCTTCGAAGCGCCGCCTTATGCCGCTACCGGCGATATCATCGGGCAAGTGATCGACGCCGCGTCCCAACCCATTGCCGGCGCCACCATCACCGCCGGAACAGCCACCGCCACCACGGATACCTGGGGCTTGTACACCCTCACGGTCGATGCCGGCGTGTACAGCGTAACGTGCTCCAAAACAGGCTACCAGTCGGTTACGCAGGACAACGTGACGGTATCCGCGGGGGAGATGACGATCGTCAATTTCACCCTGCAAAGCGTTGCCAATTCCGATCCCGCCAACTCGCCCCAAATCACGGGCCTGGCCAGCCAACCCAATCCCTTTGCCGGCGAAACGCGCATCTGCTGGAGCCTGGACCAAGGCTGCCACGTGGCTCTGGAGATCTACAACCTCAAGGGCCAGAAAGTGCGCGCCCTGCTAAACGCCGACCTAAGCAAGGGCGAACATGGCGTGGATTGGAACGGCCTGGATGATAATGGGCGGCAATTGGGCAGCGGAATGTACCTGGCGCGGATACTGTGGAACGGGGAGGCACGGACCGCCAGGCTGGTGAAGTTTTAGCGGCCAGGGAGTTGAGAGTTGGTGGAAGGGGGGAAAGGTGCGCAGCCGGAACACTGCGTTTAAGCGGTTTTTATAACACAGAGGCACAGAGGCACAGAGGAATAGATGTTTCAAAACAGAGCGACGGAGGGATATAGACATGGGGCATTGTGTACCGGCGCTCGCTGAAGCGCCGAAAAAAAGGGCGGATCAGGTTCCGCCCTTTTTCCTTTGTTTATCCGTTAATCAGTTCAATCCGTTGAATCCGTATTCAATACTTTGGGCACATTCGTGGGCATCCGGGCTGAAAAACCGCGCGGACCTTTCGTAACATAGGATTGCATCCTGTTGTGTCCAGCGGATTGCATCCGCAGGACAACCAGACCAAAGGACGGAGTCCTTCGGCCACAACAGTTTGAAAAACTATGTTACGGTGCCTCTGTGTTTGAAAAAACGCGTGAACGCAGTGGAACGGTGATCGCTGGTGCATGTTGTCGCTTTGGCAAGCGACACTACCTCTTGTCATTCGTGTTAATTCGTGTAATTCGTGGACCATCTGTAAAGCTGTTTCTCTGGTTAAAAAAACCGGATGAATCCGGTGGACCGGCCGCTCAAGCACCCCACCGCCCAACAAGTTGTGCGGCGAGGACCCCGTTGAAACCGGTGTTCCGGCATCTTTCCACGTTCCCACCAACTCTTCACTCTTAACTCTTAACTCTTAACTCTTTCCCTTCCCCTTCAGGGATTATGCGTATCCGCGCTCACCTTGAAGAACTTGCAGTTCTCGGTTCCCGCATACGTGTAGGTAAGGGCGGCGGTGGTGCCCAGCAGGGTCCAGGGTCCGTAGGGGTCGTCGCTGCCATACACCTTGTAGCTGTTGGCATTGGCGATGGCGGCCCAGTTCAGCACTACTCCGGCGCCATCCAATCCCGCTTCCACCACTGGAACAGCGCTGAAGGGATTGGACTGGATGCTGAACGAGAAGAGCGGGTCGGTGACGGCATTGCCGGCGGCATTGACTGCCTGTACGGTCCAGTAGTATTGGGCGTCGAAGGCATAAGAGATGGGGTCTTCGCTAGCCGTAACGGGATTGAAGGAAGTGCCAGCGATATTGTCGTACACATACTCGTCGTAGATGGTTTCTTCGCTGGAAGCCACGTAGAGCACATAGTAAGCCGGCGGATCGCCCGCTGCCAGATCGGGAGCCCAGGTGAACGCGAAGCCATCCTGGGAAAGCCCGGTGGCAGCATGGGCCGGATAGTTCAGGTAAGGTTCCGCGGGGGCAGCGATCGCCCGTACCGTAACGTCGTCGATGAACATGTTGTTCCCGTATTCGCTCACGGCTTCGAAGATGATGTGCTTGTTCTCCGGCGAACCTGTAAAGACGAATTTATACCGGTACCAGAGGTTCGCCACGGGTTCCACGGGAGCGAAGCCATAGTAGCGGCTCACAGTGCCCAGCAGCGTTCCGCCCACTGAAGTGCTGGCGGTGTTCACATACACGTTCACCACTTCCTGGGTTTTGGTGGCATACCCGCTGTCGCGGAACATCCAGAATTCCACCACGTAAACCTCTCCATCCGGAACATCCAGGGCTGGAGTGATCAATTCCGCTTTTCCGCCTGCCTGGATGGAGTAGGAATTGTAGCGGGCCATGCCGGCTCCGCTATGGGTGGCGCAGGTGGGGTATGAGCCCGCGGTTACGCGGTTCCAGATTCCCGGCAGCGTGGTTCCGGCGGTTTTGATGTTGAACCAGCCAATGGGCGCGAAGGTCTCGCCGTCGAAGCTTTCCGTCCAGGGAAAACTCACCACGGTGGGATCGGCCCAGGTGGTGAAACTGCGCACCGTATTCGGCGAGGAATCCCCCACTCCGTTGTAGGCCACCACTTTCCAGTAATAGGTGGTGCCATAGAGCAGCGGTTCGGTGAGGATGTGGGAGTAGCCCGTGGTTGTGGTGATCAGGGTTGTGGGGTCGGTGTTGGTGTCGCAATAGAGTTTGTAGCCCTGCGGAACTCCGCCTGTCGTCGGAACGGTCCAGGAGAATTGGATCAGGGGGCTGGCGTCAAGCGCCTGATCCGCAGGAGCGGTCAGTTCGCAGGGTCCGGGCACTTCGGCTGTGATCTCCGGGCCGAATACGTGGTCGATGGCGATCGTGGCTGTGGAGGAGGTGGTGAATGCCTGGAAGCCCAGGAAATAACTGCCCTGGATGCTGCCCAGGTCCACGCTCTGGGCATTCCAGACCGTCGTGGCGGTGGGCATGGTGATCAGGGGCCCGATGGGGGTCCAGGTCTGCCTGTCCGGCGAATAGACCGTTTGCAGCCTGCCATAGCCGTTGGTTGAGCCAGGCTTGTAATAGAAATCCAGCGTGGAGGTGGCGGTGATGTTCACCTTGGGCGTGGAAAGCACCGCCGGGGTTGTGTTGGCGGATTTGCTGGCCACTGCGGTAAGGTGATAGGGATTGGTGGTCGAGCGGCTCCAGCTGTTGGGATTCAGCCATCCCACCGGCGGAAACTCGGTGTTCTCGAAGCTCTCCGCCAGTTGTGCCACCGTGGGTGTTTTGAAGTTCCAGACCGTTCCCGTGGTAACGCCGAAAATGTTCACGGCGTCGATCCTCCAGTAATACGTGGTGTTGGGATTCAAGGTTGGAGCGTAGTTGAGCGTGGTTACATTGGCCACATAGGGAGGGTCTGCGGATTCTCCGCAATAGACGTTGTAACTGGAGGGGTACCCGCCCGCGTTGCCCCACCTCAGCACCCCGTTCAAATAGGTCCAGCTGCCCACAGCAGGATAGATCAGGGAGGCAGGATTGGGCAGGGTGGTCACGGTGAGGGTGTAGTTGTAGGTGGTTCCGCTGGCCGGATACACAGTTGTGGAGAGGGTCGCCATGGCGGTGTTGTTCGTGCCGGCTGTGGAAGCCGCCCAGTCCGCAGTCACGGCGCGGTTGGTGAAATCCGTGTTGGTGACGCCGCGCAAACCGACCTGCGGATGGGACGTGCCGGTGTAAGTGACCAGCATTTCCCCATACACGAATTCGATCACATCGGTGCCTTCGTGCAGCCGGATCTGGAAGTTGTAGTCTTCGCCAACTCCGGCATATCTGCGGAAATTCTTCCATTGCACCACCCAGACGCGGTTCGGAGCGTTGCCCAGGGTCTGGTAGCGCACTTCGCCGAGGTTTCCGGCATCGGTGTTGCCCTGCAGGTCGCGTCCCAAAGCGGAGATAGAGCCATCGGCGACATAGGTGCTGCTCACCGGGGTGTAGCCCATGGCGATGGCACCGCCCATGATGATGTAGCCATTGCAGGAAACGGCCGTTTCCGTGTAGGGCAGGCCATTGAAGTGGAAGGGGAAGGGAATGGGCGTTCCCGTGTAGAATCCTTCATCGAGCGAATTGGTGCCCGTTCCGCCGACTGTTGCGGTTGCCAATACCGTTCCGCCCGTGAGCTCGGAATAAGTTCCGGCGGTATAACCGAACACATATCCGGAAACCTGCGCGAACGCGCTGCCGGCCAGAACTGCCAGCAGCAAGGTAAGCATGAATTTGGTTTTCATGTGGAAAACTCCTTGTTATGATGGTGGTTGGTTTATTATGCTTCTATCCAGTCTAAAAGCTCCTGATCTTGAATTTGCGCTTGATTCGTGCGATGAATTGAAACGCTGGGTAATGTATCGTAACTGGTTTTTCTTTGTTTTGGCGTTGGCCAGAGGCGCCAGGCGCTGGGTGCCGACGGAGCTTCTCCGGATCTGGTTGGGGAGCCGCGACTTTCCGCATCCTGTTCAGTGAACCTTGGGGTTAAGGCACATTTGGGCTGGCTTTCCCGGCCATTTTCCCGGCTCCGGCAAGGAATAACTCTGCCAGTTGCGCGGCGAAGCCGGATTGGTCTTGCTGTTCTTGAGCGGCCCTGGCAAAGATGGCCCTCAGGTAGCCCGAGATCACGATGGGGTAAATGTCCTGGTATTCCGGGCGGAGCTCCTGGCGCTCCAAAGCTGTGCGCAGCACTTCCAAAATGTGGTCGTCCAGAATGTTCAGCAGCGATTTGCGGCCGTTGTTTCCCGGGCTGGATTCCTTGAGTTGCAAGGAGTGGTGGGTAACCGTGCGGTGCCTGGCCAGAAAGTTGATCAGCGTTTGAAACAGGGCTGCCAGCCGTTCCTGGACCGGCAGTTCCGCGGTGCGGTCAAGGGCTTGGCGGATGTAACTTTCGGCGATCAGGCGGCGCTTCTCGATGATGGTGTCGATCAGGTCCTGCCGGTTTGCGAAGTAGTTGTAAAGGGTGCCGATGGCGACGCCTGCACGTTCGGCGATGGTTTCCATGCGGACTTCGGCCTCGTCGTCGATCAGCAGGGCGATGGCGGCGTCCATGATGGCCCCGCGGGTCGATTCCTTCAGTTTGTCCCTTAAGTGGGCTTTCGAACCATTATTCATAAAGTGAATCTATTTTCATCTTCGGAATCCTGTCAAGCGGAAAGTGGGTGAGGGTCCACGAATTGCACGAATTAACACGAAGGGAGAGGGGAAAAAGTGGAAAGGTGGAAAAGTGGAAGGACGCGCAGCAGTAACACTGCGTTCACCGGGGCCCTCGCCAGAAAACTTGTGGGCTGGTGGGGTGGTAAAGCAATGGCCCGGAAATGTGCCACGCTAGTTATATGCGTTTGTGATCGTTCTGCTCTATACGGAGTTGAAATAAGCCAAATCCCCTAAAAGCGGGTCAAAGGGATTCAATCCTCTGTTGTGGCTTGGAATGATGGTATGGCTTGTGGTCTCAATCCCCTGAAGCGGGTCATGGGAATTCTAACATTGAAAAGTGGCAAAAAAAAGATTATCAGATTGTTTCTCAATCCCCCTAAAGCGGGTCAAAGGTATTCTAATCTACGAAGCCCTGCACGATTATCAGGAGATGATAAAGTCTCAATCCCCTAAGTCGGGTCAATGGGATTCTAATAGAGGAATGAATGAAAAACCTGTTAATTCTTGGAGTCTCAATCCCCTAAGTCGGGTCAATGGGATTCTAATTTATTGACCGAGGCGTTAACGGAATGGGCTATTGAGTCTCAATCCCCTAAGTCGGGTCAATGGGATTCTAATAGCAGTTATGGAACCAGCGAAACCCGCACGGCCACTCAGTCTCAATCCCCTAAGTCGGGTCAATGGGATTCTAATTAAGGACAAATCGGCAGTAACACAAACAAGAAAGGAGTCTCAATCCCCTAAGTCGGGTCAATGGGATTCTAATGTTATTGACCGAGGCGTTAACGGAATGGGGTATGGAGTCTCAATCCCCTAAGTCGGGTCAATGGGATTCTAATAAATTTCAGTAGTAACTCTTATTTTCTCGATAGGTGTCTCAATCCCCTAAGTCGGGTCAATGGGATTCTAATACTCTTAGATCACTCGCACACTTCGCCCACACAGTCTCAATCCCCTAAGTCGGGTCAATGGGATTCTAATCTAGCACTATCAATGATATACTCAGCTAGTGCTTCGTCTCAATCCCCTAAGTCGGGTCAATGGGATTCTAATGGCCTTGCGGGATGCGTATCCGGCAATACAGTATGAGTCTCAATCCCCTAAGTCGGGTCAATGGGATTCTAATAAGGCTATTGCCAAATCTCGTAGCCTCTATCTTAATGAGTCTCAATCCCCTAAGTCGGGTCAATGGGATTCTAATAAATACAAAGCACAAGCCATAGCCGAAGGAGGCTACAGTCTCAATCCCCTAAGTCGGGTCAATGGGATTCTAATGAACCATACACGATGATTTGCGTGGGGAAAAAATAGAGTCTCAATCCCCTAAGTCGGGTCAATGGGATTCTAATGATATTCGAAAGTGGCGCAAACATCTCCGCTATCTGCGTCTCAATCCCCTAAGTCGGGTCAATGGGATTCTAATGTGCTAGTGCTTCACTTCGTGAGAAAGGAGCAACCAAAATCCAAGTGTCTCAATCCCCTAAGTCGGGTCAATGGGATTCTAATTCCTTCAAGGACAAAACTCTCGGCTGGATGCCCTGTGTCTCAATCCCCTAAGTCGGGTCAATGGGATTCTAATACAATCGATAAACTAACTAAAAGGAGATCAAATATGGTCTCAATCCCCTAAGTCGGGTCAATGGGATTCTAATCAGATTGATGGAGGGGCTGAATTTCCAAACAGACCTTTTACGTCTCAATCCCCTAAGTCGGGTCAATGGGATTCTAATATATCTGCCCTCGTTGCGGCAAGCCAAGACACAGCAAGGTCTCAATCCCCTAAGTCGGGTCAATGGGATTCTAATGATCGGGGGCGGGCGTGAGCATAACGGGTTATCTGTCAAAAGTCTCAATCCCCTAAGTCGGGTCAATGGGATTCTAATGATGCCCTGCGGACTGGACCACGATGGATATGAGCAATGGTCTCAATCCCCTAAGTCGGGTCAATGGGATTCTAATGATTCTTCAGACACTTTTGTCCAGAGAATACCAGAAAGTCTCAATCCCCTAAGTCGGGTCAATGGGATTCTAATGCTTCGGCTCCTCTTCTCTTAATTTTAGTATATTACTGTCTCAATCCCCTAAGTCGGGTCAATGGGATTCTAATTGCCCACAACGGCAATCAACACAACAATGTTTACGTCTCAATCCCCTAAGTCGGGTCAATGGGATTCTAATAAGGGTGCCATTGCCTGACGATTTCTTTTATGGTTTCAAGGTCTCAATCCCCTAAGTCGGGTCAATGGGATTCTAATGGTCAGGCCAAGATTCAACAAGGACAAGCAACTCGTGTCTCAATCCCCTAAGTCGGGTCAATGGGATTCTAATTCGGACAAATTAATCCACTATCAAGGAGAAACAATGAGTCTCAATCCCCTAAGTCGGGTCAATGGGATTCTAATGCTCCGGCTCCGAGTCTGAAGTTACCGACTGGCAGGGCAAGTCTCAATCCCCTAAGTCGGGTCAATGGGATTCTAATAGCCAACCCCCTTCGCAGTCGGGGATTGGGTGACGAAGTCTCAATCCCCTAAGTCGGGTCAATGGGATTCTAATTGGCACGTTCACTGCTGATGAACGTACGCTGCTCGGTCTCAATCCCCTAAGTCGGGTCAATGGGATTCTAATACACAAACCACGCCACCGCCCGCATCCCGTGCCGAAGTCTCAATCCCCTAAGTCGGGTCAATGGGATTCTAATAAAATTAAGAGAAGAGGAGCCGAAGCTCCCCTTATGTCTCAATCCCCTAAGTCGGGTCAATGGGATTCTAATGGTGTCTATCTTAGATAAAGAACTTGCCGAGGAGGAAAAAGTCTCAATCCCCTAAGTCGGGTCAATGGGATTCTAATAGTCTGGCGAGACATTTGAGAAATTTAGATCTACTCTGCGTCTCAATCCCCTAAGTCGGGTCAATGGGATTCTAATGGCGGGCTGATTCATACGCTCCGTCAACCCCGGCAGAGTCTCAATCCCCTAAGTCGGGTCAATGGGATTCTAATAGGGTTGGGGATCTGGAATTTGACCTCGCAAAACTAAAGGGTCTCAATCCCCTAAGTCGGGTCAATGGGATTCTAATGTGGAGGTAATTATGTTGGGTAGATTAGAACCCGGACAGTCTCAATCCCCTAAGTCGGGTCAATGGGATTCTAATGGCTAAGGAGATACAATGACTAAGAAAGACGCCAAGTCTCAATCCCCTAAGTCGGGTCAATGGGATTCTAATTCCACGATGGAAAAATACTCACATACAATACTGGTCAAGTCTCAATCCCCTAAGTCGGGTCAATGGGATTCTAATTCCACACGTTGTGCAGATTATAGAAATTGATGGAGATGTCTCAATCCCCTAAGTCGGGTCAATGGGATTCTAATCCGTCCCCGGATATTGGGACACAAGGACTATTATAAGTCTCAATCCCCTAAGTCGGGTCAATGGGATTCTAATCCCACGACATATTTTTAAGCGGTTGAATACATATCCCGGTCTCAATCCCCTAAGTCGGGTCAATGGGATTCTAATCAACGCCACGATTCGCTCATGGAAATAGCCGACGAGTCTCAATCCCCTAAGTCGGGTCAATGGGATTCTAATGGCTGGATCAAATGACCGCCGCCGCCATGTTTGTAATCAGTCTCAATCCCCTAAGTCGGGTCAATGGGATTCTAATGCCGTTGAAGCCATACCCGACCCGACAGACGATATGTCTCAATCCCCTAAGTCGGGTCAATGGGATTCTAATTACAATGACCTCTCCCCGTTACGACCGGGGTGGCAACGTCTCAATCCCCTAAGTCGGGTCAATGGGATTCTAATCTGATGAACGCACAACGCTCGAAGACTTGGGCTTCGAAATGTCTCAATCCCCTAAGTCGGGTCAATGGGATTCTAATATGTGTGTGTTCCCTGCTGGGGACACGGCGCGTTCACTGAAGTCTCAATCCCCTAAGTCGGGTCAATGGGATTCTAATGGGGCCATTTACAAGGTATTCAATTTCAAGTAACAAGCCAGCATAAAAAGACCGCGATCTGCAAGTTGGTTGCAGGGTATGGGGGCCATGTTTTTAGAGCGATAGTAAAGGCAATTCCTGCAATGCTTTGGCGCAGATCCGGCGATGAGACAGCTAGATGCGCGCAAATCACACTGCGCCAACCGGATAAGTCTTTGGGACGGACACTGCGGCAATCGCCGTCCGCTTTTACGGCTGAACAATGGCAACCTGTCTTCGTTAATCATGAAAGCCAGATAAGCCACGGCAGACAATTACGTCAAGCACTATTTCGGCACAGGTTCAGTTTTGGCGTGGGCAATGATCATTTTGTAACACTGCCCTTTCCACCCAGAAGAAGATCGGGAGAGTGTTGCTTAGACGATTATCAGATCTTCATCCTGGGTAAAGCCCCCCAAACCAGTCACAGAAACATTAACGGCGCAGTTTTGGCAGAGGAGGTAGTAACGGATGCTGTCTTCCTCCGGCTTGATCAGTTTATCCAGGGCAGCTTTCATTTCCAGGTACTGGCGATCGTTGAGGCGGCATTCAAAGACGCTTTTCTGGACGCGCGTTCCATATTTGAGCAGGCATTTCACCGCCCGGTAGCGGATTTTATCCGAAACAATGTCGAAGCAGACGAGGTAAAGATGCTTATTTTGCATACAGGGAAATCATCCCCGTGCGGCAAGCGGAAGCCGGCCCGCATCAGATCCAGAGGAAGGGCTCATAAGCTTCCTTGCCTTCGCAATGAGACGCGAGTTTGCGTGATTGGAGCAGGAAGATGTCCTTCAACGCCCATTCTCCCGGCGGTTTCTCGAGCGCATAGCGGGAGTTTACCATACGGGCGAATGCGGAGATGAGCACCTTCATGCCTTCCGGCTTCATGGACACCGGCAGGGTCCTGGTTTCGCCGTCGAGGTCATCCTCATAAGTTTCATCGTCGGGCAAGGAATTGTAGGCGAAATGCTCCAGCCTGATCTCCTTGCGGTTGACCAGAGAGATGACGAGGTTATCCACCAGGGGGCGGAATTCTTCCATCAGATCCAGAACCAGCGATTGCCTGCCGTAAGCAACATTGTGCAAGGCGCCCAGATAAGGATCCAGGCCGGAGATATAGGCAGCACCCATCACCTGGTTCATCAGAAAGGTGTAGCCGAGCGAGAGCAGGGCATTCATTTCGTCCCGGGGAGGTCGGCGGGACCGGCAGGGGAACTTGAACTGCTGACTGTAGAGAATGGCAGGGAAGGCGGCAAAGTAGTTTTTGGAGGCAATTCCCTCGAAACCGCGCAGGCTTTCCAGTGTGGGCACTCCCTTTTCCATCCTTTCGGCGATGGCTCTATTCTGTATGAGCGCAGTGGAGATGAGGGGATGTTTATTACGCTTGAGCCGTTTCAGGAGGTGGGATTCCATGTTGGCCAGTTTGCCGCAGACATAGCGGAGCGCCAGTTCCTGCCGGTTGGGCAGTTCACTCAGGAACCTGAACTGGTCAAGGCGGAGCTGGACATTTTTGCCGAATTCTCCCACCAGCCGTCCCTTGAACTTGCCGTAGTAAGAAAGGAAGACCGTATCGATCCGGTTTTTGAGCAGGTAAGTCATGACAGGGGTGGTCAGGGCGATATTGCCCACCACGATAAGCTGGCTGATGTCCTTGGTGTGGAACCAGCGCAACAAGTGTATCCCCTTGTGTACGTAAAGCCGGTCTCCACGCTTGGATACTGAACAGCCCTGATCGGCAAGGTAAACTACGGCCATGGCTCAACCCAGGGTAATGCCCACGGCGATTACGGAATCCCGCTGTTTTTTTCGATCGAAACTCTTCTCCGTAACAAAACTGACTGCCAGACCAGGGACGGCTTTCTCGCGGGGGAAACGCAATTCGCTCATCCGGAAATAGTAGGATCCTCTGGCACCGGAGATGAAGCCAGCTTTGTTATCGGGCAGGATTCTGAAGATCCGGCCGTTAAGCCGTTCCCCACCGGATTGAAGAAAGTTTTCCAGAATTGGCTTGAGGCTGGCATAGATAGCCTTGAAATGGGGAAGCTGGTCCGGATCGATATTATATGAGGCCAGTTCCTGCCTTAGTTTAGCACTGATATTCCAACCCTTGAACCTGCGGATGGAGGCGATCAGCCTCAGCAAAGACAGCGCGTGGTCGTACTGCTTGTTGCGGGCCAGGATTTGCTGGAGCAATTCCCAGAGGTGGATCTTGTTCTCTATTTCCCCGAAAGCCAGGGTAGCCCTGGCGGCAAGTTCAAGAGCCGCAGGCAGGTCATTAAGGCGCCAGGCGATCTCGGCGGCTTCATGGTAGAGAAACCAGTCCTTTTTCTTAATCAGCAGTTCCCGCATTTCCGCCAGCGCCTGGGCATGCTCGCCGAGTTTGGACTTGCAGAGGGCAATCCTCCGCCTTAGCCAGATCCAGTTGTTACCGGTGAGTGGAAGCCCGGCATTCAGCGCTCCGCAGCAGAGGTCCAGGCAATCCCGATAGCGCTCTACCGCGAAGAGGGCCTTGGAGAGGATGCTGGTGTATTTCTCGCGTTGGGAAGGGTATCCGGGAGAGCCGTCCCTGGGTGGAACGGGCGTGGCATCCAAGAGAGCCGGATCCAGCAATCCGCAGAGATGGACGATCAGTTGGGGCTGGGCTTCCGGGTGTTTAGCCAGCCAGGTGAACAAGGCCAGCGGCAGGGGGTGCAGGCCTGCCCGCTGGGGGAAGATGGCGCGCAGCCGCTCCAGCCATTCCACCGCGCTTTCCGCCTCCAGAGACGGGATGTCCCTGAAAATCCGATGATAAATGCACCAGGCGGTGCTCTGGCGGATTCCGTCCCAGGCATCGGGCAGGTCGCAGGCATGCAATCCCATTTCCAGAGCCCTCTGGATATCACCGGTTTTTTGCAGGACAAACATGAGGTTGTAAACTAACGTCTGGTTGTTCTGGTTGCCAGGCACCTGGAAGATTTCCTCCAGGATCTGCAAAGCCCGGGCATAGTCCCCACTGTGTTTCAGATCATTAGCTTCTTGAAGCGCTACCGTAATCTCTTCCTGTGTCATATTGCCTCCATTATGCTCGACCAAGGCCAGAAAAGCACCGGAACAGACCAGTCCCCGGACCTTATTTAAGGATCAGGACCAGATGGTCGCCAGTGGAGTCGGATTGTTTCTTAAGGATCCCATATGGCGAAATGAACTCAGAGACCCCGGTTTCTTCGAAGGCAGCCAGAAGATCCTGCTCCGTCTGGCTAAGGCGAGCCCCCAACTCCTGGTCCTCGCGCTTGAGTTTCAGATAAGTGGAAACCATTTCTTTCAATTTGAGGTCATTCCAGGAAGCGGAAGACGAGACTTGCTGTCCGAGTTTCCTGAGGTGCAGCAGAGGGGTGGGGTAAGCACCGCCGGCAGAGGAGAAATCGCAGCAACAAAGCTCCGGACTTACCAGTGGGGCAAGGTACGAACGGATCTTGGAACAGCTCATGGCATTGCCTTTGAAGGATGATTTCATCAGGTCCTGTGGTTCCTGGTTGGAGAGTTGGCGCAAGAGCGCATTAACCACTTGAGGCCCTTGCTTCAGGTATCCGCAGGTAAACTTCAGGATGTTCTTTTGTTCATTACTCAGGCTGCCATTGGTTTTGATCAGGTTGTCCACCGTCCAGAGGGCATGGCAGTTTTGCTTCAGGCATAGCCATTCCGGTTCTGATTCCGGATCGTAATTCTCTGAAACCTGTGGAAGCGATGAGGTTGGTTCATCTTCCTGTACTTTAGCCAGACCAGCGGCCAGATCGAAGCTTGGGTCCAAAGAATAGAGGGCGGAGATGAATTCAGCAGCTGTGACCATTAGGGGATTGGCGATAAACTCGTTAAAACTGATCAGCTTCCCCTCCTCGTCCAGCATCGAGCTGGGCAATCCGCTCAACCTGTGGATGCCATAGGGTAGTTTGATGAGGTTTCCATAGTTGCCCGAGGCCAGTTTGACCTGCTTGGGAAAGATTTCGATCTTCAGGGGCAGGTTCTCCAGGTTAACCTGTGCTGCCAGCCTTTGGGCCAACACTCGGGCAAAACCGGCGGAAACCTTCTCCTGAAGCAGGATCCAGATATGATAGCCTTTATAGCCGCTAAACTCCACGTTCATTTTCAAGTGGAAAGCGCCCAGCAATGAACGGAAATCGGCAATGACCTTTTGGAACCCTTTTTCCAGCCAGAGGCGGAAATCTTGGTCGTGCAGGTCGTCAAGGTGGCTCTTATCCAGATCGATGTCGAAGACGATCCATTTGACCCTGTTGGCCAAGTCCAGTTGGTAAACCCCAATCGTATGCGTTCCAAGCAGGTGGTTGCGCAGGGTGTTGACATTGATGGGCTCGTTGACCAAAGAATATCCATACTTGCCGCTGTCGTCCACCCATTGTCGGGCATGGCAGTTTTCCCTGCCCTGAAAAAGTTCGAGCATGGTGAGCAAGGCAGCATCGGAATGGATAGGCATAGCCTGTGCGAATTCCTCCGGCGCTCCTTCCGGCACAGGGGCCGCGGGTTTCTGATTAATCGCAACCCCGTGACTTGCAGCCAAGGCACATAGATAAACCAAAGCATCCGGATCTGGATTGGCCTCCAGAAATTCCAGATAATCATGATAATAGGGCGCATGATCGGGATATTGCCGCAAGCGGGCATCGAGAAAATCACGATACTCCTGGGGAGGCATCTGCAGCCTCAGGATGCGCGCCTTGTGCAGTGCAATCTGGTGTTGATCCGGGTCTACGCCTAAAATCCCATTTATCAGTTCCAAGGCTTTGCCAATCCTGCCCAACATCAGCAGGAACCTGACCAATTCCTCCCTTTCGGTGGGCAATAGATCCTGAAGGAGCAGAGCCTGGTCACAGGCGATGCCGGCTGCGGCAAAGTCCTCATTGAGGAAGGCGGTGTTGAACTGAATCCGGTAAGCGTGGAATGGGGAAGCCTGCCCACCGGCGTCTTTAACGGTAAGGCGCTCGAAAGTTTCTTCTGGCATATCGGCACTCCTTTAGGTGCGTTATTGGGACAAGAGATCCCTGACTGTGCCATCGACACGGTCCGGGCGAAGCCCTCCATAGGTGAGGAGGCGGATGCCCATGTTCTTTGCCCGGGTCGAAAGCAAGGGCAGCGCAGAAGACCTTTCCAACCGGGAGCTGGCCACGGCAAGGCAGCAAACTGGGTAAAGGCCATAATCGCGGCGGACCGAATCCAGTTTGTACAGGGCTTCGGTAAGCGACTGCACTGGTGCATGGGTCTTCAGTTCCAGAACATGCAAGATGTTCCGGTGAGTGAAGACCAGGTCCAGTTCGTTTGGGACGTAGTTTTTCGCAACACGCAAACTCATCCGCAGCTGACCAAGAGGTAGGACGCGGGACAAGCGGTGGAACAGATAGGCCTCGAACCATCCACCTTTGAGGAATTTGAGCCACTGTGGGGCCAGCAGTTGAGCGCTGTCCAATTCCAGCAACTGGGAAAGGTCATCCAGCATACTGCGGTATTGGGGCGAGATTTCAAACAAAGGACTTCCCAAATCCGCCAGAAACCTGGGAAACTCCCTCTGCCGGGAGTGGACGTAATATTCAAACATCCGGTCCGTTACAGATTCAGACGGAATTACCGCCTGCTCTTGCCCGATGCCGATGTTGTAGGCCCCCAGATATTCACACGGGGAGAGGCGGCACCCCACCGGCAGGAATTCCCTGACATAGGATGGATAGATCAGGCTGAAAAAATCCGCTTTGGGAGGCAGATAGAGGAATTGCGCATTGCGCTGACGGAAAAACTCATAGGCGGCGATGGACATGACCTTCGTTCCCCCCGTGAGGTTAACCAGGAACCTGGCATCCTTGTATTTAGCGACCTCCTTGGCTATATCCTGCTGAGCTGCCACGGGGTCCATTTCGTCGATTGATAGGATATGTATCTGTTTATGCGGACAAAA
Organism: uncultured Candidatus Cloacimonadota bacterium; assembly: GCA_964429035.1. Lineage (GTDB taxonomy): Bacteria > Cloacimonadota > Cloacimonadia > Cloacimonadales > Cloacimonadaceae > Syntrophosphaera. The sequence continues at coordinate 38,864 of CAYSAT010000008.1, read as the reverse complement.
CACGAGCAAGGCTTCCAGGCGTCCGGTATCGTTCATTCTCTTGGTGGAGACGAACAGATAGCGGTCGACGTCCTGCAGCGTCCGGATCAGGAGGACGTTGGGGATGGCTTGTTCGCTGACCAGCGAGACCAGTATTTTGGGCATGTGCCGCGCGCCCCCTAATGCAGGGCTTGACCCAGCCTGTCCAATACGAGCCTTTTCCCTTCGTAATGGCAAAACACGCGTTTGGCGACCTGGTCCGCCCAGGCGTCCAGTTCGTGGGTGCTGGCGCCCAGGGGAACTTTCAGTTGTTTGAGGTCCAGGCTTTGCAGGCCCCTCTGGCGCCGGTTTTCGAGGTGGTCGGCCAGATCGTCGATCCTGCGGTTGAGCAGGAACAGCCGGTCGGGTGGAAGCCCGGCGCAGGATGTGGGGAAGCCCACCGCGTAGATGATGAGTTCCGAGGGCGGGTCCCAGAGTTTTTGTGAATACAGGTCGCCTTTCAGGCCTTTCCAGACCAATTCCCCGTATTCGGAGAGCATAAAACCGCCGTCGTATGGGTAATAGAATGTTTCCGGCAGTGCTGCCACGCCGCCGGCGTCCACGGGCAGGCAGGCTTCCAGGCGCCGCCACAGCGTGACGTTTTGCAGTATATAATCCTGCGGCACGATCTTCAGCGGGAGTTTGGGTATGCGCATGAGGTCGGATTCCTGTTCGAAGATATAGACCGTTTCATCGGCGTAGATGGCGCTGAGGGTCTGGAGGAATCCCTGCACGGCCTTGAAGCCGCCCGTAAGGTTGAAGATCAGCCGTGCTGCCTGCGGTTTATACTGGCCGTGGATGGCGTCGACCTCCCTGACCAGCTGGATGAAGGCGCCGCGCAGGTCTTCGCTGGATTTGGTCTGCAGGCCAGCGATCCTCAGTTCGCGGACATCAAGTTTTTTGCGCTCCAGATAATCCCTGACCAGGCCGAAGGTAATGTTGCCCAGATAGGTGTCTGAGGAAATCAGGTAGATTGCATCCCGCGGTTCCGGAGGGCTTTGTTCCATCAGGATGAGCAAGCCGTGCAGTTCCGCCGAAACCGCCTTGGCCGCCAGCGCGTCCATGCTGCCTACCATGTCGGCGCGGTCTGCCAGATGGGCATCCAGGCGGGGCAGCCATTCAGGCGGTAGTTCTTCGCGCCTTTTGACGTTGGCGTTGCGGATGATCTGGTTGCGCAGGCCGCCTTCGCAAGCGTTGGTGAGGATGCTGGTCCCCACGGGGCAGATGATGACCTTCACACAATCTCCACAATTGTACAGTGGCAGATGCCCAGAGGCAGTCCGCCGATGAAACTACGCGTCGTAGGCTCGGGATCGTTGACGGATTTGTGCAGCGAGCCGGGACCCTTGCCGAGGCGCAGCAGGAACTGCTTTGGGCCCAGGCCGGCAAGCGTCCTTTCGAAGCTGGCGTGGATCTCCTGTCGCGCTGGTTTGTAAAACGCGGCGTCTTTGGCCAGTTTTTCCCGGAAGTAATCATTGCAGGAAGCGACGATGGTGTCCAGCGGAAAGTCACGCAGCAAGCGTTTGTCGATGTCTACCCGCGCGGAGATGCCCTTACTTCCCTTCTGCAGAGCCTGGCAGAGATAGTTCAGTTCGCCGCCGGGATGCGCCCTGCCTTTCTCTTCCAGGTCGTTTTTCTTCTTGTTTTCCACGACGCGCAGGACCAGGCATTCCGCCGGAAACTCCGCGTCGCCTATCTTCAGGTATTTGAACGGGTCATGGGTGATGTCCGGTTTGCCATAGTTATTCAAATACTCAAAGAGGATGGGCTCCATGTCCCGAACCACGCCGCTCTGCAGGCGCTGGCCACTGAACCGGGTATCTTTCAGCCGGTACGAGGTAAGCGCGGTGCGGATCGCACCCTTGAGCGAAGAGCCGGGGATGTAGGGGTTGCCGGTCAGATGGTTGCTGACAAAGGCTGAGACCAGCTGCTGCGCCCCGGGGTTTTCCAAATCCCCACGGTACCTGGTTTCCATGTCTTCGGACACCGGATGGCACTGGACCCAGGTATCGCGGATAGCCGGATCGAAAGTGGCGTAGATGAAGGCGGCGATCTTGTCGTGGCTGAGTTCGAGCGCGGCCTTGAGTTTGGCGGGGTCCTGCCGGTGCAGGTGGGCGATCAGCCGGGGCTGGTTGAGGATGTACATCCTGCCCCTGAGGATCACGTACTGGGTGGGATCCAGCCATTCCCCGGCGGCAATGTGCATATAGGTGAGGGGGAAGATCTGCAATTTGTAACTTTTGTGATTAACCGGCATGTTCGCCTCCCGGGACATGGAATCCGACGCACATCGCGTAGGCATGCTGGCAGATCGCGGGGTCGTCGGGATGGATGTTGCGGACCAGAGAGCCTATCGGCGGCTTGGTTCCCCAAAACACCGATCCCGGCTCGAACAGGAACAGTGGTTTCTTGTAGGGGCTGCGCTGCGCGGAAGCGTAACTGCCTCCCAACTTTCCATACTTGATGAAGCCGCGGTAACCGGCATGGAGCGGATCGTCCGGAGCGGGCACCATATTGGAAAGCAGCAGCCAGGCGTTGGGGTCCGCTATCTCCTTCAGGTCGCAGTCCATCAACTGGATATCGAACCTGCCGCGGCCAGTGTGCTTGTTGCGGCCGAAGCCGGAATTCGCCACAAAGCCGAAGAGCTGCTCCAACTCAGCTTGCGTGAAATAGTCCGTTTGCAGATAGGAGTCGAAGACGGTGTCGTTTTCGGCGAACCAAGCCGGCTCGGAATAGAGGCTGGCGGCGTCCCTGACCGTGGTTCCCGTGATTCGGTTGATGCTGTTGTGCATCACCATCTCCTGTTCCATCTTCCTGCACAGTTCGTTCAACTGGGCCATGATGGCGTCCGTTTGTTCGATAACTTTGGCGTGGACGTAATCTCCCTGACGGGCGTGCCACTGTTCCAGCGGGAGAAACCGCAGGTCCTTGGCCGATTTCATCGTTCTCCGCTTGAGCAGCGCTCCCGCCAGGTCGTCCGGCAAAGGATCGTAAGGGGGAACCATGTCCGGAACGGGCAGGGTCCCCTGCGGGAAAGCCGAAGACAGCAGCAGCGCAGGCTTTTCCATCGCCTCCAGAAACTCCTGCAATCTCTTTTCTCCGAACTCATAGGAGACCGCCCAGCAGAGGTGGCCGAAGATCGTATCGCTGTGCAGCAATGTTTCCAATGCCGAACGCAGCGTCCATTTGATCTTGTATTTCATGGCCGCTCCTTATCAGAGGGTTACGGAGTCCAGATCGAGCGCTTCGTCTCCCAGCCGCAAATCGTAGAGTTTGATCCTGCCGCTGCCCCTGCTGCCATAGCCGCCCAGGGCGTCGTTCTGGAGGAGTTTCAGACCTTTTTTGAGGATGTTTAGATGATTATACCCGCCCTCATCCTTGGTCTGTTGATCCTTGTCTGTAAACTGCCTGATGACAATTTCGAAGTCAAAGACTGTTCCAGCAGGGACTCTTTCGATTTGCCTCAGCGCTCCGTCCATAGCTGTTCCCTTTATTCTATTGATGGCGACCTCAAACTTGCCTTCGACAAACTGGGACCCCATTTTGTCCACCAGTTTACCTAAGTCATCATTGAAAGCGTCAGCACCAATTCCTTCAAAAGCTCCCAATATCTTGCTATCCCTGAATATCAAGCGCGTAGGGTAAATATCAGCCGTGGTAGCATTATTGGGCAGGCTGCCAAAGAGTACCGCAATTTGGTTGTTATCACCTGACCAATCTGGTTCAACCTGAGGTCTCGTATCAAGTTTGGAGGGCTCTCCGGTTTTTATGGTTTGGTGTGTCCGGTTATCAGTTTTTATGGTTTCCAGACCGTAATAGGCCTCCAGGAGAGACCTGATTTTACCCTTGAGGGATGATCCTGGTATGTAGGGCAGTTTTGTAACAGGGTTTTTGATTACAGGGTTATCAATGCCACCAATCTTGACACCAGCGTCACTCCCGCCGATATGCATACCGGACAGCAGCAGTATTTTTCCTGATAAGATAGTCAATTTCAACATTTTTACCTCCTATTGTCCCTTGGTCTATCTGGTTTTTTGTAGTATGCGACAAGTGCCTCCATGATCAGGCAAGCATCTGTAAACCTCTTGTAGTCATTGCCTATGTCATCAACAAGTTTAGTAATGAAGGTGGAGAACTCCTGAGGGATCCTTGCCGATGAGGAATTTGCCCGGTAAACTGCTTTGGCTTCAATGAGCTTGAGCTGGATTGTCCAAATGTTGTCCGTTTCTTTAGCAAGGTCCTTAATCCTCAGGAATTCGTTGAAGAATGCCCTCAGTTGGGTAATATTCATTTTATTCTGCGCTAAGGCCTCAACTGAAAAGTACTCAGCGTAGTCTGAGACCCACAAGGGATTCAGGCTGTTCTGAACAAAGAACTCGTACTTGCGTACGTCCTCTCTTCTTACCGGTTGTTTTACTTGGCTGCGATCGTAGATTTCTGGAATCATGTTTATCTCCTTTGATCAATGATATTTTCTGTTTTTGTAGATTGTTTTATGCAGGGGAACGCGCAACATGCGGATCATTTCATCTTGCCAGGCGAGTTCCTGCAGTTTCTCCACAGGCTCTGAGTTTTCCTTGAAATTGCGCTTCAAGTCGTAGGTGAGATAGCTCTTGTAGAGCAGGTCGCGGATCTCTTTTTTGTCCTGATAACGCAAAGCCATGTCGCTGTATTGCATCAGGCGGTAGAGGAATTGGGTGCTGAAGCCCTTGGCCTGGCCGGTGTTGGCGTCCTCCAGCCACTGGTTGAACAGCGTATCCCAGCGCATTACCGCTTCCATTTTATCCCAGGGCACCGTCGTGTCGAAGAGGCGCAGGGCGTTCTTGGCGGCCGGAGTGGTGGCAGTTTCGCCGTGTTTCTTTGCCTTGTCCAGATCCTCATCCGCTTTTTCCACGGTGAAACGAATCGGGGCCTTGCCATGCATCAGCGTCAGCGCGGCGGAAAAGTGCAGATCGGGATGGTCGCCGCAGTAGGCGCGGAATTCCTTATCCAGCCTCATGGCAAGTTCCAGCATCGCGTCCCAGGGCCCGATCAGGCAGAAATCGTCTCCACCAGCGTAGACGGTGTAGACTTTGTTGGCGAAAGCGGGCTCGCTGTCGACCAAAGCAGGCAAATAGGCTGAAAAGAACCAATCCACGGCTGCCGACATCGTGGCGTATTGGGTTACCGAAAATCCGGCAGCCTTTTTTCTGCCTTGGGAATCGTAGCGCAAGCCCAGGCTGAAGATATTGCCCAGGTTGTCCACGTCGCCTTTGAGCACGGCATTGAAGGGAACGCCCAGATATTTGCCGGATTCCGCTTTGCTGAGCGCCAGATTGGCGAGTTCGTCAAAGGTCAGGGTGTCGCCCCAAACCTGATCCGAATCCTCCCTGCTGAGCAGTTCCTGCTGTTCCTGCGTCAAGCCATCATATACCGGCAGTGAACTGGCCACCGGTTTGTAGGGATAGGGGATTTGCTTGTTGTCCCCGGTCTCCCGGATGCAAAAGGCGAACATGTCCTCGCGCAATCTGGCACCGGGCGCGTAAGGCTCCAGATACCATTCACCGAACATGGGCACGTACACGTCCTGCGTCGGCTGCCCCTTGCCGATCACGAAATGAGATTTCTTGGGCAGGATCTCGCCCAGTTTAATCTCGCGCTGGCAAGGCTCGCAGGGCTCGCTGGCCCCGCCTTCCCGGGACTCCACGGTGCGTTTGCCGCATTGTGGGCAAAGCGTGCTGTAATACCGCGGCTGTTCCAGGGTGAACACAGCTGTGTTCCACTTGCTGCCCTCTTGCAGGCAAGTGGAGAATTTGCGGAATTTGGCCTGTTCCAGGTTTTCGATGAAGGCATCCAAAGTAGAGGGGAAGTTTTCCATTTTCAGATCGCGGAACCGGATGCCGGTATGCCAATCCATGTTCAGGCTTACGGTTCCCAGAAACTCCCGGTAGAATTCCTGTTCCGTTTCGTGCCTGATGGTGGCAAGGCAGGCTTCCACTTCAGGCAGGTTGGGCACGATCAGCATGAATTTGCCTCCGGCGTTCATCAGGACGCACTGGCGGGGCAGTTGTAACTCGAAACAGATCCTCTGCAGCACGATGTCGCACAGGGTCTTGATCTTGAAAGACCTGGCCCGCAGTGTCTTGGCGGCATATCTGGAGTGCTCCGGATGCAGATCGTAGATATAATCCTGGATGCCGCTCAGATCTCCGCCCACAAGCATCAGAACCCGATTCTCCGAATCGATCAGATTGTTCAGATCGGTGCGGGACTCCGCTTTGGCGCTGTAATAGGAATACAGGGCGGAGGCGATTCCCGAGGTGATCCGGCTGTGATAATACAGGGAGTTGGTGGGACGCGCTTCCATGGTGTTCGAAGGAATGCTCCAGAAATACTTTTCCATAAGTGAGTCGATGGCATCGATAAGATTGGGTTTGGTGATCACACCCCTGTCGATTGCCATCAGCAGGGTTTCATAATCCGCGCGGAACAACCTGTAAACTTCCGCGTAGTCTTTGATTTTCGGCGTTTTTGCGTCTTCGGCGATGGGGAACGCGGAGCGGTTGACGGTTTCCTTGGGTGAGATATTAAGCGCGCACTTTTCCGAAATCCTCCCGCCTAAAAACACATCGCCAAAGATGCTGTGCAATTGTTTGGCCTTGTAGGCGCCTTGGGAAGCATCCTCTTCGTCAGGACCCCGATCCCAGGAAGAAGAAATCCTGTCGGCCTGGATCAGGCACTGGATCAGCCAGTATTCGGCATCGGTGGCATTTTTAAAGGCGGAAGCGTTGTGATGGCTGGAAGCCAGATTGGCAATCTCTTGCCAATAGGCCTGATTTTCGGCATGGGGGAAAAAGAACTGCTCGGTCCACATCACGTGTTGGTGTGTGGGCCTGCCGTCACGTTCCGGGCAGCGCATCCCAAATCTACCTTTGTCGATGGCGACCTCCGCCCTTTGCATCACTTTGCCGATGTCGTGCAGCAATCCGGCTAAAGCGATATCATAAACATCGATCATAGTACCTCCTTTATATGTGGTTTTCTGATCATATATTTTCCCAGTCCGAAAGTGGTTTGCTTGCCTGCATGGGTAACCTGTCCCATTTTTAACAAAGCCAGGGTTTCGGGATGGGGATTACTGATGTGTACCGTGCCGATTAGCCCGCCTAAACTCATTTTCTGCTGCTGGCGGTAGCTTTTTCTATACATCTCCTGCCATTGCATGACAGAATGCACTTCCGATTCGTCTGGCCAGAGCTCGGGCAATCCGGGATGCGGTGCATTGAAATGGGTGTTCAAATATTGGATCCTGTGGTGCAGGCTGCGCAGAAACGCTTTCCAAACAAAGCTGCTCATCAGCCTGCCATCGTTTTTCATCCGTAAAGGCGTGATAAAATGCAAAACCAGTTCGGGCATATGTTCGGGAGCAAAACGCAATGTTTTGACGGACGGTTCGTTTGTCGTGGCTCTTCCCAAGGAGTAGAGAGTTTTATTGTCGCTGTCGGAGATGCTCACGATTGTGATTGGATACAAACAATCCCCTATTTTCAGAGGCAACTCCTCCAGCCTGAGCAAACTGTGCAGAATTGAAGAGGCATAGTCGGTGAGCGAACCTAAAATTGTATGCTCGATAAGAATGGTGTCTCCTAGCGTAGATACATGGCGGATTATGTAGGGATGATAACGTTCGAAACCCTGGCCTTCCTCCTCAAAAATCTTCCGATAAAGGCACATCTGCATGGGGCACCCCGGGCAAGTCAGCCGTCGTTGGATACAGAACGTATCGCGCAGTATTCTGCCATAAATCCCGCGAAAGGAAGAGTGAAACGAGTACTCCGGTACCTTGCCCAGCCCTACACGCAGGGATATCAACACGGTGAAATACGGAAGTTCCATATCGATCCCAAATCAATGCCAAAGGCACCGAAACCCCTGTATACAAAATCTTCTGTTTCTAATGTAGACAACTACGCTGTCAATGTCGGCGGGGTGTATCATTCCGTCAAGTTATTTCTTTACTGTGGGCAGATAGGGTTGAGATCTGGTGGAAAGGTAGAACAGAGGAAAAGACTGGATTCCAGCCTGCGCTGGAATGACAGGGCAGGCGCTTTGCTGCGTGGAAAGGTGGAAGTGTGGAAGAGAGGTGGCGTGTTGAGATCTGAGAGTTGGCTTGTGGTGCAGCATTCCCATGCTACGATGCTGTAGGAGCGGTATCGGACTCTGCGTGCACCGGAAAATCCCCTGCGAAATCTGACTTTTTATACATAGTAACCGTAGAATAGACCTGTCTAAATTACGGTTATAGTGTAAAAAAAGTCTGGGCGCCGCCACAGGTTAACAGGTCAACAGATTAACAGATGAAAAGAGGTCCACGAATTACACGAATTTGCACGAATGTAAAGGGGAAAAGGGCTGGAAAAGAGTTAAGAGTCGAAAAGTCGTGAAAGGGTGGGAAGGTGGAACAGTGGGGCAGCCTGAACTAAACGCCCAACGCTTAACAATTAACCCGTTAACTTGATCACCTCATAAAGGTAAAAGCGTGAAAAAGGGGTCTGGAACTGTTAATCCGCTTGCGTTGCGCCACTCATTTTTACGGGGAACAGCCCCCTGTTGGGAACTCCATAATGCGCGGCGATCCTGTAAAATCTTCTGGTCAAGCTGGAGGATGTATCCACGAAATAGGTTTGCGCTGTCTGGCCGAGCTCAGTGAAGCCGCCATAGGGGTTGTCGCTGGCGCTGACCGTGTAATGGGAGACTGTGATCGGATTGCCGAAAACATCCTGAGTCACCGGGGCCCAGCTGACCAGCCTCGAGGAACCGGATAATTCTAGCGCCACCTCAATGGGTGCTTGCGGCGCGATGTCCGGGACCGCCAGCAAGGGCTTCAGGGAGAGGGCGTCGTAATACCCGTCGTTGTTGGTTGAGTTCTGCCGGGTGCTGATCAGCCTGACCCGGATAAACCTTGTTCCCGGAGCCGCCGGGCCAGTAAACGCTTTCAAATCCCATTGAGCGGTGTTGGAGCAATTGCCCGTGTCATACGCCGTGGCGATTAGGCCTTTTTCGCTATCCAGGTATTCGACCACAATGCGGGAAAGATCGATGGGGGGCGTACTGGCGTAGGACCTCACGTATCCGTTAAACTGAAAATACTGGTTGCCGTTGTCTATCCCATAGCTGTATCCGGATACGTCCACGTCCTGCTTCAATTCCGCCAGGGCTCCGGCTCCGGCAAAGAAATAGTACCCGCCTTCATAGGGAAGCGGATTCGTGGTGTATCTGGGCGCCCAGTTGGTACCCACCACTTCATCCCAAAATGGGATCAGGCCATTTATCTGCGCGTCTTCGCAGCCTCCGTTCCTGAGTATTTCGGGTGGCGCGTTGACGATGAGGATCCCGCAATCCGCCACTTCAGACCAATTCTGGGCGGAGTCCTGCAGCCGGGCATAGAGTTTATGCTGCCCCAAACTCAGGGAACCGGTATAGACGTTGGGGGCGGTAAAAATGGGCTGGTCTGATCCGGCGACCTGGGAAAAAGGCGTCGCGAGGCCGATTCCCGGATCGCTATCGATGAAGAACTCGCCTTGGGCGATGAAGTTCTGGAAAGGACTAACCACGTTGACCAGGATTGCCTGGGGCATTCCCCAAAAACCGGCCTCATCCCTAAATCGGATGTTCAGCCAATGCGGACCCGCCGCCAACCCCATAGCGCTGATCGGGCCGCTCAGGCTCAGGCTGGGCAATCCGTAGGCGCTAGCCAGCGGGAAGCCGTTGCCAGGCCCGGGATCCGCATCGAAAAAGTATTCGCCCGCCGCGATGTTGTGGCCGGAGGAAAGCTGGTTCAAGGTGAAACTTAGCGTTGACTGGGCAGAGCTGATGTCCGAGATATCCAGATTGTCCGTGACTCCACTCGTCAAAAAGGGATAGGGATTGGAAGTCGCGTTGAAAGAGGCTCTATGGGGATATCCCAAATGGGCGTTGTTGATGTCCCCAAACTGCGTGGGGCTTCCATTCAGCCTGAACAGGTACACGTTGTAGGGAGGGCTGTTTTGATTGCCCTGGGCTACGTTTTCGTCGATCCGATACACCAACAGCCCGGATCCCGGTATGCCGCCATCGAAGGTTCCACCTGGCTGTTTGACCCGGTACTCCAGGATGTAGAACTCTGAGGGGGCGTTGGCGGAGTCGATCTTTACGGCGCAATTCCGCGCAGCGTTGGCTGGTTGCAGGGATATGGTCTGCGAGCCGGTTACCGTGGGGATATCCAGCCAGCCGCCATACTTCCATTTGGCGTAGGAACTCATGTGTTGGGGCACATCGGTGAATCTGCACATGATGTCCCAGGTGCCCACGCCGCCAAAGGATTGATTCCAGGAATCGTCCGCGTTGGCGTCAACGTTATACTTGTAAAGGTCCGGAGCGCCAAAGGTGTGAAACAGCTCATGCACAGCTGTGGCCAGCCCCGAAGTTGAGTTCAACTGGTCTTGCATGAGCACGGTGTAGGCTCCGACCTGGACATTGTGGATTAGCAGGGGATCGCCCGACATGGTGTTGCGATGGCTCCAGAGCATCGCCCCCAGGTAAACGCCTTGCGAAACTTCGATGATCGGGCTTTCCTCCGAAGTTCCCATGATGATCAGGCTGACATTATCCACCAGGTTGTCGCCCGACACATCCAGATCATAGTTGAGGGGGTCGTTGGGGATTTGGCCCATAACGGACGCGACCGCGTTTCTGAGCAAATCCTGGATTCTCGTCATCCCAGTTTCCATGGTGGAATAGCCCTCGGGGTTGTTGCCGTTGACGTTGGGCCGGTAATAGTTGCGGTTGTGCGTTGATTCCTGGTAGGAGACAACGCTGCCCGTGGTTGAAGTGGGGAAGAACTGGGTCTGGACGTTCAAAGAATCGTAACTAACGTCTTTATAGTAGTTCTGCAGGGTCAGGCCCGAAAGTCCGTTGAAGACAGAATCGAAGTGGCTGGAGGGAAGAGGGTTCCCCTGAGGATCGGCAAACTCGGTGAGTTGGTCCTGGAATCTGACGTAAATCACGATATTGTGCATGGTTCCGTTTACCGGGCTTGTCCTGCGCCCAACGTCCGGTTGCCGGAAATAACGGGCTTGGTGGGCGTATAGGTCTCGCAGGCGGTTCTCTGAAACGTTGGCATAGGGCGTGAGGCCATGCTCCCGTGGTCTGTCCTTGCCCACGATCGCAGCGGAACAGACGAGAGTTTCGCCCTGCCTGGCTACATAGACATACCATCCTTCGCTGTTCTTGCCGATAGTAAAACCGTCGGAATCGTGCAGCCAACTATAGATCTCGTCACCTGTGGCCAAACAGGATACCCGGGTTCCGTCAGGCTGGGTGATGGCCATCGGCAGGTTGCTGATGTAGGCTCCCCAGGCAGGCGCAGCGAGCATTTGGAGCAGGAACACACACAGGAAGATCTTGGGATGGAGTTGCATGGATATCTCCCCGCTACTTGATTCTGCCGGTAACGTCAAGGTTGAAAGTGCCGCCTTGCTGGACTGTGCCGGGTGTGGCTTGCATATACAGGATCACGGGCATTCCGGCTCCCCAGGGATGGGGTCCGCCGAAAATCCCGATGTCGTTTTGGGTTTGGTCGGCATCGGTATAATCGCTGTCGGGGTTTCCGTTGTCCACACAAGGGGACCCAGCGGCCGGGAAATAGTTGTAATAGGGGCTTCCCGAAATATTCATCAGTGCGGGGGATACGCCGACCAGATTGCCTGTACCGAAGGAAATCCCGCCCAGGTTGTTACTGTTGCCGTTGAGGTAAAAGATGTTGTAGGATACCACTCCATAAAAAGGGGAATAGTTCCGGCGGATGCTGTATTCCGTGTTGCTCACGAAGACCGAGTTGAACACGTCCACATAGGAACTCATCTCGCTATCGTTCACGTACATGCCTATTGTGTTATCGTGGAAAATGCAGTTGCTGATGGCGCCGTACACGGAATGTAGGGACAGGCTACGGTAGAAATAGACGCCTCTTTCGCAGGACCGGAAGACGCATCCCTGGATATCGACGGTGGAGGTGGCGTATGCGTAAATGCCCACGTTGCATGAATCAAAGATGCAGTTATACACTTTGAGGGTGGGGTTTCCGCTCACTATCTTGATGCCGTCTCCATCGTTGCTTTGGAAAACGATGTTCTTGAGCGTCAGCGTTCCCCCCGTAAGGGATATTATCGTTTGGCTGTTGGCGACAAACCAGGTGGAACTCAGCGTAGTGCCTTCGATGACCAGGGTTTTCGCGCCGCTGACCAGTTCGCTTGGCTGGCTGAAGGTGTAATCTCCGGGATACACCCGGATCACGTCCCCATTGGATGCCGCCGCGTAGGCCGCCGCAAGCGTGTGATACTGGAACAGGGCTGGATTATCGGGCAGCAGAAGGTTAACGGTGAAGACCGTGCCATAGGATAGGGAGAAAAACAAAACAAACAACAACGCCAGCATGACTGTTTTCATAATTACCTCTTTTTTAGAGTGCGGGGATATGTTCAGCATCCTTTATGGCCAGCACATATGTGAAAGCCAAAACCAGGTTGACCCGGATTCCGGAAAGCATCCGGCGGCCTTCATTACTGCGGTCATTGCAAATCAGCCGCCAATTGCATGATTCGGATACCGTTATACCAGGTCAAGGAAATTTTTGCTCGCAACTGCCGGTGTGCGATTTTTTGACACAGAGAAGCAGAAAACAGCGCTGCAAAAACAGAGAAAAAAGACCACTGAAAACAGAAAGACAGAGAGGAGGGGCGTAATCATGAGTTGAGAGTTGAAAGGACGTGCAAGGGTGGAAAGGTGGAAGGGGCGCAGCCGTAACACTGCGCTTACCGGGGTCTTCGACAAGGCGCGCAGCGCCGTGGTGGGGTGGATTGGGTGTGTGTTACCCTTAGTCATTCCGGCCTCCGAGCCAGAATCCAGTCTTTAAAAAATCCAATCAGCACCCAGACCGTATCAGAAAGCGGAAAAGACTGGATCCCGGGTCAAGCCCGGGATGACAGGCGCATTACTGCATACAAGACTCAGAGCCCCACGCAGACCCTTTCGCCCTTTCCCTCTTTTACCATTTTGCCCTTTTGCCCTTTAGCCCTTCGTGTCCATTCGTGTAATTCGCGGACATATCTCTGCTCTTATCTCTGTGTAAAAAACCCTTGACATCTATGCTCCAAACCTACAATGGGCCTATATTTCAGACTCATTAAGGAGGAGCAGAAATGCCCATTTACGACTTTCCCGTCCCGCCCGATTCACTACAGAACGGCCTGGCGGATTTACTTGCCAAACACCGCCGCACCACCGGAGCCAAAGCCCTCAAGGTCCTGCTGGCCAAGCCCGGAACCGTCTTTGACGCCATCGAGCTTTCCCTATCCTTGGATTGGGGCCTGGTAAAAACAGAACCCCTCATCGGCCTGCTTTACAGCGCCTACTCCCATATCCCCGTCTGCGACGCGCAAGCGCTCAGCGAATACCGCCAGCGCCTGAGCCAACTGGAAGATCTCAAAGCCCTCCGGTTGTCCGCTGACCCCGCTGCCGACTGCTCCGAACTCGACTGGGAGGCTGCCTTCCTCCGGGCGGAGATTCGCAACGCCACCAAACCCCGTGGCGGGATCAAGAACTTCCGCTCGGACAAGAAACGCGCCTACAACCGCCTCCGCCTCGCCCTGATGCGCCTGCTGAAGCGGGTGGACGACCCCTTCCTCCACAGTTACATTTGCCAGAATCTGTGCACCGGCCTCGGCTTCGTCTGGCTCGGCGCTCCACTCTCCGCTCCAGTAGAAGAATCAGCTCTGCCCAGGGCGGCTTAGCCTTTTTCCCAGAGCGCCCGCTCACCCGTTAACCCAAAAAAGGGCTTGACACATTTCTTCCGCTTCTCAAAGTCTGTTCAGATTAAATTTCAATACTTTAGTGGAGGAAAAATGAACGCTATGAAAGGATTTCTACTTTGTGTTGCGCTTCTAATTTGTGGATTGGCGCTATATGCGCAATTTGCTGAAATACCAGTCACTATGATAGGAGTGTCTGAAGGATCAGCGGCATGGGGCGATTATGATAGCGATGGAGATTTGGATTTACTTCTAACTGGCGAAACAGGTTTGAGTATGTGCGCCACCAGAATATATCGTAATGATGGCAACAATTGTTTTACGGAAATTCCAACTGGCGTTACTAATATCATGCGTGGCGTTGCGTCTTGGGGTGATTATGATAACGATGGCGATCTGGATATTCTATTAACAGGCCATTATGAAAATAGGATAGGTTCTGAGGTAACACGTTATCATGTAGCAAAAGTATATCAAAACAATGGCAATGACACTTTTACCGATATTGAAGCTGGATTAACGGGAGTTGCATATTGTGATTCTGCTTGGGGTGACTATGACAACGACGGTGATTTGGATATAGTTTTAGCCGGATTGCCCCAAACAGGAGATACAATTTTTCGAATATACCGAAACAACGGGGATCACACATTCTCACCCATTACTACAAGTTTAACGTACCTTTCTGGCCATATGGAATGGGGCGATTATGATAATGACGGAGATTTGGATTTGCTACTTTCTGGAAACTCAATCACAATAGGTCATTTTACTGCGATATATCGCAATGACGGTAATGATGTCTTTACTTTTGTCGATATTGGTTTATCAGGAGTTTATGCAGGAGCAATTGCTTGGGCCGATTATGATAATGATGGGGATTTGGATATCCTTCTGACAGGCTATGATAGTATTGGATATCTAACCAAAGTTTATCGTAATGACGGCAATAATATCTTCACCGACATCAATGCCGGATTACTTAACATGTTTGGCACTTCCGTAGTTTGGGGAGATTACGACAATGATGGACTGCTGGACATATTATTAAATATCCATGGCTATGGCGATAACTTTATAACCAAGTTGTATCGAAACATAGGCAATGACACGTTTATTGAGATACCAACGAATCTATCTCCCTTGGGCGGTTGTAGATCTGCGATGGGAGATTATGACACCGATGGTGATTTGGACATTATTATGACAGGGTTCTCTGTTTCACCCTTGACCTATGAGACCAAGTTATTTCTAAACTATACCGCAAATGCCAGCAATCCTCCTTTTGCACCATCAAACCTGAGAGCAAGTGTAAATGGAACTAATGTTGAATTCCATTGGGATGCCGCAATTGATAATCAAACACCTTCATCAGGCTTGAATTATGCCCTACGAATAGGGACTACACCAGGTGCTTGTGATTTTATGTCGCCCATGTCCTCCTCTTCGGGCTATAGGCGAATCCCAGTTAAGGGCTACGCAAATTCGAATTGCAGTTGGAAGATCAAGCGCTCCACCTTACCGGACCTCTTTTACTGGAGCGTGCAGGCCATAGACACCGCCTTTCAGGGTTCGGTCTTTGCCCCTGTGCAGGAGGTCAGTTTCCTGCCCCGGATAGCGCTGTTGTCAGATACCTCGATATCTTACGGCTCTGTGCCTGTAGAAGGAACATCAGACTGGGTGGCGGTTACCTTCAAAAACACCTCTCTTGCCGAACTGGACGTCGACTCCGTGCATTTCTACAATCCTGCCAGCCAGTTTGAACTGAACTATCCCCATGCCGGTTTGCCTTTATCGGCCGGAGCCACAGACACGCTTTATGTCAGATTTTCTCCCATTGTAGTTGGTGCATTTTCCGATACCCTCTATATCGAAAGCGATGCTGTGAATTCGCCCGTGCTCAAAATCCGGCTTACCGGAACTGGAATACATGTCCCGCCCCAAGCTCCGCAATATCCGCTTATTTCAATGGATGGGAACAATGTTGTTTTGACTTGGGATGCAGTCACCCAAACCATATTTAATACCCCTGTAACACCAGATTACTACCTTGTCTTCCATGCCTCTGACCCATATGGAGAATACACCTATCTTGGCGCTACCAGTAGTCTGCAATACACGCATCCTCTGGCCGGGTTGTTCTCGCCCTTCATGTTCTATAAGGTAAAAGCTTACAAATACTATGGCCGCGGCGCTTTTGACATCAGCTCCCTGGGCTTGGAGCCTGGGATGCCGGAAGATGAAGTTATGCGCCGCTTGAGGGAATAACCCCCCTGCCCTGAAGTTAAAACATCAGTCCAGAACAGCTTCCGCCACTACCTCAAAAATAGTTCCGGAATGCTGTTGACACTAAGTCCGGCCTCCAAATTCTCGTCTTCAGAATGTTGAATTTGGAGGTTCGTTTTGGACAAGAAAAAACCTGGTATCGAGGCCCTGAAAGCGAAAGCGGAGAGCGGGGATGTGCAAGCGCAATTATGGCTGGGGATGTATTATTACCTGGGCGTGGGGGTGGAAACAGACCTTGCAGAAGCGTTGAAAATGTATATGATGGCCGCAGATCAGGGAGACATGAAAGGGCAATTTGAAAGCGCCAGTATCATAGAAAAATACAATGCTGGAAGCGTTGGCGAATTGCGCAAGGCGCTTGATCTGTATCATGATTCCGCCAATCAGGATTATGTTAACGCGCAATACAGGCTGGGCGCGATCTATGAAGAGGGGTTATGGGCATATCATTCGGCTTTTAGCGAGCCCTATTGTGTTGCTGGCATTGATCTTCAAGCGGCGTACCGATGGTACAAAAAAGCCGCGGATCAGGGGCATCACATGGCCATGTACAGACTCGGTCTGCTCTTGAGAGACGGCAAGGGTATCACCAAGAACGGCAAAAAGGCTTTCCAATACCTGCTCAGAGCTGCCTGCGGCGATATAGCGCCCGCCCAAACCGAAGTATCGCATCTTTACCATAGCGGAATTGGGGTTGATAAGGACTGCTATGAGGCTTACATCTGGGCTTTAATGGCCAAAGCCGAAGATCTTGGCCTGATTGATATTGAATACGAACGGCTACTGGAGCGGCAGCTAACCAGGCAAGAACTGGAAGCGGCCCAGGACGAGGCGGAGATCAGGTTGGGCTTGACGGAAGAGGATTGTATTGCCGAGCTTAGTTTATACACCTACATCATGGACAAACTCAGTAAGAAAGACGATTCTGATGCCATAGGCGCAGCCTGTCATCCCGGGAACACGGGGTGTGTTACCCAAGACCCAGTTTTTAAAGAGTCCAAAGAGCGCCCAGCCCAGCCCTCCGACAGCCGCGAAGCCCTGAAAACCTGGGACGTCTCCGATATCGGCAAGCTCTGCGTCCACATCAACCAGAAGGAAAAGAACGTCAGGGTCACCTACGGACGCTACAAAGCGCGTTTCGGCCTCACGGAACTCTTTTCCAAGAGCGCCCTGCGCCTGCTGATCGACTACGACAAACACGCCGCGGACCCCCACGAGCCCGCCATTTCCTATCATGGAACCAGCGTCAACGCCCCCCTGAACCTGCGCCGCGACAACCAGGGCGTGGTCTCCGATTTCAACACCGCCTTCCGCAAGTTGTTCGGCCTGGCCAAAGACGCCAAGCCTTTCACCTGGCTGCCCGGCACCAAAGCCCGGCCCGGCGACAAAACCCTCAAGATCCATTTCCAATTGCAGGTGCACTACCGGGTGTAGATTCTCAAATTCTCAATTCGCAAATTCTCCAAGCCCGTTTTGAGAAGTCCGGGAATAATATCCCGGCTTTTTTTTGCCCATCATTCGCCTTCTCCTCAAGGACTTACGGCTTCTCAAATTCTCAAATTCCCGCTATCCTGGGCAATTGAGAACGTAGCAGTGTGGATCCCGGTTTTCCGGGGTACTACCAAACTCAGGAGGTTCCAAATGGAACCCAAAAACACACTGCCCAAAGTAGCGCATCATGCCAATGATGCGGAGAACACGTCCGTAGGGTCGCACGCTGATGCGACCACACCAGTCATCCCGGGCTTGACCCGGGACCCAGTCCTTTCAACCGAGCAACTCAGTCCCGCCGCAGTCATCCCGGGCTTGACCCGGGATCCAGTCCTTGAGATTCCAAATCAGATGCAAACTAAGGCCGTCCAGGAAGACGCAACCGGGCATAATTCCAAAAGACTGGATCCCGGATCAGCCACCCCACTGCGTGGGGGCCCCGGCGTCCGGGATGACTCAGAGGCGGAAACTGGCGTCCGGGATGACAAGGTACTCCCCAACTCCGCCATCCGCTACGCCGTCACCGTCGGCCATCGGGTCTCGGCGCCGAACCTCATCGAAGTGCGCGACATCAGCTACGTGATGGAGTGCGTCAAGACCGGATGCGTGGAGGGCACCGACATCCGCGTCCTCATCCTAACCATCCGCAATGTCCCCAATGCCGAGCTGGCGCGGGCGATGAAAGCCAACCTGCCCTACTTCCTCGGCTCCGTCTGCGAGCGCGTCCGCTCCAACTCCACGGTGAAATACGCCAATTTCGCCATCTTCGACCTCGACCACGTGGAGAACATCGAAGCCGTCAAACAAGCGGCGATCGACAAACTCACCTTCCTCCGCTGGGCGTTTCGCAGCGTGCGCGACGGCGTTAAACTGGTGGCCCAGTTCGACCGCCCCGTTACCCGTGAGGAGGATTACCGCGTCCTCTGGCAATACCTGGCGCTGCAGGTGGAGCGCGCTTTGGGCCTCAAACCCGATGCCACGCCGGACTGGAGCCGGGCGTGTTTCTACAGCTTCGATCCCGGCCTGCTCTACAATTCCGCGTTCAAGGCGGTGGATGTGGCTTCCGCGCTGAAGGAGGCGGAGTGGGTGCAGAGCTTGGGTGGAATGGTGGAATGGTGGAAAGGTGGAAAAGACGCTGCGCAAAGTTCAGACTCTTCAGTCGCCGTTCACGAAACTACGAACCTTTCCACTGTTTCACCTTTACACCTTTACACCTCTTCAGACGACTTCTCTAAAGCCCGCTCCGTCGTCTCCCAGCTTGCACAACTGCGTATCGATTACCGGGACTGGATCCGCGTCGGAATGGCCCTTTACGCCGGATTTGGCGAGGGAGGCAAGCCCCTCTGGGACCTCTTTCTGGGCAATCCCCAATACCCCCAGGAGACGCAGAAGGACCTCGACCATCATTGGCGCTCCTTCCGCAAGGTGCATACCCTTTCCCTGGCGACCCTGTTCTATCTGGGGGAGCGTTATGGCTGCGTTTAAAGGGGAAAAGGGCAACAGAGTAAAAGGGGAAAAGCGCTGCGCAGGGTGGCCACTCAGCGGGCCAAACAAGGAAATGAGGTTACAGGGAAAAAGGGGGAACGAGGCCACTGGCTCCGAACTCTCGATGGCGTGTTTGGGACTTACCCATCCCTCTTGCCCTCTTGCCCTTTTGCCCCTTCCTGGCACTTCAAAACACCGGGCTAATACCCAAGGGGGAAACAATGCGCTCTGAGCTGATCGCCCTCTTCGGAAAGCACCGCAGCCGCGAGCTGGAAATCTCCCTGCTCCCCGGCTTCATGCGGGACTACCTTGCCCTCACCACGCGGCACACGGACGCCAAGCCCGGCCTCTTGCTCACCGCCTGGCTGCCGTTCTGCGCCGTCAACGTGGGCAACCGGGTCTATATGGTCAATAACTCCACGCGCATCTATCCCAATATCTGGAGCTGCGTGATCGGACCCTCCAGCATCAGCCGCAAGACCACCGCCCTGCGCTTTGGCAGCTACACCGTCAAACCCTTTGAGGAAGCGCTCCAATCCGCTCCCCTGAAGGAATACGAGGAGCGGGCGCTCACCCTCACCGGCACCACGCTCTCCAAACTGATGAGCTACCTCTCCGTCAATCCCAGCCGCCTCTTCGTCCACAACGAGCTGGCCGGCTGGCTCCACGAGATGAACAAATCCTACAACGCCGGCTACAAACAAACCGTCACCGAACTCTACGACAACGTGGACCGCACCATCGCCAACCGCGAGCGCACCGAGCGCATCATCCGGCCCGCCCTCTCCATCGCCGCCGCCTCCACCGAAGGCTGGCTCTACAAAACCATGCTCGACGGAGCGGAGCAGCTGGGCGGATTCCTGCAGCGGATGCTCTTCTACGTGGTGCGCAACATCAATCTGGAGGACGTGGACCTCACCGCGCATCCCGCCAACGATCTGGAGAGCGAACTCGCCGTCTTCGACGCCGCCTATTTCCAGGCCTGGCGCGAACTGCCCGGCAACCACCGCCTCGAACTCTCCGACGCGGCGCTCGAACTGCGCGGCAAACTCTACGAAGAGCGCTACCGACAGTATTTTGCCTACCAGAACGACGCCCTGATGAGCTACTTCACGCGCATCTACGACGGCTATTTCTTCAAGTTCTGCATCCTCGCCACGCTGGCGGAATATCCCCGCGAACTGGCCTCCTCCATCAAATGCAACTGCCTGGAGGGCTTCTTCGCAAATAACCGCGTGGACGCCGGAACCGCGCAGCAGGCCTTCCACCTCTGCGATTTCTACATGGAGAACACCATCCCCCTCCTGGAGATCATGGACGAGCAGGACAAACTGGCGGGCGAGCGCAAACTCGTGGACATCATCATCAACAAATACGGCGGGAAAGCGCCTCACTCCGCGCTGCTCAATTCCTCCCACATGAAAAAGCGCGACTTCAAAGAGTGTATCGAAACACTCATCGAGCGCGAGGCGATAACGGTGCAGAGCTACGTTTCGGGTAACAACAAGGTCGGAAAGCAATACGTGCTCGCTTCGGAACTTTTGCAGTCTTGGAACGGGGGGTTTGCCTCCTAATGCCTCAACATCAGATCTGAAGCAAGGGAGCGGGGTTTCTCCGCTCCCTGTTTTTGTCCTTCCAGATTCGCCAAATTCACATCCATCCACAGCCCCTTGTGAATTTCCGACTGACACTCTGGCAAGGTGTTAAGCCTGAAATTCACATATTCAAGCACTCTGTGCCCCCTGCCGGCAGATCATGTTTCTTAGATTGTTAAACAGCGCAATTAGGTATCCAGGTCTTGAAGGAATCTAATCAGAACCCAGCCCCACTCTCACCAGAATGAGTAGAAGGAGATAAGAACTAGCTAACCCCTTAAAATCACCCCTCCAGAAAACTTGTTGGCAGCAGGCGACCCCCAACGAGGGGTATAAAAAAGTTGGGGACCGGCATAGTAGCAGAGGTCTTGAGTATGCAATATAAGCAATATATTAATATAATTATATACTATATAAATATATCTATGTGCCTGATAGACAATATCTCATCCTTAACATCACTCAGCATCGCATCTACTTTGTTAGGCAGGGGCATAGACTCCGATTTTTGTGAATTTGAACACTTATATCATTGTCTGCTAACTTTTTATGAAATTCACTAGCGTTTCCCAGCTCTGTTAATTTGCGATTTCGAATCCATGAATACAAGCATCTTATTTTTACGCGATTCTACAAGTATCTATTTGAAGCAATCAAAAAAAACCTTGACAGAAATCTGTTAGTCGTCGGGAATGGCAGCTAGGAGTTTTAGTCATAGACTTTATAAGAGAGGAAAAACATGGAATCATATATGGATATTCAACCGGTCAATTGCAAAATAAAGATTAGTCCATTCATTCAAGGTATTGCAAGGCTGTTTGATTTTGTCCAGGTATTAGACAGACCTGGGTCCATGACAGCAGCTGATGTGGATAATGAGGCTATAAACAATGATTGGGAAGCACTCGGGAAAGACATGTGGAGAGCAATAGAACAGATTCGTGAAGAGTTGGGTTGTGTCAAACAAGAGCAAAATACCATCAAAGCATAACCCACAGCCTACTAAGAATAACAACTCTAGAATCCTTGCAGCTTATTCTTATCAAGGTCCACTACCTCCTGCAGCGCAGTTTAAGGATTATGAAAGCATTCTCCCAGGATCAGCGGACAGGATATTAACTACATATGAAAAACAACTTGATCACAGACATAAAATGGAAACCAGGTATACTAAAACTCAGTGTTTTAATTCAACCCTAGGCGTAATATTCGGATTTCTTATTGCTATTGGCTCTATCGCAATGGCTGGATATTTAATTTACTTAGGGCATGAAACAGTAGGAGCAATAATTGGAATATCTTCTCTTGTCAGTCTGGTAGGTGTTTTCGTTTATGGTACAAAAATGAAGCAGCAGTAATAAGAGACGATGTCTATCTGTATGATGTCATAAGTTATTGCAATAATTCATCAGAGGATTTAATATCTAAGTTGTTTTTTCGTAGTACTGGTTTATTTTGGTTTGAACTCTTGGGTCTATTACAAGGCACTCAAATAGATTTTCGGGAATGGGAACCTGTATGGTTTCATTCTGAATGTCAATTATTTTCTCTTTTTCTTCAGTTGTAATCAGGAGGGATTCGTCTTTATTTAATTTGAATTTAATGTATTTCTTGCTGCACGTCTTACAATTTAAGTTTTTGGACAGAATATCTTCAATAACGTTATTGCAGTAGGGGCAAACAAGATTAGGTCGGTTTCTTTGAATATTGCCAACAAGTTCTTTGTACTCTTCGTCAAGACGAATAATCTCATTCAAACCATTATAATAGTTTGCTACAAACGGACCCCATGTGGCAGTTTTTGAAAAATATGGATTGTTTTCGGTGTTATTGAAGCAAATAAGGTGTTCCTCAATTAGCTTGTAACGCATTACTTTGGTCGCGTAATTCCTTGTATTCCTGACAATTGATATGCTATCGATGATGATTCTAAGGTGTTGAAAAACAATATCGATGTTAGAATTATCTGCTCTTTGAGCAAGAGCAATAGCCTTTAGTCTATCCCTTCTAGATTTTGCTATGGCTCTATCTGCTGCCTTAGCTACTGAACTCCAAAATCCCATGTATGATCTCCTTTATACTCCAGCTAATCAAATGCAGATTTTTGAAAGATAATGTCATAAAAAAGTTTGCGCGTCTTATTGTCAAGCGAAAGTCAATCAAACATCTCTATTACATCTAACCCGGCCATTCTCTCTGCTATGCATATAACCAAATATACTTGGACTGATGTACAGATCCCGATCGATCCCTACCTCACCCTTTAACCTACTCACTCAATCAACCAAAGGAGAGTCCCTAAGAGCCTACTTCCAATAACATGATCCAACCCTATAGAGGCTAATAAGCAGCACAGGTGTATTGCTATATTCCGCGCCTGATTAGCATCGCAGTGTGTCCCACTATATACAGAGGGCAATCCCTCGGAAATGCAAGCCCGGGTTATCCCCCAGCGATATTCAGGCAAAGTCCTGGCCGGAGATGGCTTGGGCGTCAAGTGGGGATGGCTTGGGAAGCCTCAAAAGATGAACAGATGAACAGAGCAAAAGATGAAAAGGGGAGCTGTCGCCGAGCCCCTGTTAATCTGTTGATCTGTTAATCTGTTGATCTGTTGACCTGTTCCACCATTCCACCCAAAAGGAGAAAAAATGAAGGCAATCTTCAAAAACATGATCCAAGCCTACAGCGGCAAGTGTGACGGCCTGGTCTATTACTACAATCCCCGCTTGCGCCAGATGGTCGTCCGTCCCCATGTGAAGCGCCGTAAAACCGCGCAGAACGACCTCTTCACCGCCATTTCCGCGCGACTCAAGGCGCTGACTCCTTCCGTGGGCTACAAGCGCGACCTGGCGATGTATGTGGAACTGCACAACCGCAAAGCCGCCAACTACCGCCATCCGCTCAATAACTGGTACAACGCCTTCACCAAGCTGATGTGGGCTATGGCGAAGACGTATGTGGGCGTTCCGGACGGAGAGGGCGGTTATGACTGGATTCCAGCCTCCTCTGGAATGACAGGGGAGGTTCTGAGCCTCGATTTGAGCACGATCACGCGCGCTTTCATCTACGACCACGACCTGCCCTGCATCTCTGTTAAAAGAGCCGTGGAGGCGGGCTTGCTCTCGCCTGTGAACGGCTATGAATTGATGACGCAGGAGATCTAAAGTGTGTCCCACTATTATTGGAGGGAGATTAGTTGAACAGATGAAAAGATGAACAGATGAACGGAGGGGCGACAGCGAACCCCTGTTCCCCTGTTCCACTGTTCTGCTGTTCCACCCTAATAAAACTACGGAGGGCTTTCTATCATGAAGGTCAAATTCAAGTACGGCATCCAGACCTATTCTGGAACGATCGACGAGATGGTGTATGGATCCTATCGCGACGACAAACTGTGCATCGGACGCGAGTACGTGTATCCCACGCTGAACGCCAACAACGCGCTGCTCGGAACCGTGGGCAGCAACCTGCGCGACCTGTGGCTGAGCGCGTCCCAGGACTACCGGGACGACTTCAAGACCTACGCGCAGCGCAACGCCACCCAGAACGTGCCCAAGACCGAGTGGCCGCCCAATTCGTACGCGCTGTTTATCAAAGCGATGTACGCCTGGCAGGACGCCAATCCCGAGACGGTGGACCTGGCAAGCGTCAACGACGAGGATGTGGACACCCTGGGCGCCACCATCAACACCGTGAAGAACTGCATCGACAACGGGATGTTGCCCGCGATCAGCGTCTATGACGACCTGACCGGGGTGTTCTAAAGAACAACGTGAAAGGGTGGAAGGGTGCGGACGCAGTCCGCTACTACCTTTGGTGAAAGGGTGTAACACCTGAAGCGGGCAAGAGGGCAAAGGGGCTAAAGGGGCTGCGCAAGGCTCGAACACTTCGTACCCCAGTCCCGCGAAAACGATCCCTCTTGCCCTTTCGCCCTTTCGCCCTTTTAACGAATCACCTCTTAACCCACAAACCCATTCACCCCAAGGAGGGACAATGGATCCGAACTTAATCAAGGCGCTGGCCAAGGAACTGGCCGGCAAGGTAAACCGTGTGGTGGACATTCCCCTGATCAAGGAAGAGGACGAAGAGGCCTTTTTCGAACTGGTGATCCTGATGCTGCTGGACATCCTGTTCAGTAAATTGGGCGGCAGGTTCAAGGCAGCCTAACGGCAGTGGCTCAAGCAGGGAGCCCGGAGCGCAAACTCCGGGTTCCCGTTTCTTTGGGGAAGATGGTGTTGAGAGTGAAGGGTTGGGGGTGTAGTGTAGCATTCAAATTCTACATAACTACAGGAACGGAATCCTACGCTACGGATTGTTTTTGCAGGAACGGAATCCGGCCTCGCAAGATACCAGGTTCAGGTGTTACACACTTTCACCCTTTGACGCTTAACCCGTTCACCCGATCACCCCAAAAAGAGCGCCCAACCACAAAGGCCGGGCGCATCTCATCTTTACTGAGGAGGGGGGTAGGGATCTACTTGAGAGATTCAGTTTTTGGTTTCTGGTTGTTATTAAGGGGTTTTTCCTTGCCGCCAGCGCAATCGGGGCAATCACCAGTGCAGTTTTCCCCATGCTTGTGCATTTGAGCGCCAGGCATGCCTTTGCCCGGCATGTTCATCGGGCCGCAACCGTTGCCGGGGCAGCCTTCCATGCCTTTGCCGGGCAGGGGTTGCATTTGATGTCCGGGCGCGCCTTTCTTGTTCATCAGGCCGGGTTTGCCGTGCTGCATGCCCATCGGGTTTTCGCCCTGAAGCATGTGCATGGTGCGGAAGATCTCCTTCTGCTCGGCTTCAAGTTCTTGCATCACCTGTTCCATATGGTTGAGGCGGGCGGTGGCATGGGCCAGTTTTTTGTCGAAGAGTTGCTGGGTGTATCTTTTGGCGACGGTGAAATCGTCGTTTTTGAGGGCCTGGCGGATGTCCATCTGCAGGTTTTCGATTTCCGCTTCCAGCGAGTTCATGGCCTTCTGATGGTCGAAACGGAGTTGGTCGAGTTTCTTTTTCTGGGCGTCGGTCAGCTTCAGGTCCTGCATCATGTCCATGCCCGCGCAGTCATCGGAAAGCCGGGGCTTGAGATTGGGATTGTCGTTGGGTCCGGGGCCGACTTTGGCGTTGGGGTTAAGCATCAGTTTGTGGTTCATGTCGCCTTCGGCGAAGAGCATTCCGGCCAGCAGCAGAACTGCCAGGGGGAAGAGTATGAGTTTGTTCATTGGGGCTTTCTCCTATCGTAGTTTCTAAAGTCTCTTTCGGAACGCCGGGCGAAGTATTCCTCCGCTTCTTTGGCGTTCATGGTCTTTCTGATCTGCAGCAATCGGTGGCCGAGGGCGCGTTCCATGGTTCCCTGGGCGTCCACGGACTGCTCGATGATGGCGTTGATCCTGGCGTCGTCGATGGTTTCCCTGGCCAGTTCCTGCATCAGCTGGTCTTTGGTTACGCGGAAGCTATCGCGCAGAACGCTGATGGCAGGATCTTCCCAAAGCCGGGGAGCGAGGCGCTGGCGGTCTTCGGCACGGCGGTTTGCTTCGGGGGGAAAGTTGTGGTGCACCATGTGGTTGTGGCGGAAAATGCCCATCACAAAGAGTCCTCCGATGATGCCGGCGTTGAGGAATAAAGATACCAAGAGCAGGATGGTCAGCAGGCGTTTACTCATTCGATCCTCCCGAAGAATAGATGTCGTCCACAAGGGAACTCTCTCCGAAACTGGCAATCTGGCCGGCGCGGGAAGTTGCCGCCACGGTGTTGGATTGGGGGAAAGGATTGACCGTGCCGTAGGCAGCCTTGCCGATCAGGGCGCCGAGGGAAAGACTGACGATCAGGGCCAGCATTGCGGGGATGAGCTGGAGTTTCCGGCGGTGCTTGATGAACAGGCGCTTGCGGTCGTGGCTGGCGGCCTGGCTCAGGATCTGGTGGTGCAGCCAGGCGGGAAATTCCGGCTGGGGCGCAGGACGCAGCACTTGCCCCAGTTTTTTGGCTTGTTCCAAATAGGCGCCGCAAGAAGCGCAGTTGGCAAGATGCGGCTGCAGCGCGCGCAGAGAGATCCCGTCCGGAGTGAAATCCGTCAACAGGTCGATCTGGCGTCTTGCTTTCTTGCAACTCATGGTTTCCTCGCTGGGTTGGCGCACGGCCCTTCCCGGTAATAAAGTTTCATATCTCTATACTCTCCCCAGGCGCCCATCCCTCAATAATTTTTGGCGCAACTGCTTTTTGGCGCGCACCAGCAGCGATTCCACCGCTTTGACGCTAATGCCCAATTGGGCGGAAATGTCTTTATAACTGAGGTTTTCGTAGTATTGCAGGTGGATCACGGTAGCCAGACGGGGCGGGAGTTCGCGCAGGGCATCTTTTAGGGCGGAATAATCCGGCTCGGGCTCGGGTTTGTTGGTGTCTGGAAGGTTGTCGAAAGAGTGGGGTTCGAGGTTCACGTAGCGGCTTTTTTGTTTGAGGAAGGTCATGCTTTTGTTGTAGGCGATGCGGTAGAGATAGGCCAGGGACGTGGGCTCCTCTACGCGGTCGATGTGTTCGTAGAAGGAGATGAAGACCATCTGGACGAGGTCGTTGGCATCGTTGTCGTTGGCCACAAGCGTCAGCAAATAATGGTAGATGCGCTTCTCATGGGCTTGCAGGAACTGCTCAAACTGCTCTTTCTTCATGGACCATCCTTGTCAGATTTACCGTTAAAACAGCAGTTAACTGCAAAAAAAGAGGCCGGGCTGGTGTCAAGATATTTCCCGGGATGGATATCCGGTCAGTTTCTGCTTGACTAATTTATTCTTGCCTCAAACATTGCAAACCAAGCGGTCGAGTTGCGCCAGCAATCCTGCAAGCTGCGCAAACCAGCCCCGGGTTAATCTATCCCGTGATCCCGGAATCCTATAAACAGAGGAGAGAACATGAAAAGAT
This sequence comes from uncultured Candidatus Cloacimonadota bacterium, assembly GCA_964429035.1. Classification (GTDB taxonomy): domain Bacteria; phylum Cloacimonadota; class Cloacimonadia; order Cloacimonadales; family Cloacimonadaceae; genus Syntrophosphaera. Next base: position 11,261 of record CAYSAT010000008.1, on the reverse strand, counting down.
ATCTATTGCTTTTTGGGTTGATCAGCCTCGTCCTGATCCCCCTGGCAGGACTTTCCACCTGGACCGGAGCCACCAGCCGGAACTGGAGCACGGCTTCGAACTGGAGTCCAGCCGGCGTACCCACCTCAACCACGGACGTGATCGTCAATTCCGCCGGCGTAACCAACTTTCCCTGGATCGCCGCGGCATCCTATTGCCAAAACCTCTATCTGGAGAGCGGAGCAAGCCTTACGGTGAACGCCGCCTACGACCTTAACGTTTCTGTGGGGATGTATGTCTCCGGAACGTTGAACATGAGCAGCACCGGCATGGTGAACGTGGGCGGAGACGTGGAATGGGAGCCAGGCGGCACTGCCAGCATCACTTCCAACACCCGGATCAACGTGACCGGCAACATGACCTTCTTCAACGGTTCGAACGTGAACATGTACACCGGGATCTTCCAGTTCCAGGGCAGCCTGGCGGACACCCACATCATCAATTACGATCCGGACACCGCGATTGGTTCCCTCTGGGTGGCCAAAACCGCGGGAATCTTCTCGATCAGCGCCTCATCCACCCAGCCGCTCACCATCAACGGCAGCGTCACCAACTCCGGCAACAGCAACTTTTACCACTACTACACCGGCAACACCATCCTGAAGGGCAGCATCTTCGACAACAATCCCGACGGCGCCACCCCGGGCATCAAATGGAACAACGGCACCCTCGTAATGGACGGCACATCCGTCTCCATCGGGCTGCAAAACACCAATTGCTACCTGAAGAACATCACGTTCAGCCAGACCGGCACCGCGCAACTTTCCTATCCCCTCACCCTGAAAGGAAATCTGCAGATCGACAGCGGCGTCTTCGCCACGAATAACCACACCATCGAGATTGCCGGAAACTGGGCGAACACCGTGGGCCCCGCGGCCTTTACCGAAGGCACGGGCACGGTGGTTTTCAATGGTTCGGCGCACCAATACTGCAACTTCGACGAGGAATTCTACCTGCTGGAAGTGGATAAATCCGGCGGCGCGCTAAGAGTGAACAATTCCAACGCGGAAGTGTACGCCGCCAATTACAACTGGACCGCGGGCGCCATCGACGTCCTGCAGGGCACCTTTTCCGCCGGCAACCTCCTCGATAGCGGCATTGTGGGCAACTACTACGTGAACCCCGGCGGCACCATCAACCTCAGCAATTACGACGGCTCGGTGGACCTGAACGCCCTGGTGACCTTCACCAATGGAGGCACGATCAACGTTTACGGGGGAACCACGGGCTCCACCTATTCCAACTGGCAGAACGCGAACCTGACCATGAGCGGCGGCTCCTTCGTCTTCCACGACGTGGGCATCAATATCAACGGCTCCAGCAGCTACACCTTCGCCATGAACGTCACCGGAGGCACCATCAGCACCACCGGCAATTTCTATTGTACTCGCAACATCGCTCCAGCCGGTGGCACCCTGGAACTGACCGGCGCTACCGAGCGCTTCATTTACATGGACGCCGGAGCGTTGGGCCCCTGTTCCCTGGCCAACCTGAAGATCAACAAGACAGCGGCCGCCATCTATCTGGCCACGGACGTCACCTGCACCGGAGACGTGTTGGTCCAATCGGGCACGCTGGCCATCCAGGACGAGGTGCTGAGATGCGATCTGCTGGATATCTACGGCACCCTGAACATGGCCAACGCTTTGGGACGGGTGTACACTTCCGGCAGCATCTCCTGGTACAGCGGGTCAGTGGCCGCGCTGACTGCCGGGGAGATCGAATGCGGTCAGAGCTGGAATATCTACAATAGCGCCAGCGTGGTCATCCCCGCCGCGGTGCTCATCACGCTCAAATCCACCTTGAATTCATATATCAATATCGAGGCGGAGGGTTCGCAACTGGGCAGCCTGGTGGTGGGCGGAGCAACTCCGGGAGCCGGCTATGAAATTGACCCCGCTAGCGATTACGACCTGCACGTGGCTGGATATCTCACGATCACCCAGAATAACTCACTGGACCTTTTCTTCAACGATCTGATCGTGGACGGAGCCCTGAACCTCCATGGCACCCTGGATATGCACACCAACGACGCCACCGTGCATGGCAAACCATATTTTTATGCCACCAGCACGCTGGAAATTGGCAACAGCACCTTCTATTGCGACGAATCCACCCTACTCCCCCGCACCACCTATCTGAACGGGACGCTCTCGATCGACGAAGGTGATTTGCATCTGGCCCACCACACCATCGTAGTGAATGCCGGCTCCTCAACCACCATCGAAGACGGGTACATCTACTGCGACGGGATCAGCGCCACCAGCGCCGGCACTTTCCAACCCGCAGGAGGAACAGTGGTCCTCACGCAAAGGTATGGCGGCGGATCCTACACCCTGAACGTTTCGGGCGGCAACTGGCTGCCCTCGGTCTTCGTCCGGGATTACTACCGTTTGGGCGCCGACCTCATAGTGAAAGGGGACATCCTGATCGATACCGGCGCAACGCTGGACGTGATGAACTCCTCCTCGGTGGTTTTCACCATCACCGTTGCCGGTAACTGGATGCACATGGACGGGACTTTCTTACCCCGCACAGGAAGGGTGGTCTTCAATGGCTCCGGACACCAATACTGCAACTACACGGAAAACTTCAACATCCTCGAGGTGAATAAATCCAGCGGAGCTCTGCGCGTGAACTATGCTGCGGGTGTGGTCACCATCGCCTCCTACGACTGGACCGCCGGCGCTGTGGACGTCCTGGGCGGCACCCTCACCATCCTCGACCTCGCCGATAACGGCATGTACGGCGGATTCTATTGCAATACCGGCGGTACGCTTAACATCAGCCAGGACAATTCCCAAACCATCGACCTCAACGGCACCCTCCAGATCACAGGCGGCACGGTGAACGTCTCCGGCGGCACCGGAGCGGCTTTCTGGGGCTACGACGCCGATGCCTCGATCACCATTTCCGGAGGAAGCCTCAACTATCTGGACCAGGGAGTCTACATATTTGACGCTCCCAGCCACAACCTCAGTTACAACATAACCGGAGGCAAAGTGACCCTGGCCAGGAACCTTTCCTGCAACCAACCAGGTTTTGCGCCGGCAGGAGGAGTTTTCGAACTGGTCGGCCCACTGGACTCCTATATCTATCTTGACGGTGCCGGCAGCAGTTTCTATCAGATCACCATCAACAAGTCTTCCGCGCCAGACGGAGCAGGCGGCCCGGGTTCGGACCCCATCCCCACCCGCTCGAATCTGGTGTATCTGTTTAACGACATCACTTGCCGCGGCAACGTGATCGTGGACCACGGCCGCCTGGAACTAAACGGCAATACCCTGAACTGCGCGGGGAACCTGACCGTGCGTAACGGCAGCACCCTGGAACTGGACGCCGCGGCTGTTTTGGCCATGGGCGGCGGCTCCACCCTGGCGATCTATTCCGGCTCCCAGATCGACGTGTTGGGCAACGCCGACAACCCTGCCACCTTCACACATTATGGTGACGGCTACTACGCCTTCACGGTGCGCAGCGGCGGCACGCTCAGCGCCAACTACGTGGTCTTCGAATACATGAACAGCGACGGCGTGAATTTCCAGTCCGGCTCCCTTACCGGCGGACTGCACAACTGCACTTTCCGTTATGGGCAGACCATCTACCCGGTAGGCGGCGCCCTGCTTAAACTCAACAACAACCAGGAAATCACTATCACCGGCGCCGTGTTCCCCGTCTCCACAGGAGCCAGCAACGTCTGGAAGGAACTGAATGCCGGGATCGTGCGCCTCTATCTGGCCAGCGGAGCCTTCGCGGGATCGGCCTTCGAAAACGATACCTACGACCGCATCTTCTGGACCGGCAACGACGTGGACCTAGAGATCATCGACGTCTACTGGAACCGCCCGGACAACTACGTCTGCGCGCCGCTCACGGCAACTGTGTCCGTCCGCAACAACGGCAGCCACGACATTGCCGGGCAAGTCCGGGTGGATCTTTACAAAAACCTGCCCACCGCGCCACCTGCAGGCACTCCGGGCGACCTGTTCCTGGAGCAGTTGGCCCTCGAAGCCGGCCACAGCAAGTCCGTCGTCTTCCAGAACTTAAGCACGGATGCTCCTGGCAATTGGAATTCCTGGTTGAGGGTCGATGCCACCGGACTCATCGCCGAGACCAACGAAAGCAACAACCTCTGGACCGGAACCCTGGCCACCGAATGGCTTCCCTTGCCCGTGGTGGAAGATCTGCAATTGACCCGCTTATCAGGCTTTGGACTGCAACTTAACTGGACTTACCCGATCACGGCCAACCGCTACAATCTTTACCGGGATACCAGCCCTTATTTCACTCCGGGCCCGGAAAACCTCTGGATTACAGTTACGGGGACCCTAGTCAACACGGTAGCCTTGCAAGACCGCTTTTTCTACCTTGTACGTGCTGAACGGGATCTGCCCTGAACCTTCCAGCGGGCGGAGCTTACCGCAACAGCATACCTGTAAACATGTTCGAAACCTGTCAGGGGCGGATAGCTGCCACCGATTGGAGTTGACATAATCCGCCCCCGGCAATTTGTGGCACATCTAAAGGAGTCTGATTTTATGCGTTTGACTATTGTTTTTATGGCCCTGATCCTGATGTTTGCAGGCTTGGAGGCCCAGCCGTTGCTTTCGGCGGCGGAAACCGGGCAACTGGTGGAGATGCTGCAAGCGGCGGAACTGGACAGCCTGGACCTGAACTTTGAAAAAGACTGGGACCTGAGCACCAAGTACAAACTGGACTGGCAGTTGTGCCAACTGCAGAACCCCTGGCAGGCTTTGACCGACCTGCAGGATTTGCGGGAACTCTGCGCGCTCGCGGACACCATTCCCGAAGCGGTTCCGCGCTTGCTTACCCATCTGGCGGGCATCGCCTTCAACCTGGATTCGGAACTCCAGGCCGGGCACTACGCTTTCTTCAAATCCAATTTCGACCGCCAGTTCCGGCAGCGGATCCGTAAACCGGAGGACCTCTTCAACTGGCTGGAAACCAATCTCGGCGATCTGCAAAAAGACTTTGACCTCGCTGTAGCGGATTTTAGCCGCCAGGACGCGGAACAACTGACCGCGTTTTGGATGTGGCAGTTCATCGAATCCGAAGACGTTGCCAAATATGAGAGTTACTACAAGGATCAGGGCCTGCCGGCTTATTCCGGGCTGGATCAGGACAAAGTCCGGGAACGCCTGGGCGGCATCAAACTGGACCAGTTGCTGGAAACCGGGGTCAGGTTTGTGGCCTTGGCAGACGCCGTGAGGGACAACGCCTCCCGGCTGAAATACCGCAACAAGCGCCCGCTGCTGCGCAAGACCGAGCTTGGCCTCATGGTCATCGGCACCCCAGGCGACGACATATACGATTCCCAAGCCCTGCCCAGCCAACCCGTCTGCTTCCTGCTGGAGCCAGGCGGCGACGATGTATACGGGATCGATCTGAAAACCTCCTACATCTCCAATTTCTACATTCTGGCCGATCTGAAGGGTGACGATCTCTACCGCAACGCCAATCCCGCCGGAATGTTCTGCAGCGCCTTTGGATGCGGATATTCTGCCGACCTGGCGGGAAACGACATTTATCAGGCCGACGATTTCGCCTTCGCCTCCTTCATGGGCCTCAACCTGCATCAGGACCTCGCCGGGGACGACAGTTACCGCAGCGGGCTCTTTTCGCAGGGGGCCGCGATGTTCGGCGTGGCGGCGCTTCTAGACCAGGCCGGGAATGATAACTACTCCGCCAGCGCCACAGCCCAGGGTTTGGGCGGAACGCACGGAGTGGGCGCGCTGCTGGACCAAAGCGGAGCGGATTCTTACAATATCGGCGGCGAGTATTACCACGAACCGCTCATGCCGCTGGACTTCATCACCTTGGGACAGGGTATGGGCCTGGGTTTGCGGCCCGATCTTGCCGGCGGACTCGGACTCCTATATGACAGAAGCGGCAGCGACCGTTATCTGGGCGGAGTTTACGCCCAGGGCTCCGGTTACTGGTACGCCACCGGCGCGCTGATCGACGAGGCCGGAAACGATGTTTACAACACGGTTTACTACCCGCAGGGCTCGGGCATCCACCTGGCCTGCGGATTCTTATTCGACGCCGAAGGCGACGACGCCTATTACAGCCGCAACGGACCGGGCCAGGGCGCAGGCCACGACTGGGCTTTGGGCATGCTTATCGACGGAGCCGGCAACGACGCCTATTCCATACCCGGAGGAAACGGCCTGGCCCTCACCAATTCGGTCGCCCTCTTTGTGGATAAAAGCGGCGACGACCGCTATGAACGTAAGGAAGTGCAAAACTATGGCAGCGCGAACCTGGTCCGCAGCACCGGCGGCATCGGGCTTTTCCTTGACGCAGGCGGCAAAGACAGTTATCCGGACAGCCTGTATGCCAACAACAAAACCTGGCAGAGCGGCACTTACGGCATTGGCCGGGACATCGAACTGAACGTCGTTGCCAAATCCGAGATCGAGGAACTGGCGGAAACGGCAGCCATGCCGGATAGCACCGCGAGCATCGCAGACATCTTCGACGCAGCCTCGGAATGGGAGGTGGGGAGCGCCGTCCAAAGGGTGCGCAGGGCCCGCGAGATCCTGCTTGGCCGCACAGAAGAAGCCATCCCCTACGTCCTGGAAAACAAGATGGCCACCGATTCCGGCCTCGAATTCCGCGTGCTGGAGCTGCTGGCTAAAAACTCCGCAGCGTTCGTGGAACGCCTCTTTCCGCTCATCGAAGGAGCCGACAGCCTTGCCGCCAAAAACGCCATGTCGCTGATTTCGGGAGTGGGCGACAGCCTGCTGGTGAACTATGTGGAGCGCCTGATGCAGGCCCGGAAATACCAGACCGCCTGCCTTGCAGTGCTGGCTGGGGTGCACACGGCCCGCTCCGTGGAACTCCTTCAAGGCTACATCTTCCACCCCAGCGAACGGTTTCGCTACATCGCCGCGCGCTCCTTGATGCAGGTCAAGCACCCTTCGGCGCGTCCCACGCTGCTGCGCATGAGTTCGGACCGCTCTTTCCTGGTGCAGGCACTGCTGCGCAACCTTCCTCCGGAGCAACAGCCGTGAATGGCTGCAAGGCCGCCTTTGCCGCGTTTCTCAATGGCTTGGGTTTGCCGGAGCCGGACGCCGTGCTGGCCCGCTTTGAGCAATATCACGCCCTGCTGCTGGCCAAAAACCGGCAGCTGAACCTCTTTTCCCGCGCCACTGCTGATGAGGAACTGTGGACAAAGCATTTCCTTGACAGCCTGGTGCCCTTGAAATGCATTGATTTCAAGGGGAAAAAGGTGCTCGATTTCGGTTCCGGCGGAGGTTTGCCCGGCATTCCGCTTAAACTGGCGGTTCCGGACTGCCGCATGACCCTCCTGGACTCCGTGCACAAAAAAGCCGCCGCGCTGCAGGAAATGGTTGCCCAATTGGATCTTACCAACTGCGAGGTGGTGTGCGGACGCCTGGAGGATTACGTCGCCGGGCACGGTTTCGACCTCATCCTGTGCCGGGCTGTGCGCCTGGAAGAGCGCTACCTGCGGCACCTTTTCCGCCTGCTGGCAAGTTCCGGCAGGATGCTGTTTTACAAGGCGCAGGAACTGGAGGATATCGCCCCTTACGCTCCAGAACTGCTCTACCAAGAGGACTTTGATTACGGCAGCCGGGCAATTTACGCGCTTGGCCGGATGCAGTTAAAACGCAGACAGGATGTATAAGGATATATGGCAAGAGTAATTACGATAGTCAACCAGAAAGGCGGAGTCGGCAAGACCACCTCAGCGGTGAATCTGGCCGCCGGACTCGCCGTGCTGGAAAAGAAGACCCTGCTGATCGATTTCGATCCCCAGGGCAATGCCACCAGCGGAGTTGGCCTGGACAAGGAAAACCTCGACCTGCAGATCTACGACGCCTTGATCGGAAAAGTGCCGATGGAAAACGCCATCCACGCCACTGCCACGGACAATTTGTGGTGCGTTCCCGGCAACATCAACCTCACCGGCGCCGAGATCGAACTGGTGCACGAATTCGCCCGTGAACACAAATTGCGCGAGGCCTTGCTGCCCGTCCTGCCCCAATACGATTACATCATCATCGATTGTCCGCCTTCGCTGGGCCTGCTTACCGTGAACGCGCTCACAGCGGCCACGGACCTGCTGGTGCCCATCCAATGCGAATACTATGCCCTGGAAGGGGTTAGCCAGTTGCTGGCCACCATCCGCCTCATCCAGAAAAACCTCAACCCCGCCCTCAACATCATCGGCATCCTGCTCACCATGTTCGACCGCCGCGTCAACCTCTCCATGCAGGTGGCGAAAGAGGTCCGCCGCTATTTCAAGGACAAGGTCTTCCGCACCATCATTCCCCGCAACATCAAACTGACCGAGGCCCCCAGCTTCGGCAAGCCCATCTTCCTCTACGACATCCGTTCGCCCGGCGCCATGAGCTATCTGGACCTGGCCACGGAAGTCATCGAAAGGACGTGAGAATATGAACGAACACCTTGGCCGCGGCCTCAGCGCCTTGATCCCGGACCGTGAGGAAAAGCCCGATACCCGAGCCAACCTCGGCACCCTGCCCATCGAGCGGATCCGCAACAATCCGCGCCAGCCGCGTAAACACTTCGATCCCGACAGCCTCGCCGAACTCGCCGAATCGATCAAGGCGAACGGCATCATCCAGCCCTTGATCGTGACCAAGAGCGAGGGTTCGGATTACGAACTGATCGCCGGGGAACGCCGCCTCCAAGCCGCCCGGCTTGCAGGTCTGGACCGCGTTCCGGTGGTCATCCGCAGCGTAAGCCAGAAGGAGCAGCTGCAGCTGGCCATCGTGGAGAACATCCAGCGCGAAGACCTCGATCCCATCGAGGAAGCCAATGCCTATCAAGCCCTGGCGGAAGATTTTGAACTCACCCACCAGCAGATCGCCCAGATCGTCTCCAAAGACCGCGCGACCGTCACCAACAGCATCCGCCTGCTCAAACTGGTGCCGGAAGTGCAGGACCTCATTTCCGAGGGCGTGCTCAGCGCCGGGCATGCCCGCGCCGTGCTCTCCGTGGAGCAGGAATTCCAGCCCCTCTTCGCCCAATTCGTCGTCCAATACCGGCTCACGGTCCGCCAGGCTGAAGACAAAGCCAAAACCTTCGCCCAAAGCCAGGCCAAGCCTGCCCACACCGCCGACAATTCCGCTTTTCTAAGGGGTTTTGAGAAGGACCTCAATTCCTTGCTGGGCTTGCGGGCCAGGGTCCGCGAACGGGGCGGCAAGGGCAAGATCACCCTCGAATACGCCAATCTGGAAGAACTGGCCCGCTTCAAGGACCTCATCAACAAACTCAGGAGCAACTGATATGCAGCGCGTGATCGTCACCGGAGGCGCCGGCTTCATCGGCGCCAACTACATCCACCACCTCTTCGATGATCCTGCTTTCACCGGCAGCGTGTTCAACATCGACAAGCTCACCTATGCCGGAAACCTGGACAGTTTGGCCGACATCGCGGAAAAGTATCCCCAGCGCTATTTCTTCCGCCGCGCCGACATCTGCGACGCCCCTGCCATGGCCGAAATCTTCGCCTCCTTCAATCCCGACACCGTGGTCAATTTCGCCGCGGAATCCCACGTGGACCGCTCCATCGACGGCCCCATGGAGTTCATCACCACCAATGTCCTCGGAACCGCGGTCCTGCTGGATACGGCCCTGCGTTATTGGCGCGGCCTGGATGAGGCGGGCAAGAAGGCCTTCCGCTTCCATCACGTCTCCACCGATGAAGTGTTCGGTTCCTTGGGCGACGACGGCATGTTCACGGAGGATACGCCCTACGATCCTTCCTCCCCCTATTCCGCGTCCAAAGCGGGTTCCGACCACATTGTCCGCGCCTGGCACCGCACTTTCGGGCTGCCGGTGCTGATCTCCAACTGCTCCAACAACTACGGCGGCTACCAGTTCCCGGAGAAACTCATCCCGCTCATGATCCTCAATTGCCTGGCCCACAAACCCCTGCCAGTTTACGGACAGGGACTGAACGTGCGCGACTGGCTCTATGTGCGCGACCATTGCGACGCCATCAACACCATCATCAAGAGCGGAAAGCCCGGCCAGACCTACAATATCGGCGGACACAACGAGATGAAAAACATCGACATCGTGACCACCATCTGCGCCCTGCTGGACGAACTGAAGCCCTCGGACCGCCTCAAATCCTACACCGAACTCATCACCTACGTCACCGACCGTCCCGGCCACGACCTCCGCTATGCCATCGACGCCGCCAAGATCCAGCGCGATCTGGGTTGGCTGCCCCGCGAGACCTTCGCCACCGGCATCCGCAAAACCGTGCTCTGGTATCTGGATCACGAGCAATGGTGGCAGGACATCCAGAGCAAGAAATACCAGCAACAAAGGCTGGGACTGGGTTCCTGACCCCCAATCCCCAGGGAAGGACATCATGACCAAATCCGCTTTTTTTGCCGCTCTCAGCGCGGCTCTGCTCCTGCTGCTTTGCGCTGCCTGCATGCCGCGCTTCCTCATCAACGCCGCCACACCCGACGTGGTGGTCGTTTCCCCCTCCGCCTCGCAAGTCACTGCTCCGGGCAGCGATGCCCATTTCGTGCAGGTGGACGACTATTTTGTGCTCGAACAAGCCCTCACCGACCAATCCTTCGTCTATGCCGCCCTCGGCAAGATGCTCACCGCGCCTGGGATTAACACCAACAACCAGGGCCGGTTTCGCCGCGTATTGGACAACCAGGAAGTCTGGACCCAGTTCTACGGCAAAACCCGCATTGCCCGAGCCGCCGACTACATCCTCAACCAGGAAGTGTATTTCCCCAATCAGCTGGATTCCTACGGCAACTACCGCGCTCCGGAAACCAGCGGCGAAGCGCGCTCCGGCTGGTGGATGAAGGCCCGCGTGACCGACATCTCCGAACTGCACAAGGGCTTCCTCACCGTTTCCGGAGGCTACAAGGTCAACCTGAACGCATTGCGGGTGGCTGCGATGTAGTGTCGCTCGCCGAAGCGACAACAGAGGGAAAAAGGGCAATGGCGGGGGATAGGGGGCTGACGCTCTTCGTAACATAGATTTGCAAGCTGTTGTCCCCGTCGGATTGTATCCGCGGGGTAGAATCGTTCCGCGGATGCAATCCGCAGGACACAACAGGATGCAATCCTATGCTACAAGGACAATCCGTGCAATACATGCAATCTGTGTGAGTTTTTTCAATTCGGCTCAAGTTCAATTATGGTGGGTAAATCGGATTGCCTGCAAGAGA
>CAYSAT010000007.1:0-55361 GCA_964429035.1 uncultured Candidatus Cloacimonadota bacterium | reverse complement strand
GAGCGCCGCTACGTCCTGCCTTTTTACGGCGCTTCGGCGAGCTCCGCTACATCCAGCCCTTTTTACGGCGCTTCAGCGAGCGCCGCTACATCCAGCCCTTTTTACGGCGCTTCGGCGAGCGCCGCTACAGCATGCGCGGAATGGACCCGCGACATTGCGCTTGACAGGATTTGGCTTAAGTTTTTTCTATCGTAAGCAATTCAGTATGGAGAAAAGGAAAATGCAAGGACCTAAACTGGCGCGGCTCTTTTGGGAATACAACTATTCCGAGCAGGAACTGCAAAGCCGCCTGCAGAAAAACGATCCCAGCGACCCCCTGACGGTATCCCTGTACAGCCGCATCCTGCTCTCCACTCCAAACTGGTACGACGTCCTCAGAATGCTCAGCCCGGAACAACTGCGAACGGCCCTGTCGCCCCATGTGCTCTCGACCATTCGCTCCAAAGCCCTGCAAGAACGCTTCCGCTTCGCTGGTGAACGGCTCTTCCCCAAACGGTAAGCCCATGGACCACTCTTTCTATCAAAACACGCTTTACCCATTGCAGGACTACATCCTGGCCCTGGTGAGCAAGCTGGGCCTGCCTTTCTACCTCACAGGCGGAACGGCTTTATCCCGGCATTTCCTCCAGCACCGCTATTCGGACGACCTGGACCTGTTCGTCAATGGCCACCCGAATTTTCGCGAGCTGGTCGCGGCGCTGGAATCGGAGTTCAAAAGCAAGCAGCTTTCCTTCCAGGCTCTTGCCCGCAGCGCGGATTTTGTGAGGCTGGAAGTCTTCGGAAAGGACGCGACGCCGCTCAAACTAGATCTGGTGAACGATCTGGCCGGCCATTTCGGAGGCTTCGAAGAGTCATCCAGTTTGGGCAGAGTGGACAACATCTTCAATATCCTGTCCAACAAGATTTCCGCCATTCCCAGGCTGGAGATAAAGGACTTTGCCGATGTGGTGTGCATCGCCGGGAAATATAGGTTCAACTGGGAAAAGGTGATCGGAGAGGCGCTGCAGAAGGACGAATGGGTGAATCCGCTGGACCTGGCGCGCTACTTTTTCGAACTGGATGCCGCCAGGTTTGAGCAGATCCGCTGGATCGATCCGGTGCGCAGCGACGATATCAAGAAACGCTGCGAACAACTGGCCGATGATATCGTGCGTGGCTCGGATAATTCGCTGGCGGAAGCAGTGTTCCGGTAGCGCCAGCCCCTTTTGCCCTTTTCCCCCTTTGCCCATTCTACGGCGCTTCGGCGAGCGCCGCTACAGCCAACCTTTCTACGGCGCTTCAGCGAGCGCCGCTACATCCAGCCTTTTTACGGCGCTTCGGCGAGCGCCGCTACCCTAATTGAACTGGACTCAAAAATTATTCTTGACAGCATTTGGGAGGCGAAGAGGATGCGCGTAAATCTACAGACACAGGAGATAAGTTCAAATGAAACAGAGAATTACCAAGACCTCCGCCCCAGTGAATAGTGTGCGGCATTTGCCCCTGTGCCTGGATTTCCACCCTTAACTCCACCGCGATAGCCCCGCCAAATCTGCGCCCCTAAATCCCGGCACCCGGCAAAACGCCCGTCTGTTTGTACGAAATCCCGGTAAAAGCGCCTCAACCCCAGCGCTTCTGACCGGGAAACCGGAACACACCAACTTTCAAAACCAGGCCGACAGACCCGTTACACCCATCCAACGCCCAATTTAGGAGTAATATTCAAATGTCCGCCATCCAATTTGTTTTGATCTTTATGGACAAACTCAAGCTGAAGTATATGCTGGCCGCGCTGTCCATCATCTTCGCCGCCTGCTTCAGCTTCGTCACGCCGCTGATCATCCGCTTCACCGTCGATACGGTGCTGGGGAAAAAGCCCGCCGACCTGCCTTTTGGCCTGGGCGCGCTGCTCAACCGGTGGGAAGCCCTGCCCTACATCGCCCGAAATCTGTGGCTGGCAGCGCTGGCAGTGGTGCTGGTGAGCCTTTGCGCCCACAGCCTCACCTATCTGCGCGGCAAATTGAGCGCGCAGGTTTCCGAGGAATTTGCCCGCAGGCTGCGCGACAAACTCTACGACCACATCCAGAGGCTGCCTTATAGCTGGCACAGCCGTGTGCAAACCGGCGACATCATCCAGCGCTGCACTTCCGACGTGGACACCATCCGCAGGTTCCTGGGCCAGCAATTGATCCAATTGGCCCGCGGCGTCTTCATGGCGCTGCTGATCCTGCCCATCATGCTGTACATGAACGCCAGGATGACGCTGGTGTCCACCCTCGTGGTGCCCTTCATCTTCGCGTATGCCTACGTGTTCTTCAAGCAGGTGCGCAAACGTTTCCAGGCCGCCGACGAAGCGGAAGGCTACCTCACCACCGTGCTGGAAGAATCGCTCAATGGCATCCGCGTAGTGCGTGCCTTTGCCCGGGAAAACCACGAGGTGCGCAGGTTTGAGAGCGCTGCCGACGACTACCGCGCCAAATGCCGCAAACTGATTACCGTGCTGGCCTGGTATTGGGCTTCTTCAGACGCCCTGTGCCTGATCCAGATCGCCGCCGTGTTCATCTTCGGCATCGGCTGGACGATACGCGGTTCCATCACCCTGGGCACCCTGCTGGCCTTCAGCACCTACATCGGCATGCTGCTGTGGCCGATCCGCGAAATGGGGCGCATCCTCACCGATCTGGGCCGCGCATTGGTCTCCATTGGACGCCTCAAAGAGATTCTGGACACCCCCGTGGAAGAAATGCGGGGCGAGGTCGAGCTGAGCCCCGATCTGCGTTTGCGCGGCAGGATCGCGTTTGAGGGCCTGAGTTTCGGCTACGACGCCGAACACCTCATCCTGAAAGGCGTGAACCTGCGCATCGAAGCCGGCGAAACCATCGCCATCCTCGGCGCCACGGGCTCCGGAAAATCCACGCTGACGAATCTCATACCGCGGCTCTTCGACGGCTATGCCGGCAAGATCAGCATCGACGGCATCGACCTGCAGGATTTCGACCGCCAGGCCCTGCGCCGCCAGATCGGCATCGTGCTGCAGGAACCCTTCCTTTACTCGCGGTCCCTGAAGGAAAACATCGGCATCGCCGCTCCGGAAGCGACCCCCGAAAAGGTGGAAAAAGCCGCCAACGAAGCCGCCCTGCACGAATGCGTCACCGAGTTCGAACAAGGCTACGACACCGTGATCGGCGAACGCGGGATCACCCTGTCCGGCGGCCAACGCCAACGCTGCGCGATAGCCCGCGCCTTGATCCTGGACCCCGCCATCCTGATCCTGGACGACGCTTTGAGCGCCGTGGATTCGGAAACGGAACAGGAGATCCAGCGCAAACTGCTGCACCGCAAAGGCCGCTCCACCACCATCATCATCACGCACCGGCTAACCGGCGTTTCGCTGGCCGACCGCATCGTGGTGCTGGAGCACGGGCACATCGCCCAGATCGGCTCCCACGCCGATCTCATCAAGGTTCCGGGTGCCTACCAGCGCATCTGGAACATCCAGCACAAGCTGGAACGTGAAGCAATATGAGGATTTGATATGGCAGCATATAAAGAAACAGAATTCCGCGGCAAGTTCGACAGGCAACTCTGGCTGGCCTTGCTGAAACAGGCCGTACCGCACCGCAAAAAGATGTTCATCCTGGGCGTGGTGATGGTTCTGAACGCCTTGGTGGACGCCGTTTTGCCGCTGCTTACCCGCTATGGCATCGACCACATGATCATTCCGCGCAGCTATGCCGGGATCAGCACTCTGGCCGCGGTGTACCTGGGTTTGATCCTGTTCCAGTTTCTGAACGTGTTCCTGCTGATCGACATCGCGGGACGCGTGGAAACCGGGATGAACTTCGACCTGCGCGCCGCTTGCTACCGCAAACTGCAGAGCATGAACTTCAGCTACTACGACCGCACTCCCACTGGCTGGATCGTGGCCCGCCTGACCTCCGACATTTCCAGGCTGGGCGACGTGGTGGCCTGGGGCATCGTGGACCTCGTCTGGGGCGTGGCGATGATGATCTTCACGCTCTTCGTGGTGTTCAGCCTGGCGTGGAAACTCGCGCTGGTGCTGCTGGCCTTGATGCCTATTATCGCCTTCATCAGCGTGAAATTCCAGATCCGCCTGTTCCGTTCCTACCGCCAGGTGCGCAAACTGAACTCGATGCTCACCAGCGGTTTCGGCGAAGGCATCCACGGCGCCAAGACCACCAAGACTCTGGTGCGCGAAGACGCCAACCTGGAAGAGTTCATGGACGTCAACCACCAGATGTACAAGCACTCCGTGAAGGCCGCCATCGCTTCGGCGCTGTTCATGCCGCTGATCCTGGTAGTTTCGGCGCTGGGCACCGGACTGGTGCTGTGGTTGGGCGGAAACTCCGTTCTGGCGGGGGTTCTGGGCTTCGGCACCCTGGTGGCTTTCATCAGCTACACCATGCAGCTGTTCGAGCCCATCTCCAACGTGGCGCGGCTCTTTGCCGAACTGCAGAATGCCCAGGCGGCTGCTGAACGCGTGTTTTCCCTGCTGCAGCTGCAGCCGGAGATCGTGAGCACGGTGCCCTTTACCGAGGACTGGAAACAGCGCCCCATGCAAGGCCGCATCAGCATCCGCGACCTGGGCTTCGCCTACAGGGAAGGCAAGCCCGTGTTCGAGGATTTCAGCCTCGAGATCGCCCCCGGCGAATCCATTGCCCTGGTGGGCGAAACCGGCACCGGCAAGACCACGCTGGTGAACCTGGTCTGCCGCTTCTACGAGCCCACTTCAGGCCGCATCGAGATCGACGGCGCCGACTACCGCGAACTGCCCCTGGAATGGCTGCATTCGCACCTGGGTTACGTGCAGCAGGTGCCGCACCTCTTTCAGGGCTCGGTGCTGGAAAACATCCGCTACGGACGCCTCGACGCCACTGACGATGAGGTTATGGAGGCTGCCCGGATTGTGAAGGCGGACGACTTTGTGCAGAACCTGCCCGGCAAGTACGAGTACAAGGTCGGCGAGGCGGGAAACCTGCTCTCCACTGGCCAGAAGCAACTGATAGCCTTTGCCCGCGTGGTACTGGCCGATCCCGCGCTTCTGATTTTGGACGAAGCGACCGCCTCCATCGACACCGAAACCGAGCAGCTCGTGCAGGAAGCGATCAACACCGTGCTGAAAGGCCGCACCGGCATCATCGTGGCGCACCGGCTTTCCACCATCCGCAAGGTGGACCGCATCCTGCTGCTGCACAAAGGCAGGATCCTGGAATCCGGCAACCACCGCGAACTGATGCGCAAAGCCGGCAGGTACCACCAACTCTACCTGAACCAGTTCATGCAGGAAGTCACCGAGCACGAACTGAAGAAAGAAGCCTGAGACATACAGCAATGCCGTTCCACCGGTTATGCGACCGGAGGAACGGCATTTCCTTTTTACAACCTCTATGCGGGATAATGGGCAAGGCAAATAGAGGTATTTGAAGCCAGGATTAGCCCCTCGGGGGCAATACATGCTTAGCCCACAGTGGAGCAACCGGGGTCCCCAGCATCATGCGCAGCATGGTGATGGGGTGGGTTGCGTAACTGTGGGTAAGTGCGCAAATTTACAGGAAACCCCTCGGGGGTGACACAATCATGCCTCCTCTCCATGCGGAACAATTCCGCAGGCTCGCAATAGGGCATTGTATTCACCTCTAAAATCGCGAGTCTTGTGATGTTCTGCCTGTTTGCGAATATAGGCTTTGACCTGTTCCACATTGGATATACCCACTGAAAACGCCCCGTACCCTTCCTGCCAATGGAACTGAGGCGCATGGTTCTGGCGCACCCATTTGCTGCTGTTGGCTTTAATATTGCGCAGAAATGTCGCGATGTCCATCTCTTTGGGCAGCCTGCAGAGTATGTGGATGTGGTCCGGTACGCCGTTTATCAAAATGACCCCGCCCTGCAAATTGTTGATTATGCCGCCGATGTATGAATACAGATCGTCCTGCCAGGTTGGATCTATGGTCGATTGCCTGTCCTTGGTCGAAAACACAAGATGCGCGTATAGAATGCAGATCGAATGGGGCACAGGGTTCTCCTTTTTTGTCGCCCCCGAGGGGCTAACTTGTTGTTGTGTTTGCATTTTCCCACAGTTCCGCTACGCTCCACTGTGGGCTGCACTTCTGTTGCCCCCAAGGGGCTCACCAATGAAACAAAACTGTGGCAACCAGCAGTTCCAAAGGCCACCAAGCCACTTTGGAGTGAATGATTCAGGAGGCTGCTGTCACTCCTTTCCAGGCTATGCTTTTTTGGCCGCTTGAACTCCAAACGCGCCTTATTCCGTCTGCGGCGCCGTACCTTCCAAACTCAGGTTCACAAAGCCCACCACGTTGATCTCGTTATCCTGCGTGGCCAGGTATTCGATCCTCACTTGATCTCCGGGATTGGTTACCGGCAAAAAGCGGCTCAGGTCGCTGGTGGCGATGAACACCACGCCGGGCTTTTCGCTGAGGCTGATGTAGTAGTAATTCCGGGCTTCCTTGATGTCGCTGCCGATGCGCGCCACCCTGCCGGCAAACTCGATCTTTTCCGAGGAACCCGGCGCCAGCATGCCGATCCGGCTGCTAGCCAGCGTCATCTGATAGTTGTCCCGGGCGATCTTGATCGATTCGCCCACGCCCACCAAACTGAAATCCTTCACGGAGACGAAGGCGAACTGCTTCACCAGGCCCGCGCTGTCTTTCAGCGTCATGAAGTAGGTGGCGAGGCCGTTGATGTTCACCAGGATGGGGAAGGTGGCGCTGTATTTGAAGTTCTGGACCTTGCCTTCCGCGGATTCCATGGCGGCGTATTCCGTGGCGCCGCTCATCCTGTAGAGGTGGATGCGCTTGTTCCGCGTATCGGCCAGGATGAAGCCCACGGTGCCTTCGTCGGAGCCCACGCTGGACATCCCGGTGTAAAAGTAGCTGCGCCTGTCGTTGCCGTAGATGATGCTGTAGCCGTTCGTCACCGTGAGCATGTTGCGCTTGCCGAACACCGTGTTCCAGAAGCCTTTCACGTATTTGCCCCACCAATCCAACTGCTGCAAAACGAAGGCCGCGGGTTGGATGCGGTCCACCCAGGCGGGGATCTTGGCGTCGGACCAGCCTGCCGCGGTCTTTTCCAGCGGATAGTAGGCCATCGCGCCAGTTCCGGCATGGATGGTGATGATGCCCGTGCCTTCGTTGCCGTTCATGCCCACTTTATGCACGTAGGGCGTGATCGTCCAATAAGGCTCGCCTGTGTCGTCGATCTCAAAGGTAGGCCCGCCCAGTCCTTTGGTGGCAAAGCCGTGCAGATAGAGGCGGCGGTAGAGGTTCTGGTTGAAATAACTGTTGGGCTGGTAGACGATGCGCACCGGCTTGCCGTTCACTTCGCGGACGAACTGGATGTCCTGGGCGTTGGTCGCCGAAACCGTGATGTAGGCGGGAGTTCCGTCCTGCTGGTTGGCCAGCCATTTGAAAAAGCCGCTGTGCAAAAGGGGAACCACCCAGATCAATTTGCCTTTCACCATTTGCCGCGTGGGAATGCCCAGGGTGACCCGGCTGCCCAAAGCGAAATCGTCGCCCAACTTCTTTTCCGCCAGAGCAGCGGCGTAATCGCGATCCACCGTGGGAATCTGGTCGAGGCTCACCGGCGAGATCAACTCCGTGAAATTGGTGCTTTTAACCTCTCCGAGCAGGTTCCGGTAGCTTTTGGCGCGGAAGATCCCGGCGGAAAACAGGATCGCCAGCACCAGGAAGAGCCCTAGCAAAAGGTACACATACTTCAGTATTCTGGCCAGTTTTTTCACCGCCAGAAGTGGCAGCAGCACGAAGGCCAGAGCGAAGACCCAGCCTACGAAACGCAGATTCAGCACGGGCATCGTGAAGTACAGGATGAACAGCGCCAGCAGCGCGGTGAAAAGCAACGCCGGAAGCAGCTTAATCTTCACCGGCTTGAGATTGATGTTCACAGTGGTGCCTGTGGGTTTGGGATGCGGATTCGGAAAGAGCATGATCGAACTCCTTGGGTAAAAACTGTTAGCCATGCTGCGCGGGTTCCCTTTTTTGACAAGGTATTTCTGCAGTGGGACGGAAAGCCAGGCCGGACAGGGATTTCCTGGATTTCGGGATGGGTGTTTGAATACGGATGAACGGAATCAAGGGACTGTTCAAATACGGATTGCACGGATTGCACGGATGAACGAATTGCAGGGGGTGAAAGGGTTATCTTCTAGATCCTCTTTTTCCTCAGCATCTGCGTTCTCTTTTGATGCGCCATTTCAACGAGTTCAGGCTCCTCCAGAGAGTTTCCTGTGGATGTGGTCGGCGGCGATGCGTCCGGCTCCCATGGCGGATATCACGGTGGCGGAACCGGTAACGATGTCGCCTCCGGCATACACATTGGGAATGGAAGTCTCGAGGGTTTCCTCGTTGACCTTGATGTAGCCCCACTTGTTGCGTTCGAGTTGGGGCGTGGTGTTGAACAAAAGGGGATTGGGCCCCGTTCCGATGGCTACGATGGCGAGGTCGGTTTCGATCTCGAAGTTGGAGCCTTCAATGGGAATGGGGACGCGGCGTCCGGAAGCGTCGGGTTCGCCCAGGTCCATCTTCACGCATTCCATGGCTTTCACCCAGTTGACGTCGTTGCCGATGAAGCGGATGGGATTGGTGAGCAGGCGGAAGACGATGCCCTCTTCCATGGCGTGGCGCACTTCTTCTTCACGGGCGGGCAATTCCTTGCGTGACCTGCGATAGACGATCGTCACGTTGTTGGCTCCACAGCGCAGGGCGTTGCGGGCGCAGTCCATGGCCACGTTTCCACCTCCGAGCACCACGACGTTTTTGCCTTCGGGCATGGGTGTGTCGTACTCGGGAAAGCGGTAGGCCTTCATCAGGTTGATGCGGGTCAGATACTCGTTGGAGGAATAAACGTTGCAGAGGTTTTCGCCGGGAATGTTCATGAATTTGGGCAGTCCGGCGCCGACGCCAATGTAGATGGCGTCATGCATTTCCAGCAGGTCGTCGATGGTGTAAAGCGCGCCGATGACGCTATTGAGTTCGATCTTGACGCCGAACTTGCGCAGGTATTCGATCTCCTGGCGCACGATCGCCTTGGGCAGCCGGAACTCCGGAATGCCATAGACCAAGACGCCTCCGGCTTCGTGCAAGGCTTCGTAGAGCGTTACCGAATAACCCAACTGCGAAAGGTCCGCGGCCACGGTGATCCCTCCGGGTCCGGATCCGATGACGGCCACTTTCTTATTCAAGCGTTTAGGTGGCAGGGGCTGTTTGGCGTTTTCCATCTTGATCGTCCAATCCGCCACAAAGCGTTCCAGATTGCCGATGGCGACCGGATCGTCGCGCAGGCCCAGCACGCATTTGGACTCGCATTGGTCTTCCTGTGGGCACACCCTGCCGCAAACTGCCGGCAGCACGTTGCGTTCCTTGATCTTGTGAGCAGCACCCTCGTAATTTTCTTCCCGGATGAGTTTGATGAAGGCGGGGATGTCGATGCCCACAGGGCAACCCCCGACGCATTTCGGCGTGACGCATTGCAGGCAGCGTCCGGCTTCCAGTTGCGCCAGCTCGGTGGTCAACCCGTAGGGCACCTCAATGAAGTTGTGCACGCGCAGTTTCTGGTCCTGTTCCGGCATTTCCTGGCGCGGGATCTTCAGTTTGATGTGGCGTTCGTCCGCCTTGGTGAGTCCGTGCCATTCGCAGCCGTATTTGAGGCAGACAAAGAAGGGGAGCAGTTTGGAATAAGCGGAGATGGTGATCTTGCCCACCTTGCTGCCGCATTCTCCGCAAGCTGTGGCGGGATCCACCAAACTCTGGTTGCAGGCGGGGCACAGCAGGTCGTCCAACACGGAGTTTTGTTCCAGGGGCATCGAGGTTTCCACCTCAAACACGTCCAGGTAGGGGCTGAGTTTGATCTCCATCTCCACGCCGTCTTTGATGCCTTTATAAACGAGGACGTCGTGCTCCTTCTCTTTCACATTGAAGGATTTGTTGCAATGGGGGCAGTAAGTGCTGAGGTAGGTCTTGAATTTTAGATACTTGACGTCATAATCGAGCATAAGAACCTCGGGAGTTTAGCGGATGGAGAAGAGCAGGGCGTCTTTTTCTTTCTTCAGATACATGTTGTTGCGCTTTTCCAGTTCGTCGAAATCCACGGCATGGCCGTCGAAATCCGGACCGTCGCAGCAGCAGAAGCTGGTTTTACCACTCACCGTTACCCGGCAGCCGCCGCACATTCCGGTGCCGTCCACCATGATCGGATTGAGGCTGACCATGGTCTTGATGTTGTATTTCCGGGTGAGATTGCAGACGTTTTTCATCATGATGATGGGCCCGATGGCGTACACCAGCTTGATGTCGAAACGCTCGTCCAGATATTTCTGGAGGGCGGTGGTCACGAAGCCCTGCAGGCCGTAGGAGCCGTCATCGGTGGTGATCACCATCTCGTCGCAGAGCTGGCGCATTTCGTCTTCCATGATGATGTAGTCCTTGCTGCGGGCTCCCAGGATGCCGATGATGTCGTTCCCGGCGGCTTTGACGGCCTTGGTCACGTGGTGCAGGATGGCGATCCCGGTGCCGCCGCCCACAACCACTACGGTGCCCACGTTGTCGATCTCCACGGGTTTGCCCAGGGGACCCACCACGTCGCGGATGTAATCGCCGGATTTGTAGGCGCGGAGCAGCGCGGTGGACTTGCCCACGATCTGGAAGATGATGGTGATGGTGCCGGAATAGGCGTCGGCGTCGGCAATGGTGAGGGGGATGCGCTCCCCGAATTCATTGGCGCGGACGATCACGAACTGTCCGGGCTTGGCTTTGGCGGCGATCTGGGGCGCGTTCAGGTCCAGCCGGATGATGGAGCCTTGCGCCATTTCATCGTGGCGGGTAACCTCAAACACTTACCACTCCTTGCTGTCGTCCAGCATCACGTCCCGCAGGTCCTCGTCGCTGATTCCGTGCCAGGTGCAGCCTTTGCGGGTGCAGAAGCGGAAATCCACCAGTTTCTTCAGGGCGCTGATGTGGATCTTGGCCACAGGTGAGCCGCACTTGGGGCATTCTTCCCCGGGTTCGATCAGGCTGTCGTCGCAGAAGATGCATTTGATGTCCTGCAGCGGCAGTTTTTCGGGCACCTGGATCGTGGTGGCGTGCTTGAACACGTTCAGGTAGGGGCTGAGGTAGAGGATGCCCAGCTCGCCCTTGTCGTTCACCATCTTGAAGATGATCTTGCCTTCGCTGATGAGGTTCATCCGGCAATGCGGGCAATAGGAATTGAGGAAGGTGCCGCTTTCGATGATCTCCTTGTCCCGGATCCTGGCTTTGGCTTGCGCGTGGCCCACCTCCATCGCTTTGTAGGGGGTGAATTTCTGGACGTCGAACTCGTTGTAGAAGTGGTTCATCGCGGTGGCCAGGTCTTCGAACTCGATGGAGTGCTTTTTGCAGCCGGCGCGTGAACAGATGGAGACCTTGCCGCCCTCGATCAGATGGAAATCCACCAGGGGCGCGGCGCACTCGGCGCAGTGCTCGCTGGAGGTCAATTCCTTGAGGCAGTGGGGGCATTTGAAGGTGGCGATCTCGTCCTTGAGGATTTCGAAAGATGATTCCAGGTTGTAGCTGCCATAGATCGAGGAGAGCCAGATGTAGCCCTCCTTGTCTTGCATGCGGATGAATAGTTTTATGGCGGGAACGTTGTCGATGACGTGGGTGTCGTCCACCAGCAGTTTGCCGCAGTGGGGGCACTTCAGGGCCAGGCTTATGAAGTTGAGCATAACTCCTCCATACAGGTTGAATGGTTACATAAGCAAGCGCGTGATTCTAGGAATCTTCCCTCTGCTGTCAAGAAAAATATTCGTCAGCCCGCCGCAATCAAGAAAAACCTTTACAAAAAGCGGCTTGCGCGGCACACTGCGCCAATATAGATTGCGGAATTGGCGGTAACAGGCTTCCCGTCCGCAGCTCCGCTCAATAATATGTACAGGAGGTAAGCCATGAAAAGGCTTTCCATGATGCTGGCGCTGCTCCTCGCGGTTTTCGCCGCTTCTGCGGGCATCGGACAGTATTACACTTTCTCAGCCACAACCGCCGCCTATACCCCCATCACCGGCACCACCGTACCCGATCTTTCCGATGACGACGCGCTGTCCGCAGCCATTGATCTGGGTATCTCCTTTCCCTACGGAACGCAGTATTTCCAGCAGATCAAGATCAGCACCAACGGCTGGATCGGCCTGGGCACCGCCATGAATACCAGCTACTACACGAACAACCTGCCCTCCACCGCCCTCTGTCCTTTGCTGGCGCCTCTTTGGGACGACCTGAGCCTGGCCCAGGGCAACGTGCAATACCAGCTCACCGGCACCGTTCCCAACCGCGTCTTCGTGGTCCAATTCACCAATGCCCAATGGGATTACAGCGCGAATAACCAGTTCAGTTTCCAGGTCCGCCTGCATGAGAACGGCAGGATCCAGTTCCACTATGGTCCATCCACTGGAACACCCATAGACGCCGACGCCTCCATCGGCATCAACATGAGCCCCGGAGGCAGCGATTGGTTCTACAGCGTCACTCCGGGCACTCCCGCCACCGCTTCCACCACCGCTGAAAACAACACCATCGACGTCTTTCCATCATCCGGCGAGATCTATGAATTCACCGTGCCCCAGCAATACACGAACGACCTCGCCTGCGCTTCCGTTTCCGGCAGCCTCAACCCCGTGGTCAACGCCGCCGCAAACTACACCGTCGGAGTGGCCAATCTGGGCCTCGCCCCCCAAACCAACTACACGGTGAAGTTGTTCCGCGGCGCTGGAATCGAGATCGGCAGCCAGCCCGGAACCGCGGTCCAGCCTAACCAGGCGCTGGATTTCACCTTTGCCTGGACTCCCGCCGCGATCGGTCCGGAAACCCTTTACGGACGCGTGATCCTGCCCGGCGACGAAAATACCGCCAACGACCAGAGCGAGATCCTGAACGTGGTGGTGCAGCCTGCCGGAATCAGCACCGTCACCATCGGCGCGGGCAACGAAATGGCCAGGATGCCGATGGATTTCTACTGGAAGAACTCCCTCTACGAATGCCTCTATTATCCCGGCGAACTGAACTTCACCAACAGCACCATCTACGCGCTGAGCTTCTACAACGATTTCGACGAGGTCCCCAACGGCGCCACCAAGATCTGGCTGGGCACCACCAACCAGGCTGACCTCACGGGAGGTTGGATCCCCTCCACTTCCCTCACCTCCGTTTTCGACGGCGTGGCCAGCTATCCCCTGGGCGAAAACACCGTCACCATCCAGCTGCAGAATCCTTTCCCCTACATCTCCGGCAACCTCGTGCTGCTGGTCAACCGCCCCATGGATGCCGACTATTACTCCTCCTCGGATTATTTCCTGGCGCAGTCCGACACCCAAATGCGCTCCCTCAAGGAAGAAAGCGACAGCGACATCTATGACCCCGCCAATCCACCTGCCGGAACCACCGCTGGACAGCAATTCCCCAAAACCACAATCCACTACGCCCCCGGCGTATCCACTTCCGATCCGGGAAGCCCTGCCGCGGTTACACGTCTGATCGGCAGCCAGCCCAATCCCTTCGCGTCCGGAACCTCCATCCAATATTCCGTCAAAGCGTCCGCCCAAGTCCGGATCGGCATCTACAACGTCAAGGGCCAGCTGGTGCGCACTTTGGTGAGCGAGGCCAAAGCCGCCGGAACCCACAGCGTGGCTTGGAACGGCACCGATGAGCGCGGAAGACCGGTCGCCAATGGCATCTATTTCTGCCGGCTGAACTCCGGAAAGTTTACCGACAGCCTGAAACTGATCCTCATCAAGTAAAGCCTCCCGGATCAAATCCCTACCCGCTTCAGCCCTGGATTTATTCCGGGGCTTTTTCTATGTTTCCCCAAAGAGAATGAGCCACGGAAAAACACAAAAAAAGACTGGAAAAGCGCGGAAAAGGTTTGTCCACGAATTACACGAATTTCACGCAGAAAAAAATGCACAAGGGCGGGGCTGCTACCGTAACACTGCGTTCACGCGGTCGTTCCACCGGATTCATCCGGTTTTGTAAACACAGAGAAAAGCTGAGTAACAGCAGAGGAAAGAAGTATCACCACAGAGGCACAGAGAGACTGAGAATCTTACCGGAACACTGGATTCATCCGGTCGGTCCACCAGATTTATCTGGTTTGTTTAACACAGAAAAAATGAATTATCACCACAGAGGCACAGAGAAGCAAAGTGTAGTTGACCGTAACACTGCGTTCACGCGGTCGTTCCACTGCGTTTACGCGGTTTTTTCAACACAGAGCTACAGAGTATCTTCTTGTCCACCTTTCCACCTTTTCACGCTTTACATTCGTGGACATTCGTGCAATTTGTGGACCCTCTCTCCAACACCACCCAGAATGCCTCTTTTAAGGATCATAATCCCAAAAAACACCATCTTTATTGGATTATACTCCGAAAATGGCAGGTTTTGCTTGACAGTTTCTGCTGGTTTCATTAGCATGCGTACAGAGGTTGCATCATGATCACACGCACATTGGAAGCCAGGATCAGGAGTCAGTTATTCAAGCGCAAGGCCATCGTCATTATTGGCCCCAGACAGAGCGGAAAAACCACCCTGTTGAGAAAACTATATCAGGACTTTCAACCGCAATCTACGTTTTACAATTGCGACGAGACCGAGATCCGCCGCCTATTTTCCAATCAAAATACCGCTATTTTAAAGAGCGTGCTGGGCAAGAGCCAACTAGTATTCCTGGATGAAGCACAGCGGGTGGAGAACATCGGCCTCACCATCAAGATCATCGTGGATTCGATTCCCGGGGTGCAAGTGCTGGCCAGCGGTTCGTCAGCTTTCGAACTCAGCGATAAACTTAACGAGCCTCTCACCGGCAGAAAATGGGAATATCGGCTGTTTCCCTTTAGTTTTGAGGAACTCGCCACACACGCTGGTGTCGCCGCCGAGATCAGCAGCCTGAAATTGCGCTTGCTCTATGGCTCATATCCGGAAGTGACCACCAATCCTGGCCTGGAGTTCGAGACTCTGGTCAACCTCGGCTCTTCCTACTTGTATAAGGACATCTTCACCTTGCACGACATCAGAAAACCGGAACTGGTGGAAAAACTGCTGCAAGCCCTCGCCCTGCAGATCTGCTCCGAAGTTTCCTACCATGAATTGGCGCAAATGCTGGATTCGGATCCCGTCACCATCGCCCGCTACATCGACATCCTGGAAAAGGCCTTCATCATCTTCCGGCTGCCCAATTACAGCACCAATCTGCGCAATGAGATCAAGCGCTCTCGCAAAGTGTATTTTCTGGATAACGGCATCCGCAATGCCTTGCTCTCCGATTTTCGCGATCTGGAACTGCGCGACGACATTGGCATGCTATGGGAAAACTATATGGTTTCGGAATTCACCAAATTGCGCGGCAATCACCAAATCTTGGGCAAAGCGTATTTCTGGCGCTCCAAAACCGCCGCGGAGATCGACTATCTGGAGATCAGGAACGCACAATTGCGCGCCTACGAGATCAAGTGGAATCCCAAAAAGAAACCAGCGGTCAGAGCCTTTACCAACGCCTACCCAAATGCTGAACTAGACCTGATCAATCCTCAAAACTACTTTCTTAAATTGATGCCAAACAAGTAGCGGGTTGGTGGAACACTAGGTTATAGGTTTAAAGGATTAACTCGTTGATATGGTAGTACGTTGCCTCGTTCCACCTACTCTGCCTCTCTGTCACTTTGTTTTAGAATTCTTTTCCGCTTTCATTCGTGTAGATTAGTGTAATTCGTGGACAACCCTTTTTTTTCACGCAGATTTCGCAGATCATTTACTGGAGGGCAACTCTCCACCCCACTTTCGGCGCTTCGGCGAGCGCCGCTACACTATCCCTCCCAGTGTGTCATCCCGGGAACACGCAGTGTTACCCGGGATCCAGTCTTTTCCATCGTTCCAAACTATTCCCCTATTTTCGGCGCTTCGGCGAGCGCCGCTACACTATCCCTCCCAGTGTGTCATCCCGGGAACACGCAGTGTTACCCGGGATCCAGTCTTTTCCATCGTTCCAAACTATTCCCCTATTTTCGGCGCTTCGGCGAGCGCCGCTACACTATCCCTCCCAGTGTGTCATCCCGGGAACACGCAGTGTTACCCGGGATCCAGTCTTTTCCATCGTTCCAAACTATTCCCCTCTTTTCGGCGCTTCGGCGAGCGCCGCTACATGTTAGCCTGCCCCAACTCTTAACTCTTAACTCATAACTCTTAACTTTACCAAGCCCCCTTCCACCCTTCCACGTCTTTTCAGGTGTTACACCCTTTCACCCTTTCACCCTTCCACGTCCTTCAACTCTCAACTCTTAACTCTCAAATCCCCTTTTTTTATCCCCCTGTCTCAGTGAGTATTTTGACCAGCGCGGAATTGATGTAGTATGCTCCCCGGCCAGCATGTCTTTTTTCCAGAAGCCCGTCCCTGCTCAGCGTATCCAGATATTTTACTGCGGTAGGGCGTGAAACATGCAAATCCCGCATTAGGTTATCAGTCTTGGTGTAGGGATGCTTAAAGAGGCTATTTACCAGATCCTGGCTGTAAAACCTGTATGAATCGCGGATCTTGTGCTTATGGGACTGCAGCGTCTCCTTTATCTCCAGGATCATGGATATCGTTTTTTGGGCTGTTTTTTCCACCGCGTCCAACATGTAAAAGATCCATTCGTCCCAGGCGTTTTCCTTGCGCACCCGGTCCAGCAGGCTGTAATACTCCGTTTTATTGCGCATGATATACCTGCTCAGATACAGTATCGGGGAGTCCAGCAAGCCCTGCTGCACCAGATAGAGGACGTTTAAGATGCGCCCGGTGCGTCCGTTGCCGTCATAAAAGGGATGGATGCTTTCAAACTGGTAATGGAGCACCGCCATTTTTATCAATGGATCGGCGGTGCACAGCTGATCGTCATTGATAAACTGCTCCAGATTGGCCATCAAACTTACGATGTCATCGTGATGTTGGGGAGGAACATAAACTGTCCTGCCATCTGGACCTTCGCGCAGTTCGGTTCCCGGCAGCTTGCGATAGCCGGCATTAGTGTTTACGAGTATTGCCTGGATCTCCACGATCTGGTTGGCTGTCAGGATGCCTTTCTGCCTGAGCAGCGAATATCCGGCTTTCAGGGCGACGGCATATCTGCCCACTTCCTTGGCTGCCGGATCAGCATCCAGTTTCAGATTCAGATCTTCCCGGAAAAGATTGTCATGGGTGGTCACGATGTTCTCAATGGCCGAGCTTTCTTTGGCTTCCTGCAATGCCAGGGAGTTGATCAGTATCTCCTGATTCGGTATCGAGGCTGCCACGCCTTTCAGTTCCGCCAAAAACCTGTGCGCGAAAGCCGCTTTTCTCAGCAGGGCAAGTGTTTCCAGTTCTACAGTCGGAGGCAAAAAACTCAATTTGTCTTCCATCATCCACGCTCCACAAGTAAAGATATATGCTCTTTTCTTTACATACTAACCCGATAAGTAAAGAAAAGCAACATTAGGTTAACTTGCCTCCCGGTCATCGCAACAAATCCGAACTTTTCTTTACATGTTAGCCTGCCCCAACTCTTAACTTTTAACTCTCAACTCTTAACTTCCCCAGGCCCCTTTCCACCCTTCCACCTTTCCACGCCCTACATTCGTGTAAATTCGTGTAATTCGTGGACAACCCTTTTTTCACGCAGATTTCGCAGATTTCGCAGATTTCGCAGATCACGCAGATCATGTACGGGAGGCCCCCCCACTTACGGCGCTTCGGCGAGCGCCGCTACATGTTGGCCTGCCCCCAACTCTTAACTCTCAACTCTCAACTCTTAACTCTCAACTCCCCCTCTACCCCATATGGTGTCACTCCCTGAACGCCATTCCCAATTTCCGCGCCCCTGTCACCCAAACCCTCATCAATCGGCTTCCTTGCCCCAAAAACACAAAATCTGGCCTCGTCGCCATCCTCTTTTCAGCCAGTCATTTACCAGCAACATCCCGGTTCAAGCCTCGCGGCCCCTACCCTCGCCAGTTTTCGCCTGCTGAGTTACCTTCACTTGCCGCCCCCCTGCAAAGATTTTTCTAAGTTTCCCCCTCAAAAAGTTATAATACGAATGTAAGAAAATATGGAGGTGGAAAAATGAAAGGATTGGGAAGATACCTTGAGCAGATCCAAATCACGAAATCCCAGGAATCCATTGCTGAGTGGCAGGAGGGTTCTAGCGTTGAAGAACCGCTTCCGGAGCAGGCGGTTCCCGGCCTGGAAAACACTCAGCACGAGGATAAGCGCTTCGCTGCCAACATGCTCCGTCTGGAGCGCAGGATTGCCCAAAACACCCTCCTCAAAGCATACCGCTTTACCCGCGAAGAACTGCTGCTGATCGCCCAACTCTGCCACAAGAGCCGGGCCAACAGCGAGCAGGATTTCAATCCCCGGGAGATCTGCGCAATGCATCCCGCCCCACCAACCGTCATGGAAGAGCAATTCTCCTTCGTAGTCGATCTGCTCGACCGCGAAATCCTCAGCGCGCCCTATCTGCACGAACACGACTATCACTACGACCCGCGCGCTTTATACGGCACGGGTTTGCGGCTCAATGGGCTGCTCTGGAACTTGATCCTGGGCCGGGATCCCATCCGCTCGGGCTGCAAACTGCTCAGCAAGGCGCAATCAGCATCTGGCGACCTTATCGACGCTTTCCTGAAGTCGCTCGGCAGCCTGTTCATTCACTATCCGGAGCTATTTGAAGGCAGTTTGGCCGATGCTGGAGCCTGCTTTGGCAAAAACACAAACCTCGCCCTGGACGCCTTTCTGGACGCGCTGGAAGCGGCACAAAACCCCATCTGGAAAGCGTTCCAGGCCAAATACAAGTTGAACCGCTTCTGGCAAAAATGCCTGCTGTTGATCCACTATTACAACCGCGATCGTGCCACAGAGCCGGTTCCCGGGGTGCTCGCCTCCCTTCTTTCCACCAATTGCCGGGAACGGGAAAAGTGCCTGGAATTGCTCGGCAGCCGGAACCTTCTTGCCGCCAAAGGCCTCATCGCGCCACCCATTCCCGGTTATTCCGCCTATCAGATGGAGCTAACCAAAGCCGCAATTTCCGACCTTCATAACCCGGCCAACACCGGGAACAGCCCTATGGACAGGGCTGAGCGTATCCTGGCCAATTCCTCTTACCTCAGCCGCATCGATCCCGTCCAAACCCTCAACCAGCTTATCCTGGACAGCTACACCCGCGGCGTGATCGTCTCCCTGCTCCAGAGGCTGAAAGACCCGCGCCGCGAAAGTTTCGCCAAGTGGGGCTTGCTGGGCGCTTCGCTTTCCGGCGATCCGAACGTCCAGAATGGCTGCAACGTGCTTCTGCACGGCGTTCCGGGCACCGGCAAAACCTTCATCGCGGGCGTTCTGGCCAATGAATTGCGGCGCCCCCTGATCCAGATCAACGCCAATTCCATCCGCGGAATGATGTACGGCAGCACGGAAAAGCAAACCCGGGAACTGTTTCAGGAGTTGCGCGCGCTGGCCAAACTGATCGCTCCGGTGTTCTTGCTCAACGAAGGCGACCAACTGCTCCATCAGCGCATAGAATCGCCCGAAAGGTCCGTGGATCACGCGGAAAACGCCATCCAAAGCGTCTTTCTGGAAGAACTGGAGAGTTTTCCGGGCATCTTCGTCGTCACCACCAATCTGCGCGCTGAACTGGATCCCGCGATGTCCCGCCGTTTCCATTACAAACTGGAGGTCAGGGTGCCGGATCAGGAGGCCCGGATCGCCCTCTGGCGCTTGCATCTGCCAGATTCCATTCCAGGCGCGCAAGACATTTCCGTCCAGGATCTGGCGCGCGATTTCCAGTTCACCGGAGGGCAGATCCGCCTGGTGGTCCTGAACGCTTGCCACGAAGCCTTTCTGCGAGGCAAAAACGCCCGGCTTACCCTTGCGGATCTGCGCAAATACGCGGCCTTGGAATGCGGCACCAGCTTCGAACAAAGCAAGCGGCAACTGGGCTTTGCCTGCTGAGATAGCGTACAACCGGAACACCGGTTTCAACCGAAGTCAATTTCCCACCTGACCGGGACCTTGACATGCTGAGATAGCGTACAACCGGAACACCGGTTTCAACCGGTCGGCCCACCAGATTTATCTGGTTTTTCCAAACATAGAGGCACAGAGTAGGGAAAAAGGGAGAAACTGATGAACAACGACAGGAACACCGGTTTCAACCGGTCGGACCGCCAGATTTATCTGGATTTTTCAAACACAGAGGCACGAAGTAGGGAGAAAAGGAGAAACTGATGAACAACGACAGGAACACCGGTTTCAACCGGTCGGACCGCCAGATTTATCTGGTTTCTTCCAGTTTTCATCGGCATCTCATCAATGTCCAATCTCATTTTTGGCTCAAGTTCAATTATGGTGGGTGAAATTAAGAAGGCTCTCTTTCAAACTTGGCTGGAAGCCCCGGAGGGAGCGTCAGAACATAGCGGTGGGTGCGAGCGACGTAGGAGCGAAGCCCCCCGAAGCGTAATAAAGAAGGTACATCTAAGCCCCGGAGGGTGCGACAGATTTTGCATCTGACATCCGATTCCAACCTAGTCTGGATATGCTGTAGAACGGATCTGTCACTCCCTCCGGGTTACCCAACATAATTGAACTTGAGCCTCATTTCTCTCATACAAAAACCAGATAAATCTGGTGGACCGACCGGATAAATCCAGTGTTCCGGCGCTGGACAGGCTCTCTGGCAGGATCCCATCATGTCTCAGAAAAAGCAGCCTGGTGACCCTCGTATTATTTAATCAGACCCTCAAACAACTCCGGTTTCTGCAGTTCTGCGATCCACTCCCCAGGGATTGCTTCTTCGCCATACAATAGCGCTGCCAGTCCTCCGGTGATAGCCCCCGTGGTATCCGTATCATCACCGAGGTTGACCGCTTTCAACACTGCCTCAGGAAAACTGTCCGTGGTCAAAATACACCAGATGCTGGCTTCCAGACTGGAAACCACATAGCCGCCCGAATCGATCTCCGCTTCCTGCAAACTAACCAGATCGCCGCGCAGAAGCCTGTACAGCGCCAAAAACTCGCTATCCGCGCAGTTCAGCCACTGCATCAAGTCCAGGGTGTCTTGTCGCGCCTGATCATAGGCTGTGGCTTTGTCCTGGTTGCCGATGATGTATTCCGCCATTTTGAGGTAGAGGAAGCAGCACAGGGCGGATCTGATATGCGGATGGGTGAGCGCGCTGGCTTTGCGGATCAGTGCAAATTGCTTTTCCGGATCCATACCCCTGATATGCAGGATCAGCGGCAGAATGCGCATCAAACTGCCATTGCCGTTGCTCTGTTCATCCCTGTCATTGGCACGATTTTCCAACGCGGCATAGTCTCCCTTGCTCAGGATGTTCCGGACCCTGGCCAGGCTTTCCCGCGTCTGTATCCCCACATCAAACGCTTCATCCTGGGCGGACATATAACCTTTATCCAGCCAGGCTACGAACCTTTCCGCCTGGTCTTGCAGATCAAAGCCCTTTAGCAGACTTTCCGCCAGGCACAAGGTCAATGACGTATCGTCCGACCACAATCCCGTCAGTTCCTTGCCCCAGAACCTTATCTTTCCATCCACATCCCGGTATTGCCCCATTCCCACTACAGGGCGCTTTTTGCGCTCCGATCTTGGATAAAACTGAGCGGGGTAGCCTAGGGCATCGCCAACGGCTACGCCAGTGATAACAGATTGCACCATTGTATTATCTAACAAGCTAGACCAAATTCTCCTTTGTGTTCTCGTTTGATTTTGCCTAATCACTTTATCATGGCGAGGAAACTCTTCTTCATTTCTTCTATGAACAATCTGATCCTTTTATAGTTCCCTTCATCAGTAAAGAAGGAGTTTAGGTTTTCTTGCACGAGTGTGGTCAAATCATCGAAAGTATGTGATTCTTCTGCATCCTTGTGTTTGCATATTGTGTGCGTGTATACCCTTGTATATCTTTCGTTCTTTATTGTCTCTGATGACCTGAAAATATCGGGGCCATTTTTGAAAACTTCGTATATTGCTTTTCGTAATTGCTGGTCCTTGTTTTCCTGTATTTGCAGATATACTTTTATGTTAAAGTTAAGTCCATTGTGAATATAGAATACTATACCGTCGTCTCTACCAAATAGTTTTTTACTCACCTCCTTCAATACAGGATCAATAAACTCGAGATAGTGTTCTTTGTCTTGAGTGATATTGAGACCGTGATCATCCTCCCTACAGTATCGCGCTATCGTATCCCTTATAACTGTGTATATCTTTCTCCTAGTCTCAAATAGCCAGTCATTGTATAACTTGAAAACGGTTAGGTTTGTTTTATAGATATGTTGGCACAAATGTTGGAGTTCACCTATATCGTTGGCCTTGGATGGTTGGTTCTGCTTCCTAATTTGTTCCAAGGCTTGAAGATGTTCCTTGTTGAGAGCTCTGCAGTGTTCGTGTTGCTCAGCACCAATACCTGTCACAATTTTCTCGCCAAGCAGTGCAAGGTATTGTCTGATGAACATTTGTTTGTCTTCTGCCAAGTCTAGTAAATGAAGATCATATACATTTTGAATAGATTTTCTTACATCATTGTATGTTAGGGTTCTCCATCTAAAATCGTTATATGGCAATGTACCATCTGGAGTAAGAAATATCGGTACTATTATTGACTTGTCCCCGTAGGCCTTACTTAAATCTTTCCAATACCTCGATAACTGAGTTTCTCCATCCTTAACCGACTCACTACTCCGAATTTTATTCTCGATCGCAATCACTATCTTCTTTAATGGTAAAGAATCAGGTACATGTATTTTTTCTTGTTTTGAAACACTCTTCTTCAAGTCCTTAACACGATAGGTGATTTCTATTACAATGTCAATTCTTCCTCCGGATTTCTTTGATTTAGTGTTGTCAGAATCTTCATTGCCAAACTCATCATTCTCTGATTCGAGATACTTATCTTCTTTGGACCTATTTATCTTTCGCGGCCACTCTCGAGTTATCTCCACATACTCAAAATCTAATGTGTATATTTGGAAAAAATCCAATCCCACATCGTTCAGAATGGGGCAGATACTCATAATGAACTCTCTTAAAAAAGCTTCTCCACAGCTGTGAGTTTCATATGGATTTAAAAGCCAAGCTAATATGTTGGAATGTTTGATCTCGGTATAAGCAGCTCCCATAGCTTCGAAGATACTAAATTTGCCTGTCAGCTTGCGTAGCTGATTGAAATGATCATCAATAATAAGTGACCTGAGATGGTCATAGCTGTTGGTGTTTTTTGCCATGGTGTTCTCCTATTAATATTTATTGAGTTTCAGATAGTTTTTCGGTAGATTCAATGCAATTAGGTAACCCTGATTTTATAATCCAAGTTCACCTCTTGTATCCCGATGGAAAGCTCTCTTTTAATACTCTCAGAGCGGTTGGATTCCGTCTCAGCTTTGATATCTATCTTGATAATAATACCATTGCTGCTAGCGTTTAACTTATTGAGGACGGACCGGGAAAACTTGTTCCATAGTTCATACGGTAGTTCTCCGGTCAGTTTGATAGTTTCAACGCGTGGTTTTTCACTTTCTGGCTGGGGAGGATTGTCGGCATTGCCAACGCCAGATCCTGTATCATTAGTCCCTAAGGGAGTTCCATCTCCTTCTGGCTGTGATGGACCTGGCTCTTCTTTGGCTTGATAGAGACCTATCTTGGATTTCATTACCAAACTCACTTCTGATACAAACATGATCTCAGAAGGATCAACATCTTCCTTATACCAGAGATGATATCCTGAGCCATCCGCATTGGAAGCAGA
Source organism: uncultured Candidatus Cloacimonadota bacterium (assembly GCA_964429035.1). Lineage (GTDB taxonomy): Bacteria > Cloacimonadota > Cloacimonadia > Cloacimonadales > Cloacimonadaceae > Syntrophosphaera. The sequence continues at coordinate 31,540 of CAYSAT010000007.1, read as the reverse complement.
TTTAAGCCCCGCGTCACCTCTTTGAACAAATTCAATAATCCTGCTACGCAGAACAGCTTCCGGATCAACTAAACGTGTGAGAGATCCATCCAGAAAGCATTGCCTTAGGCTCTTCAAAGGCCATGTACCCTTATCCATGAATGCCTGTGGCCAATATCGCTCCAGGTAGCTTATGCCCACAGAATCATTCAATAAAGCTTGGGATTTAAGTGCAGTGATGATCCTATCGCTTAAGGAGATGCTGGCACTGGAGTGGCCCTGGCCTAGGTCGATTACATGAAGATTGTGATTTTCCTGATTTTTGGTATATAGAGCGATATATCGGTATGATGCCCAAATCTCATCTTTGACCGCATTCTCCGAATCGACCATTTTTGTTCTCAACTCAGCGATATCGCTGCTGCCCATATCGCTTCCGAGCAGGCCGTCAGCGTATTCTTTGTTTACTTGTTTCCAGGCTAGCAGAACCTCAGCTTTATCTCTCAACTCTCGCCCCGGCTTTTTGAAGCACCAGATCAAAGCTGCTGGATACAACCTGGGTGAAGTTCCTCTAGACTTGATCCATTGAGATAGATCAGATTTGAATCCCTCATTGTCCATCCACTCTTTATCGGGTTCGGCTACTACAATCGTCAGCTTGGTCGTATCTTGAATAGAACTGCTATCGGCAGGGAAAAACGATATAGGTAACTGGCTGTTTTTTTTGAATTCCGTCTGGATGGTCTCTTTGAGTAATGGCTTAACCTGGCTTTCATAATCGATGGATGCCCTGCGGTCATTCACCACTTTCTTCAAGGTGGGTTGAAAACCGATTTTATAGCCATCAGAGCCCACTCTGCGGATGAAATATGCCTTGTCTTCCAGGGCGAAGGCGGCATTGTCAATAGTTGTAGTATCCAAGCCAGGTCCGCCTAGGTCAAACCTTAGTTCCGGCAGATGCGCTGTCTTATCGCTCTGGCCACCCGATGATTCAAAGAAGATAGCAGCTCCAACCTTGCGATGGATGTATTTTAGCTCATCTTTGGCATCGGCATCCAGAGCATTCGCGTGAGATTGTTTGCCGGAAAGGTCAGCATCGATGGCAGCTTGCAGCCTCATCTCTCCCAATTGCCCCAGAACGACGCCTCTGAACTCAGTTGCCTCGAGAGGAGCGGAACCCAGTGTTATCAGGGTTTCTCTTCTTGCCTCGGTGTATCCGGTTTTATAAGCATAAGAGATCCATTGGGCAAGCATCGCCAAAGTCCCACGTGTTTGTTGGAACTGAGTAAGCGCTTGCCACTTCTTCTGGAAGACCGACAGGGTGGCAGGATGGAAGGGATAGCATTGCTCAAACTTCTTTTGCAGCATCTCGATAGCTGAGGCTTCTGTGGTGGATCTATCAACAGACATCCACTCCGGGGGAAGCTGAGCCCTGCGTTCAAACGCCCATTGCGCATATTCTTTGCAGATATTCTTGATCTTTCTGGAGTCACCGATATCGTCAAAGAGGCGCTTTCTAACTACTTCGCTAATCTCTGATTCATCATTGGCGATCAGATCTTTGGCCACACGCTTTACAACCTTGGTGATCTTATCCTGCCAGGCGATATCCCAGTCTGTCATTTCTACTTGGCTGCGTGGTAGACTGATCATCACAGCGCAGTTCGAGGCCCCGGTTGCAGCCACGGTAAGGTTTTGGATAAAGGCATGAAATTGATCGCACATATCTCTGTGACGGTTCATGTAGTTCAACACTTCGTCAAAGAGGATCAAAACCGGAGCTTTTGCGGCTGCAAACACCCTGTTCAAGGTCTCGGTTCCGGGTGGGACTGTGGTAGAATTCAAGCCCAGCTCATTTACACCTTCTTTACCGGCTAGCTGATAGGCAATGTCAATCCAAGGTGTTTCCCTACCAGAAGTAGGGTCCCAGGCATTTCCCACAAATACGGCCACTTTTGCTTTGGGAATACCTGACAATCCAGTCCAGTTATAGAAATCTTGGATACCAGCAAAAGCCCGGGCTGCATCACCGCTATTCGCCAAATGATAGAGAGTGGCAAGGGTATGGGTCTTTCCACCGCCAAACTGGGTTATCAGAGTCATGACCGGAGCAGTATTCACAGTATCTCCTGCCAATCTGCGCAGGGTCATGGCGCAGTGTTCTTTCAAAGCGCTTGTGAAACAGGTGCGGGCAAAGAACGGCTCAGGGTTCTTGTAGTCTTCCGGAGCTGTGCCGTTTACAATCTGCTCCAGATGTATGGCAAATTCATCCGGATTGAATGATCTGCCTTCTCGGACTTCTTTTCGGGGTGTTACTAGTTTATGCCAAGGGTCCATTTATATTCTCCAATTGAAATATCTCTTATATCATGTAATATGTTCTTAGCCTAGAAACTATATCAGTTAATGTTAGACTTCCAAGACCGTAATCCTTCATATGCAGTTCAGCATGTTTCTCCAATTCATTTAGGTATGAAGCAAAGTCCATTCTTATTGATATCGGGAGTTCTAAGCTGTTTCCAGGGACAAGTAGTTGATACAATTTGAAAATGTCACTTCGATGCTTGGTAATATGCCAAGAATGCACATCTTCTCCGCTATTCTTGCGATCGGTATTGTTTAACCAGGCTTTCGCCTTTAACACAATTATGCGATCGGCACTGATACAGGAAAGCCCATCTAAGATAATCCTAGCATCTTTGATGAAACTATAGTATACATCATCCAGGAGAAGTGCTGATAGAGGGGACATCTCAGTATCTTTTGTAATAGGACAATAGCGTCCATCTCCTTCAAAAGGGATAAAATCCGGAACCCTGGAAAAGAGTTCCAGACAGACTGGGTAACGGTCGTTGTTTGGGTTTTCAAAACGATAGTATTTCTTTTCGCTTTTGTTTTGATACTTATCCTGATAACCACCCATATTAACAAAATCCCAGAAAGTTATGAGAAACTCAGATGACAGAGCTTCAACTAAAATCACTATATCAAGGTCATTGGTTGTGCGAAACAATAACCCAGCATTTCTCATCAGTTCAGAAGTGACGGTTCCGCCAATCAGAACGTATTGATCTGTATAACCTGAAAAGTGGGTCTTGAAAACATCTAAACCTTTTACCACCTGAATTTTCCAAGCATACTCTCAATGGACATCTGCACTCTATCATCATGGTTTTCTTTCAAGCTCAAATACAAGGATAGTGGATCAACACAGTCTTCGCTTGAGATTAGTTTAGGGTTGTATTTCCAGATTTGCAGATTAGAAACATTATCAGCTGGTCGACTATCTTGGCTTATCTCAACTATGTCCAAGTTGTTCTTTGCGATACTACTAATAGTAGCGTAAGTAAGAAAATCATCTTCATTGATCATGCTATATCTGGAAAGAGCCGATATCCCTGCCAAGCAGTAAGGTAATCGATCCTTATTAACAATCCACATAGATCTACGCACAGGATTGATCAAGAATGGAAGGGCTTTATCCCATAATTCTCTACCCTTGAAAATCCACATAAAAGGCTTTTCCTTCCAATTCTCTTCCCTGGAAACTATACCATACTCCTGCAATTCAGCAAATGCCCTTGAGATGCTCATGACTGTGTATTTGAGCCTCTTTGCGTATTCTGAAGCAGTGACCATGCCATGCTCATGATTTAGTATAGCTCGCAACAGAATCACCTGAGCAGCAGGGCTAAGGCGATCTTTGGCCTTGAAGTTTTTACGATAACGCTCACTGAACACAATCCCAAGTTTGGGGAGGTAGATCTGATTATTGGGGACAATGAACGACACCCGATTCTCGACCAGTGAGCGTCTGAGATTAGCGTTCATCTCGAAACTCAAGTAAACTGATTGTCGGCCTGTTCGATTTTCTAACTCAGTTAGCTGAGTGCGTACCTGCTTAGCCACAAGTATATCCCTCCCCTCGCATAACAGATAACTAACCCCGTTTAAATCAAGATCGTGAAACCGATAATGTTCCGAGTAGAAGTACGGTAGTTGTGCAGATAGATCAATTGAGAGTATCTCTGCTCTCAAATCCAGGGTATCTTCCAGATATCGCTTTGTCTTTAGGATCAAATCATCCATGGTATCCTCTCATTAACACGATTTTGCATCACTAACATTATAAATGTTAATGAGCGAAAAGCAAGTTAGTGATTTGATTATCAGCATATTACTTGGTTACGCTCCTAACGCTCAAGAGCATCGCATCCACCAATCTCTTTTCATCGCAGCCTTTGGGATAGAGGGCTGATAACGAGTTTGCCAGGCGCAGGAAATCCTGCCCCCGCTCCATTTCGCTTTTGATCAAAGCTCTTAGGGCATTGGTTTGTCCATTATCTTGCAAGAGCATGGCCGCATGTACCTTGTCCAGTGTAGTAACCATTATCGGTTGAGCTTCTTCAGTACCCGACAGCTTCACTTTTTTACCCTTGATCTTAGGCAATGGCTTCGAAGCATATTCTTCAAATATCTCAAGCTGTTCTTTGACTTCAAACGTTGCATCGACCCGCGAGACTTTATCGCTGCCAAACAACGTATCCGCCCTTTCCCATACGGGTATTAGCCGCACGCTGCCTTTATCGATGTCAATGATCCGCTTATCCCATTTACTTAAGTCAATCCCCAGGGGTTGCGCAAAGCGCCTGGCAACATCATAGACCAGAGAAAATCCAGCTTTGGTATTCCCCTTCTTGGGAGCGTCCTCATCCTCTTCTGATTCGTCATCCATCTCTGCGTTTGATGCTGTTGATGAGGTATCGGTGGATTGAAGTGTCCATAGGAAGAGAGCCGTTAGCCGGGCATCCTCTTCCAATGCTCCAGCCGCGCCGTTTCTGGCCAAGGATTCTGCTGATCCCAGCACTTGCTCCAGGGCGATCCTGCCAACCACTTCCCAAACCTTCTCCAAATAGGTTCCTATGCTTATCTCTTTGCCTTCCGCAGTCTCCACCTTGCGGTAACGGCTGTATATCTCCAGGGCTGGTCCTATACATGAAAATACCAGATCAGCGCCCCGTACTCCCTCAGCTTCCAGACGGTCAATCCATTTACCAACCTTTTGAGGCAGCTCTTGCAGAACATGAGACCAATCTCCTATTCCTGCATTCTCTGGTCGAGGACGGCAAACGAGGTGGATACTGGTAGCGAGAGCAGCAGATTCTCTGGCTCTTAGCCTAGCTGTCCTTTCTGTGGATATCGGCCAAGAAGATATAATTGTGAATCCCCCTTCAATCATACCGTTTAGTAGTGCCTCCCAACCTTCGGTAGTCTTATGAGCAAAGACAACAGAAGCTATCCCATTATCCTCTAGTATCCTGCTCCCCTCTTGAAAGACTTTTTTCATCTGGGATTCAAAGAACAATTTGTCCTTGATTACTCCATCTAAAAACCTGGTGTCATCCTGTACAATCTCATGGTCTTTGTTTGATAAACCATTATGGCTATCATAGGGATCGAGTGTCCACTTTTCTTTACCATAAAATCTTTTTTGCCAGACAAGGAAGAAATCCGATAAATCTGAATAGGGGATCGCGTCGTAGTATGGTGGATCAGTGAAAAAGCAAGACACCGAATCATCCGATAGTGGATGATTAGCAGCATCACACATGGCAACATTGCCATTTTTAGTCAAGGCATTAGCTATAGATTCTGCTGCGGATATTACTTCATTGATTGAGTCAATAAGTGATCCAGCAAAGTCACAGAAAGGTTCCATCTCTGGAAAATCCCAAGTTGCTGGCATTGCATTAAGGCCAAATGCACCGGCAATTGTTTCACTACCCCTATGCCATTTTGATAATGTACTGAAATGCCTAAGAAGCTTGCCTAAAAACAAGCATTGTGTATTATTACCACCATCTATATATGAACAGAGTTTGCTTATTGAAATCAGTTGCCTTCCATTGAATAAATCCATCCATTCTATCGAACCATACCTTTGCACCCTAAACCCTAAAGTCCCTATCTCTGGCAGGGGTTCGTTAGGATATGGGTATAATCTTTGTATTTCTTCAGATTCATATTCAGTTATGGCTTTTTTTACTTCTAGTGCTGCACTAAAAATAGGGATGTAGTCATCATTGATTACCAGTCGATAATGACGACCTTGAATGCTGTCATTGGTCAGTACCACAGCCAGCATTAGTGCACCACCAATCCTCTTCCCAGTCTGGTCAAAGATGACGTTAGCACCACCATTTTGAATGGCTAACTGGGATCGAACCCGATCAGGAGAATGAACCGATCCACAGCAAAGGCAAGTTGCTTTGGCGCGAGCCACTGTAGGTCCGGGTACTTCGCTATCCTTCTTGGGCTCAAAGATCTCAAAATCAATTGATGGAGATTCTCCATCCACTCGCTTGACAATTGGCTTTAAGGCTACTTTCTTTTTTGCCTTATTGCATAGCCAGAAACTACGCATTAGAGGGATTTCCGCACCGCAGTCGGGAGATTCGCAGCGTACGGTTCTTGCCCATATATAGGCAACCGGTTTCGAGCCGTCAGGATCATCGGGATAGTAATGCTTAAGCTCTTCTTTTGCCTGTTTGATGATTCTGTCTCCAGCGGCCTTCAGTTCATCTATCAACTCAGGACCGATTTTGGGGATGTCTTCCAGCATTACCTTCAGGATCAGGCAGGCAACAGGATTCAGGTCACTGGCAAAGGCATCACAGCCGATTCTTAGGGCTTCCAAGGGTATGCTGCCACCCCCGGCAAAGGGATCAACCACCAAAGGTGTTTCTTCCGGATGGGCTGCTTTTATCAAAACCCTGCTCAGTTCCAGGTAATCCTTTTTGTGCGCGTTATCCCAATTGGCAAAATCAGCTATGAAATGCAGCAACTTACGTTGAAGGTCATAATCAGTGGCGCCTATGCTTCCGCACAAAGAAGGAAGCAATTCTCTAGCTTTTTCTTTAAAATCGCCGGGGCAGTAGGGATCACAAGGATCTGGTAGTAAGAGAGCCATCAGCATCGCCCGGCTTGATGCAAGGGGACGCCTTGCCCACCACAAGTGCAAAGTACTGGGATGTCCATGATGGATAGACTTTTCTCGGACAGCGTGCCTAGACACTGCGGCAATCGGAAAATCTACTTCTGCGAGACGTTTACATTCTTTGGGGATCATTACTAAGACTCTCTACAATCTGAGCTGTATTGATCGTGTAATGCTGCACTTTCTTCACTTCATTCCATTGATACTGCGCTGGGTTTAGTATTGGAGATTGAAGTTGGGGCGTAGTATTGCAGCTTGTTACCACGTAGAGCCAGAAACAGTCCGGCCTATCCTCGGCAACTCTTCGTTCGTTGGGAGTAAGGATTATGGTGCCGGATTCAGCCCCAATCCCTTTAACCTCAATAAGCCGCAGTTCTCCGGATGACACATCAAGGCTGGTGATATCGTAACCCAGGTTCTTTTCGTGCACGTCAAAGACCTTTCTGCCGCTCGTTTCCTCATATTCCATCACCACCTTCATGGCGATCGCCTCGGTCTCATAATTTGGCATCAGATTCTTCATAGCATCAGACTGGGCTTCGGGATGAGGAAGCACCACAATACTGGTGATACGTTCAACGCCCTGCAGGGTAAGTGACTTTTGTTGCTGAAGCTCTTTTCTTCTTTTTTCCCGGCGGGCGATCATATTGGCTTGATGGTTTTCAGCTATGGCAAGGCGGCCTTCGGCTCCGGCAATCCCAAGTTTAACCTCATCTTCCAGCTTGCCTATTTCCTGGTCTGCCTTGCCGATAATCTCCGTAAGGGAAAGCTCAACGTGTTTCTCCACCCGCTTTATCTCATCTTCCCGTTCTGCTTTGATCTCATTCAGGAAAGGCATGAAGGCATTGTCGTTCAGCCAATTGAGGGCTTCTTCAGAGAATGCCACTGCCGGTAGATCAATCTCTGGTTCAGCTGGTATAAAATCTCCGAGAATGGTGGGTTCTCGCAAGACCGGCTCTTTATATTCTGCAATCTCTACCACGAACAGCCTTTCATGGATTACAACACCCAAGCCATCCACTATTCTGGCCCGGTAAAAATCCAGCCTTACAGGCTCTGAATGTTGCAGTGAGTAGTAGGCGGCACCGCTGCCAAGCTCCTTGCTTGCCTTACTCTCTGTATAGCGTCTGAGTGCTTCAAACATAGGATGTCCGGGAGTCACCCACTCCAGATTGTGCTGATCTGAAGTGGTTCTGTCTGTGGTACAGCGCGGATATTGGTTGGCCAGGGCAGGTAGCTTCCAATCCGGCTCCGATTCGTATGACTTCAGATGCGCGGGTGTTTTGCCGAGATCAAAGCTGTGCGCCAGGCTGGGATGGTCCTTGATTGTGAAATTTGCGATTTTTGCAGTTTCATTGATGAATCTGTGGATAGTCTCAGGCACTACACGTCTTTCCTGGGCAAGGGCTCGTCTTTCTATTAGCATGCTTAGATTCAGCTTCTTGGATGCCAGTCCTTCCAAGGCATTCTGGCAGATTGCCCGGAAGCGGTCTTCATCCACATTTTCAAGTATCCTGAGTTCCAGGTCCGCATCTCCCAGCTTCCCCGCATAATAATCTCTTAAAATGCGCTCGATCTGGTCAGAGGGCATCACTTCACCCACCACATTGAATACGGCATCATCATCCAAAGCATCCCGGATATTTTGGAGTTTTTCCAGCAGCTTCTTCAGGACCATGCCTTCGATGGTGTTTTCAGCCACAAAGTTGAAGATCAGGCAATCCTTTTTCTGTCCATAGCGGTGGATACGCCCCATCCTCTGTTCCAGACGGTTGGGATTCCAGGGGATGTCGTAATTGAACATGATGTTACAGACTTGGAGATTGATGCCTTCTCCAGCAGCCTCAGTGGCGAGCAGTATCTGGATCTGCCCTTCTCGGAACATCTGCTCTGAGTGAAGCCTGGTCCCGGGCTCATTACGGGACCCCGGTTTCATGCTGCCATGGATACAGCCTACCGCAAATCCCCAGGATTTGAGCTTTTCCTCCAGGTAATAGAGGGTATCCTTGAACTCGGTGAAGATCAGAAGGCGTCTGTCCTTATGCTCAAAGAATCCCTCTTGTTGGAGCAGAGACCTTAGCTTGGCCAGCTTTGCTTCCTGATTGGATAGCTCCACAGCCTCAGCTTCCTTGGCAAAAGCGCGTAAATCGGCAATCTCTGCCTTCACCAGTTCTTTATTCTCAACCAGAGACATCGCCTCCAAAATCTGCTCCAGCTTCTCTCTTTCATACTCCTCCATCTCTTCCCATTCTTCTTCATCTGGAATTGAGGGAGGTGCTTGATTAGCCAGTTTATAGGCATCCTTCAAGGCATCTTCAAGGCGGTTTGCTCTGTTGATCAGGCTCTTGCGCATGGCAAAGGTGCTGGAAGCCAGTCTCCTTTGATACATGGACATCAGAAAGCCGATGGCTTTTGCTCTTGGGTTACTACCATCTGCGGCAGCCAAAGCGCTTTGTCGTTTAACGTAGTTGGTGATATTTCGATAGAGGTCAAATTCCGCGCCGTCTATCTGGAAGGCAATTGTCTTAGGGATTCTCTTAGTAAAAATTTTTGCTTGCAGCCAGTTACCGGCGCTGTCTCTCTCTGGAAAATAGACCATGGCTTCCTTGGTCCTGCGCAGGTAAAATGGGGCTCTTTGGTTTTCCATGGCGTGGCGGATAGACTTTACATCTGCAAATACATCTTTATCCAGAAGTTGCAGGAAATATGTGAAGTTCTCAGGATCTCCCTTGTGCGGAGTGGCTGTCAAAAGCACCAGATGATCGGTAATGTCTCGCAAGTATTCACCGAGCTGATACCTGGCTGTCTTGCCACCCGTGGAGCAGGACATCCGGTGTGCTTCGTCAACGATTACCAGATCCCAATGAGATTGTTTCAGGCCGGGCAGGATATCTTCCCGCTTTGCCAGATCCAAGGAGGTAATGATCCTATGGTGCTCCAGCCATTGGTTTGATCCAAATTGGTTACGGATATTCGAGCCCTTGAGTACTGTGAATTTTTCGTCGAACTTCTCCAAGAGTTCGCGTTGCCATTGGAAGGAGAGATTGGATGGACAGACTATCAGAATTCTATCAGCCAAGCCGCGAAGTTTTAGCTCTTTGATCAACAAGCCTGCCATGATTGTCTTTCCAGCCCCGGCATCGTCTGCTAAAAGAAACCTTATCCTAGCTAGTTTGAGAAAGTAATCGTACACTGCTTCAAGCTGATGGGGCAGGGGATCAACTTTGGATATGGATAGGCCAAAATAGGGGTCGAACTCGTATGCGATACCAAGCATATAGGCTTGCAACCCGAGCCTGAGGAGATTGGCATTCCCAGCGTATGTGTATGCGCTATCTATGATATCGAGTTCTTCTATCTGAGATATAGTAAGATTAACCTGCCTAAATTTCTGGCTTTTTGTCCCTACCATTCCTAAGACGTAAACTTCGTTGCCCCCAGGAGTGATGGTGAGAACCTTCATAGGTTCATTGAAGAGATGACTGGAGAAGACCTGTCCGATTTTAATTCTCATTTTGACCTCAAGCATGATAGTTTTTGGTCTAGTTTACATTCTCTTGAAACTGATGTTTTATGCCACGTTAGGCCTGACAATGGAATCTACTGGTCGCCTGTCTTCCATACTGAAACTCCTTTCCCAGACCACACAAAAGTCCGGAGATCCCATCGGGGCAAGTATCAGACGGGATCAAAATGCAAAAAACCAGTATTGAGGGCAAGATAATTCTGTCAATGTAGAAATGTGGAAGCAAGGTTCGCTATCATTTCCGAACATGAGGTCAGATTTTCAGGATGGTTCCGTGCAAAAATCCAAAAAATTGGCATTGTGGCACAAGCACTTAAGCCGCGTGACACCATATGTAGTAGAAGATGTTTTGTTTGAGCGTGGGGTGTGGCTGGCAGATCTCCCGCAGATAACCCGGAGGCCGGCCGCAGGATGATGCCGAGGCGTGCTGGCGCGCTGCGGGTGGGGTGGGGGGCTGGGATGAGAGTTAAGAGTTGAGGGTAAAGACTGTCCACTAATTACACGATTGGACACGAATTAAATGAGAACGCAGATGAAAGGATTTACAGGTTAATGGGTTAATGGGTTAGTGCTGTCGCTGGAGCCTGAAATCGCTATCTGAGAAATCTGTGAAATCTGTGTGAGGCTTTTGTTGTCGCCCTGGAAAGCGACACTACATAAGGAGGAGACATGAAAGTAAGTTACAAGCATCTGATCAAGACTTACCGGGGTAAAAAAGACGGCCTCGTTTACTATTACCATCCGGGCTTGAAGCGTTTCATCGCCCGGGCCTATGTGGTCCCGAAGCCAACTGATAACAACCGCCGGTTCGCGGCTGTAGTTGCCAGCCTAAAAGCGCTGCAGATCAGCCCAGGATATGTGCAGGACCTGAAAGTGTTTCAGCATTTGCTGCAATCCCATGCGGCAACGGAGGATTATTCCCTGGGCACGTATTGGACTCTGTTCACCAAACTGATGTGGGCTCAGGCGCGCTCTGCAAACCTTGATCTGGAGACGCTTACGCGGGCGGAGATCGAAGCGCTGGATCTGCCTTGCCGGACGGTGAAAACAGCGGTGGAAGCGGGCTTGCTGCCTGAAGTGACGGGGTATGAACTGCTGGTGAGGGAGATGTGAGAGGTGGAAAGGGGGAAGGGTGGAAAAGACTGGATCCCGGGTAACACTGCGTGTTCCCGGGATGACACAATGCAAAATGGATGTTGGAGGGCGGATCGGCGTCCGCCCGTACGGAATCTGGAATTCTGAGTGATCTGTGTGAAACTAAACTGTGGAAGAGTGGAAGGGTGGAAAGGTGGAAAGGGTGGAAAGGTGGAAAAGACTGGATCCCGGGTAACACTGCGTGTTCCCGGGATGACAAGCGGAGAAAGTGGGATTGTGTTGCGGCGCAGCGTCACGTACAATGTCTAACGTTTAGCCCGCCTACCTCTCACCTGCTAACCAGTTAACCCGCTCACCCGCTCACCCATTAACCCGCTAACCCACTCACCCATTAACCCACTCACCCGCTAACCCGCTCACCCGTTAACCCGCTCACCCATTCACTTGTTAACCCACAACCCACTAACCCATTAACCACGACCGATCTGTGTGAGGCAAGGAGGCAAAAAAAATGATTTGCACACAGGGCAGCAGTTTGCGCCTTTGAGGCGGTTTTCGGCAGCCAACGCAAGGCTTCGGCAAGGCACTGGAATCTTAGCAATTAGCATTTAGTAACGTTGCTAGGGATAATAAGTTAAACGATTTCACCACTTGACAAAACACGGGCGTGGAAAAAGACTGCAGAGGTGTGTGGCCAAGCCCATCCATTCCGGCGTAGCTGACGCAGATTAAAGAGTTTAGAAATTGAGCCGGGCCGGATGTGGACAAGATGTGGATAACTTTGATGAGCGGCTTGGTTCCGGACACTGCAAAGAGACCTTAAAACAATATTCCGCAAAGAGTTGAGAAAAGCGATCCCCATTGGGGCTGCGTTTCCGGCTCCCTGTGGATAAAGATAATTTTCCCATGAGGATAGAGACTATGGATCAAGACATTTGGCAGAACATTTTGAATAAACTCGAGGAGAACATCAACCAGCAAAGCTTCCGCACCTGGTTTTCCGATACCAACCTGGTGGACTTCAGCGACCTTGAACTGGTGATCCGCGTGCCCACCCAATTCGCCGCCAACTATCTGAACCAAAACTACACGGACACCCTGGGCGAGATCTCCTACGCGCTCTACAAACAGCGCTACAAGGTGAAATTCACCTCGCCGCCGCACATCCTTCCGGACGGCAAAAGCGCCCCCGCGGAATACTCCGGAAACCGCGTGATGCTGAACACCAAACTGAACGACCGCTTCACCTTCGAGCAATTCGTAGTGGGGCGCAACAACAACTTTGCCTATTCCGCCGCCAAAGCAGTCGCCGAAGCACCCGGCTACACCTACAATCCGCTGTTCATCTACGGGGAAAGCGGAATGGGCAAGACGCACCTGATGCAGGCGATCGGCAACTTCGTGAGCCAGGAAGGGCGCAATTGCTCCATCTTCTACACCACCAGCGAGGAATTCACCAACGAGATGATCGACTCCATCCGCGCCAATAAAATGCCGGATTTCCGCGCCAAATACCGCAAAGTGGACCTGCTGCTGGTGGACGACATCCATTTCCTTTCACGCAAGGAAGGCACGCAGGAAGAGTTTTTCCACACCTTCAACGCGCTCTTCGACAACCGCAAGCAGATCGTGCTGACTTCGGATAGGCCGCCCAAAGACATTCCGGACCTGGAAAAACGCTTGGTGACGCGCTTTGAAAGCGGCCTGCTCTGCGACCTGAAGAATCCCGATTTCGAGACCCGCGTGGCCATTCTGCGCAAGAAAGCGGAGCCGGAAAACATCGACCTTTCCGACGACGTGTTTTCCTTCATCGCGGAATCCATTTCGTCGAGCGTGCGCGCACTGGAAGGCTCGCTGATCCGCATTCTGGCGTACGCTTCCTACAATAAACTCAACCCCACCGACCTCGATACGGAAACGGTGCGCAACATACTTTCCGACATGATCTCGGAACTGCGCAAGGAGATCACGCTGGACAACATCACCCAGCAGGTCTGCCTGGCCTATGGCATCAATATCCCGCAGATCGTGGACAAAACGCGCAAGCAGTATATTTCCTTTCCCAGGCAGGTGGCGATGTACCTGGCCAACCTGCTGATCCCGCAACTTTCCCTGAAAGAGATCGCGGAATACTACAAGCGCAAGGACCACACCACGGTGCTGCACGCCAAAAAGATGATCGAAAACCAGTTTCGCGAGGACCTCAGCTTCCGCAGCCAGATCGAGCAACTGATCAAGAGCATCAAGGCGTGAGGGGTTCTGTAACACTGGTTTCATCCGGTTGTTCCACTGCGTTTACGCGGTGAAGAGGGGACAGCCAGGCTATGCGTATTGAATTGCTGAAATCAGAGGATTGCATGAAAAACCGCGTGAACGCGGTGGAACGACCGCGTAAACGCAGTGTTACGGTAATGATTAAGCTTGCAGATGGCTGTGAACCGCGTAAACGCAGTGTTACGGGGTGGTGATGGATTATCGGGTGCTGTATAAAAGAAAATTGCCGCATTATCAGCCACGGCAGTCGGTTTTCTTCGTCACCTTCCGGCTTGATTTCCCTATTCCGGAGAAATACCTGCTGTCCTATCAAAACCTGAAAGAAGGATTGCGGGCGCAATATGGCAGCACTGCAGAATCGCCCGATAGCAAGGCACTAATCCAGAAACGACTCTTTGCCTACACAGACAGTGTTTATCACGAATATGATTGCGGCAGGAACATCTGCGCCCATCCAGAACTAGCAACAATGATCAGGGATAGCATCCTGGACTTGCATGAGGCTGAATGTTTTCTATATGCGTTCACATTGATGCCCAACCATGTGCATATGTTGATCCGGCCTTTGATGCAGGAAGGAAAACCAGTGCAGATCAGCAAGATCATGCAACAACTAAAGGGTTCCACAGCCAGGGCTGCCAACCTTATGCTCAACAGAACAGGCCATTTCTGGAACCGGGAATATTACGACCATTGGGTCAGGAACCAGCAGGAACTGGTGAATGTGATCCGCTATATCCGTGATAATCCCTTGCAGGCTGGCCTCACCAAGAATGCCGAACAATGGCCCTGGACCTGGATCAATCCCACTCTATGGCAAGATTGACCTCATACCGTAACACTGCCTTCAGGCGGTCGTTCCACTGCGTTTACGCGGTGAAGAGGGGACAGCCAGGCTATGCCTATTGAATTACTGAAATCAGAGGATTGCCTGAAAAACCGCGTGAACGCGGTGGAACGACCGCGTAAACGCAGTGTTACGGTAATGATTAAGCTTGCAGATGGCTGTGATCCGCGTAAACGCAGTGTTACGGCGCTGACAAGCGGCTTTCCAGGGCATTGCGTGCACATATCCACACCGGTGGATGGAAATGGGTGGATGGCGGTGGATAAAGCCCGTTCAAATGTTTTTTCCGCGCTGCCTGTGGATAAAGCCGCTCGCGGAAGCAGATTCATGCACAACTTATGCACCAGGGCGGGTCAACTGCAGCGGCTTCAGCGGCAGCGCTTTAAAAAAAAGGTTGACCGATAATCCACTTATCCACAGTGCCTACTAATACTACTGGTTTAAAGAAACTCTTTTATACAGGTATATATTATATGATATCGAAAGACAAGCTCAGAACAGCCTTGCTATTGGCCTCAACGTTGCTTTTGGCGTTGGGCTTCGCGGGCTGCATCCGCAAGGCCAATCCCACGGGAAACAACTGGTCGGACGTATATCCGCTGTCCTTCACCGACAGCACTTCCTTCGTGGCGGGCTACAGCTATGCCGGCAGCGGAACGGTGAAAGGCACGGAGACCAAACTGCTGAGCGGAAACTTCGGCGGAGTCGAGGCTGTGGCCGCGCTGCGCTTCACCGGGCTGCCGAAATATGGCAGCTTCTTCATTCCGCCCACCTATCAGGATTCCACCTATCTGGAACTGACGCTGGTCAAACGCTCGCCGTTTACGCGTTTTCCGGTGGACCTCAGCGTGTACAAACTGAACCAAAGTTGGGCCGCGGACAGCACCAGTCTGATCCAGGACGCCAATCTGGAACTGCTCACGCCGGCTCCCTTCACCATTCCGGATAGCATTTCCACCGCCGGAACCATCGTGCAGATCCCATTGCCGATGTCCGCGCTGGAAAATTGGGATTCCACGGCGGATAGCCTGGGCTTGAGCCTGGCGGTGCGTACCGGCGCGGCTTCCTATGTGGAGATTTTGGCGGCGGAAACGGGACGGGGGCCCAGGCTGCGCTTCAAATACCGCACCAGCGACATTCCGGAGGATACCGACGACACGGAATACAGCCAGCGCGCAACCCGTGACAGTTACCGCCTGGATGCCGACGCGGCGCCGCTTTTGCCGAACCGCTGGGTGCTCTCCAACATCGATCCCTCCAGGATCTACGTGAACTTTGTCCTGGATTCCGCGCTGTTCCGCAACACTCCGGAAAATGGAGGCGGCGTGCTGAGCGAACAGCAGCGCAAGCGCGCCACGATCAACAAGGCGGAACTGATCTTCCACGTGAAGGAAAACCCCTACTACGGAAGCACGGCGCAATACAGTTTGCGGGGCGATAGGGTGCGCGATTCGCTGGACCTGGCTACGCCCGTGGAACTCCCCGACGACCAAGTGGCTTCCGGACTGATCAGTTCGAGCGTAGTGCAGGGCGACAGCGTGGTGGTGAACATCACGCCGATCATCCAGGCCTACAGCTCCGGAGATAGCGGAAACTGGGGCGTGGCGGTGCGTTCGCTGCAGGAACTGCTCAATTTCGGCAGTTTGGAACTGTGGCATTTCACCGACGCTCCGGCCGGAAAACAGCCCAAACTGCGCGTGATCTACACGCCGCCCTACCTTTGATGCTGCACAGATTTGCCCTCGCTTTCCTGCTGTTGCTCGCCGTTTTGAGCGCCTGCGAACGTTCCCGGGGCGATAAAGCCACTCCTCTGGCGGAAGTCAACGGCGAGGTGCTCACCCTGGAAGGCTTCCGTTCCACCTTCAGCGACGAGCAATGGCAGCGCCTGAGCTCGGAACAGCGCAAGACCGAGATCGAGAACTGGGTGAACGTGACGCTTCTGGCACAAGCCGCCGCGGAGCAAAAATTGGATGAGGAAAAAGCCGTTCAGCAGCGTATTGATTACGCGGTCAAAAAGGTCAAGGCCAACGCCCTGATCGCCCAAAGGCTGGCCAACATCAGCATCGGCGAGGAAGAACTTTTTAACTACTATAGGCTGCATCGCAGCGAATTTCAAAGCAAACTGCTGGAATACGACGTCCAACGCATCTTGCTGCGCGACGAATCCGCCGCCCAGATCTTGCTGAAACGCTTGCGCGAAGGCTACGATTTCAACGCCGCGGTTAGCGAACAATCGCAGGAACTGCTGCGCGACAAAGGCGGACGCATGGGCTTCGTGACCGCTTCCGGCAAGGATTCCCTGTTTTGGCGCGCCGCCCACGAATTGAAACCGAACGAAGCCGGGACCGTCACCGTGGATGGCCAGTCCTACGTTCTGCGGCATACCCAGCAGCGCGAAGGCAGCCAGGACGCCAATTTCACGGAATACCGCGGCGAGATCCGCGCCATCCTGCTGCGCGAAAAGCAGAAGCAGGCTTTCGACGACCTCGTGCGCGAACTGAAGATGCGCTCCAACAAGATTTTTTACTACTGACCCCCCGGAAGGAAAAAACAAGGAACCAACATGAAGAAACTGACCCTGTTGTTGCTGGCGGGAATGCTGCTGGGCACGCTGTCCGCGGAACTTATCGACCGCATCGTGGCCAAGGTGGGCACCGACATCATCCTGATGAGCGACGTGTATAAGCAAATGCAGCAGATGCAGACCGCGGGTCTCGATGCCGGGCAGATCAAGCCCGGAATCGCGCTGCAGCAACTCATCGAGCAAAAAGTGATCTTCCAGAAAGCCCAGGAACTGGACATCCAGAGCGACGACGCGGCAGTGCTGCGCATGGCGCAAAACTACCTGAAACAGATCAAGGATAAATATCCTTCCGAAGAGGAATTCGCGGCTGACCTGGCCCGGGAAAAACTCACGGAATCGGACCTTCTGGAGTTCTATCAGAGTTTGCTGCGCGAAAAAGACATGTCCGAGCAGTTGGAAAGGCGCTACGTTACCTCGCAGGTATCGGTCTCGGAGCGTGAAATGGAGGAGTTTTACGCCTCCAGCAAGGACAGCCTGGCGGTGAAGCCCGTCACTTGGGACATCGGCCTCATCATGTATGAGATCAAGCCCAGCAAGGAAAGCGAAGACGCCAAACTGGCCGAGATCCGCGCCATTCAGGCCCGCTTGAACCAGGGCGAGAAATTCGCCGACCTGGCCAGGGAATTCAGCGATTGCCCCAGCAAGGACCAGGGCGGAGACCTGGGCTACTTCAGCAAAGGCATGATGGTGAAACCCTTTGAGGACGCCGCTTTCGCGCTGAATACCGGCGAAATCTCGGATGTGGTGCGCACCGAATACGGATTCCATCTGATCAAGGTGGAGGCGGTCCGCGCCAATGAAGTGCGCGCCAGCCACATCCTGAAGATACTCAGCCCCACAGCTGCCGATACTTTGGCAGCGCGCCAGACCATGGAGGACATCCGGAGCATGTATGCCAGCGGAACCAAGACCTTCTCCGAGCTCGCCGCGCAGTATTCCATCGATCCGGAAGCGGCAACCAATGGCGGCAACATCGGCGAAATGAGCGAAGCGGAGTTTCCCGAGCTGTTCGCGCCGCAAATCCAGGCTGTTCCGGTGGGCGAGCTTACCCCCGTGCTGGAAAACGAAGGCATCCTCTATCTGTTCATCAAGCTGCGCGAGATCCCGTCCCGCGTGTATACCTATCCCGAAATCCAGGATAAACTGCGCTCTTACCTTACGCGCCTGAAGCAAGCCCAGGCCTACGAGACCTGGATCGCCAAACTGATCGGCGAATCCTACGTCCAAGTAGTGGAGTGATGCCGTCCCGCAAGTTCGACCCCGCCTCATTCCTGGCTTCGCTGCTGGGAGTGGGTTTCGTTCCCGGAGCGCCCGGAACCTACGGCAGCATCTTCGCCGCGGCTGTTTATCTGCTGCTGCCCGCTGCCCTGTTCATGCCGGCGAACTGGCCTCTTTACTGGCTGGGCCTGGCTCTGCTGGTGAGCGTGGCGGTGCTGGTAAGCGGACTGGCCGAACGCAAACTGGGCCACGACGCGCCCCAGATCGTGATCGACGAAGCCGCCGGATACTTCCTGGCCGTCGCGCTGCTGCCGCATTCATTGCCTGTGGCGGCCTACGCGCTGGTGCTGTTCCGCGCTTTCGACATCATCAAACCCTGGCCGGTGAATATCTCCCAGCGCTTGCCCAAAGGTTGGGGTATCGTGGCGGATGACCTTCTGGCCGGCCTTTACGCCAACATCATCATCCAAATAATGCTAAGATTAACGCCAAAGTTCTTTGGCCAATAGGAGAAACAATATGTTCTATACACTGCTGCAAGCAAGCACTTCCGCGGCTTCAACCAGAGGCGGTGGAATCGCGACTTTCCTGCCCATCATCGTTATGTTCGCCCTGCTCTATTTCCTGATGATCATGCCCCAGCAAAAGAAGCAGAAAGAACTGCAGAAGATGCTGGAAGCCCTGCAGGTGAACGACAAGGTGGTCACCACCTCCGGAATCCATGGCCGCATCGTGTCTTTCAAACCAGACAAAAACACCGTGGTGGTCGAGATCGACGAAACCAACAAGGTCCGCGTGGAATTTTCCCGCGGCGCCATCGCCACCCTGGTCGCGCCGTCCAGCACTCCGCAGTCCTGATGCCCCGTCCTCCCAGTTTGTTGCCGGTGCGCATCATCGGCGACGCCATTCTGCGGCAGAAAGCCGCGCCAGTTGGAGTTCCGGACGATGAACTGCGCCAGTTTGCCGCCGACCTCACCCTCACGATGTATGAGCGTGACGGAGTGGGATTGGCCGCTCCGCAAGTGGGCGTAAGCAAACGCGTCATCGTCGTGGATCCGCATTGGAGCAAGGACGGCCGCAGCAAACAGCCCGTGGTGATGCTGGATCCCGTGATCGAATCCAGCGCAGGCCAGACCGAGACGGAAGAAGGCTGCATCAGCCTTCCCGGCATCTACGCCAATGTGCTGCGGCCCAGCCGGATCAAGGTTTCCTACACCGATCTGGAAGGAGGGCGCCAGAGCCTGGAACTGGAGGGCTACCACGCGGTGGTCATCCAGCACGAATACGACCATCTGGACGGAATCCTCTTTGTGGACCGCCTGGGAACCATCGCCCGGCTCAAACTGAAGCGCCGGCTCAAAGACCTGGAACGCACGACCAGCAACGGCGAAAACTTCCTGCGCACGGATTGAGGGCCGCGCACCCTGTATGAAAACGATCTTCGCGGGCAGCTCCGGTTTCGGGATCCCGGCTTTGGAACGGCTGCTGCGCACCGAACCGCCCGCCCTGATCCTCAGCCAGCCGGATAAACCAGCCGGACGCAGCCTCCAGCTGCAGGCCTGCCCCTTGTCGCATTACGCCAGGTGCCTGGGCTCGGAAGTGCTTTGCCCGCCCGACATCAACGCCCCGGAAGTGCTGGAACGCATCCGCGCCTTGCAGCCCGACCTGCTCATCACGGCGTCTTACGGCGGCATGCTCAAGCGCGAATTGCGCCGGATTCCAACCCTGGGAGCCATCAACCTGCATCCCTCGCTGTTGCCCCTTTACCGTGGCGCCACGCCCATCCAAAGCGCGCTGCTCAATGGCGACGAGCGCAGCGGCGTAACGATTTTCCGCCTGGGAGCACGCCTGGATGCCGGGCCGATCCTGGCGCAAAGCGAAATGGACATCAAGCCGGACGACAACTACAGCTCGCTGCATGCCAAACTGGCGGAACTCGCGGCCTCGCTGCTGCTGGAACTGCTGCCGGCGCTGCAACAGGGAACGGTGGCAGCCCGGCCCCAAAACGACAGCCTGGCCACCTACACCCGCAAACTGCACAAGCAGGACCTGGTACTGGATTGGGACCAGCCCGCAAGCAAGGTCCTGAACCGCGTCCGGGCCTTTTCCCAAACACCGGGAGCCAGCACAAGCAGGCGCGGAGCCACCCTCAAGATCCTGGCTGCAGAAATCCATCCCCAGACAGCCCAAAACATACCCGGGACCATCTCCGAAATCGTCAGCGGACGCGGATTCGCGGTCAATTGCCGCGACGTTCAACTGCTGGTCACCCAAGTGCAGCCAGCCGGCAAGAAGTGTCTGGCGGCGCCGGATTATCTGCGCGGAGCCCGCGTAATTCCGGGCGAAAGCCTGGGCCTGGACTGGCACAGCGCTTCGCCGCACAAACCCTCACAACGGAAGGAACCATGAAAGAACAAGAACAATACCTCTCTGTGATAAAGTTTCCCGCCTTCGTAAGCATCACTCTGATCGTGCTCAGCGCGGCCTATTTCGGCCTGCTCTACCACGCTCTGCAAAAGCCCGGGCTCTCCAGCTCGGAAACCCTGATCTTCGGCGTTTTGCTGCTGGCGCTGCTCTTTCTGGTGGGCAGCTGGGCGCTTACCCTGATGTCCACCCATCTGCGCATCAAACCGCGCTGGCTGCAGCGCCTGAGCAAATGGAGCCTCACCCACGTCTTCTATTCCCTGGCCCGTTTTCTGGGCGCCATCACCTTTTCCCAGCCCGGCAACCTCATCGAGTCGTTCCTGAACTTCAACAACGAAACCGTGCTCACCGACCAGCAGGACGTCCGCAATTCCAACATCCTGGTGCTACTGCCGCATTGCCTGCAGAAAGAGGATTGCAACATCCGCATCACCACCGACATCATCAATTGCGAGGAATGCGGCGGCTGCGACATCGCCACCATCAAGAAACTGGTTTCCGCCCAGGCTGTGGACGCCGCTGTGGCTACCGGAGGATCGCTGGCGCGCAAACTGATCGCGGATAAACAGCCGGACGTGATCGTGGCCGTGGCCTGCCATCGCGACCTGGTGGAAGGAGTGCGCGACGCCTGGAACTACCCGGTTTACGCCGTCCTCAACGAACGCCCGAAAGGCCCCTGCCACGAAACCACGGTCAACCTCGCCAGCATCGAGTTTGCCATCAAACGCTTCAAATAGGACCTTTGAATATATGAAAAGCACATCCGCAATCGTAGGCGCCATTGCGCTCCTGCTGGTTAACGCAGGGGTCACCATGACGCTGATCAACCTGAACAACAACAAACTCCACCCCGTAAAAGGCAACGCCCTGCAGACCGCCATCGCCAACGTCCGCGAAAACGACGTCACGGAAGCGGTGCGGGCCGTGGAACCCGCGGTGGTGAGCATCAATGTGACCCAAACCCAGATCGTGCGCGGCTACAGCGGCTTCGGCTGGTTCGATTTCTTTGGCGGAATGCCCATGGAACGCCAGGTGAAAAGCATCGGCAGCGGCGTGATCTACGACCCCAGCGGCTACATCGTCACCAACGCCCATGTGGTAAGCGGCGCCACCGAGATCAAGGTGATCCTGCCCGATAAACGCGAGTTCGACGCTAAACTGGTGGGCATCGACGACACCCGCGACATCGCCAAACTCAAGATCAGCGGCAACAACCTGCCGCACGCCAAGTTGGGGCGTTCCACAGACATCATCATCGGCGAATGGGCCATCGCCCTGGGCAACCCCTACGGCATGCTGATGAGCGATTCCAAACCCACGGTCTCGCTGGGCGTGATCTCAGCCACCAACCGCTCTTTCGAGCCTCAGGAAGGACGCAGCTACCGCGGCATGATCCAAACCGACGCCGCCGTCAATCCTGGCAATAGCGGAGGCCCGCTGGTGAATATCCGCGGCGAGGTGGTCGGCATCAACACCTTCATCATTTCCCAAAGCGGAGGCAACATCGGCATCGGCTTTGCCATCCCCGCGGAGCAAGTAAAGCAGACCCTCGCGCAGCTATGAGCGCGGCGCGCACACCTGGCTGCAAGGGCTGCCGCACGAACCACTGGCGAACCACCCGCGCGCTTCCCGCGGTTTTCGGGGGAGGCCCGGCAGAGGATGGCGCCATACCGGCGCGCCAGTTTTCAGGCCGTAACACTGCCTTCAGGCGGTCGGTCCGCCGCGTTTACGCGGTTTTAGAGAGAGATGCGAGGTTATGACTGCTTTGCGGATGAACCTGGCGAAAAGAACTTTTTACCGCGTAAACGCGGTGGAACGACCGCGTAAACGCAGTGTTACGGTCGCGGCCTTACTGTTTCTACTCCTGCTTTTCAGCCTGGGGCCCCTTTCCGCGCTCAGCCCGCTCAACGCACTGGGCGACACCCTCACGGTGATCATGAGCCCGCTCCTCAACATCCCGGCGATCCACATCCCGGGGGAAACCCTGGGCATCGTGTGCCTGGCTCCGCCTTCCACCATGAACTGGCAGGCGCAACTGCTGCGCGGAAACCGGACCGTGGATTTGCTCGTCACATCCTCCCAATACCTGAATTCCCCGGCCAGATGGGAACTGCAGGCCACCGTGCCAGCCGTGGCGGTGTATGAGCAATACGACCTGCGGGTAAGCGCTTCCGGCGGCATCGACGACGTTGCGCGCAAGGCCGTGAACGTGATCCCCGCGCGCAAAACCAGCTACTACTTCATCCACCTCACCGACCTCCACCTGCCCACCCAGATCTACTATCCAGACGCAGGCTACGCCAGCGATTCCACCTCCGTGAACGACTTCCGCAGCGTGATCGACGACATCAATCTGCTGCGCCCGGAATTCGTGCTGCTGACCGGCGACCTGCTCAACGAAGGCGAGCTGGAAAACTTCGCCGGGCAGTTCTGGTATGGCTGGACGCAGCGCCTGCTGGAAGAGATCGAGGTGCCGGTCTTCGTGACCAACGGCAACCACGACATTGGCGGCTGGACCGATACGCCACCTCCGGCTGGTTCTGCGCGGCGCAACTGGTGGCGCTATTTTGGCTGGCCCTGGCTGGATAATCCCGATTCCAACTGGCCCCTGCACACCCAGGACTACGATTTCGTTTACGGCGACCTGCAGTTCATCGGCCTGGAAGCCTACGACAATTATGACAACTGGCGCTCCAACATCTACGGCGGCCAGAGCTTCATCTGGGACCAGATGCAGTGGCTGAACGCCCGTCTGGCGCTGTTTCCGGACAAAACCAAGGTCCTCTTCCACCACTACGATTTTTCCGACCAACTGAACCTCACCACCCTCGGAGTCGATCTGGCGCTGTGGGGCCACATCCACTACAACAGCGGCTCCACCGGCACTTTCCCCTACAACCTCGCCACGCGCAGCGTCTGCAGCGGCAACCGCGCCTATCGTCCGGTGCGCGTCAACGGGCCTTCCGTGCAGCCTTTGGCAACGATCTACGCCGGAAGCAGCGGCACGAACGTTACGGTGAATTTCTACCCCGGCAACACCGCGAACGCTGACAGCGTGAGGGCTGTGGTGGTGAACGGACAGGGCACGGCCTTTGAGCACGCGCTGCTGAAATTCCGCATGCCGCCCGGAAACCACGGCTACAACGTGTATAGCGGCGTTTTGGAGCAAGTGGACCGCGGCACTGAGGAAAACGTGTGTTACGTGCGGGTGAACCTGGCCGCCAATTCCACGCGCACTGTGAGCATCGCCTCCGTGGGCACCGCAAACGCCGATCCCGCCCTGGTTTCAACGCCCTTGATAGCAAGCGCCTGGCCCAATCCCTTCAAGGGCGAACTCAGGCTGCGCCTGCATGAACGGATTCCGGGAACTCGTGTGGAAGTCTTTAACATCAAGGGGGAACTGCTGCGCGAACTAACTCTGGAAGCGGATGGAAGCACATATTCCTGGGACGGGAAACTGGATGGTGGGGAAGCTCCGGCCGGGATCTATTTCCTGCGGGCGTTCAATGGCGCGCGCTCAGAATCCAGGCGGGTGCTGAAACTCAAGTAAAGCATTCCGGAACACCGGTTTCAACCGGTCGGACCGCCGGATTTATCCGGTGGGAGTATCAGAGAGAGTGTCCTTACGGAGTGTGTATTGGCTGGAAATCTTATAAAAACCAGATAAATCTGGTGTACCGACCGGATGAATCCGGTGTTCCGATTTGAAATCCGAACTCTCGGATTAGCGGTTCAGTTTCAGGATCCTGGCGCGCCGTCCGTTCAATTCCACGATGTAGACGCCCGGGCCTTGCTCATTGCCCCTGGAATCCCTGCCATCCCAGACGCAATCGGCGTTTGATGCCACTTTCCGGCTACATAGCAGCTGTCCCTTCAGGTTGAAAACATTCAGGGTCCGCGCACCGGTTACATCGCTTCTGAGCGTGATCTGGCTGGTAAAGGGATTAGGGTGGCAATGCAGGAATCCGGGCTGCTGCACCTGGTCGTCCGTGTGGGCAGAGGGATTGTAAACCGCGATCAGGGCGTTCTGGTTAAATTCGCTGCCGCTGTCGATAACGCCGCAGTTGAGTTCGAAAGAGCCGAAATGCCAGCCGGAGATGGCGAGGTTGCCGTTGGGCATGCGGCAGATGGCGTAGGGCACTTCCGCATAGGTTCCGCCTGCGGTTACCACTCCGCTGATCTCGTCGAAGAGCACGATGTCGTCGGCGCCGTTGGAGATGTAGGTCTGGCCCAGAAACGAGGCGCTGCCGCTGATCGTGCCCACCACAGCCAGGTTTTGGGCGTAGTGGCAATCACGTCCGCGGTCGTCCTCCGTTCCGCCCTGCACTTGCAAATCGACCCAATGTCCGGTAAGGGCGTCGAATTTCGCCCAGTAATAGTCGCTGCTGCCTTCCACCGTGTCGAAGGCGAAATCGCCGAAGGAGCCAGCACCGGTGAGGCGTCCGGCCACCGCTCCGAATTGGGTGCCGGCGGCTTCTGCCTGGCAGGAAATGCTGATCACTTGGGCGTTCACGGTGGGCAGCAGCCATTGCGGAGCGCCCGTCGCATCGTATTTAACCACGTAAACGCCGCCGGTTGGCAAGGTCAGGCCGCTGAAATCGCTGCCTGACGTGGCGACGCCCGTGGTGTAGGCAGAGCCGAGGTTGTCGCAGGCGACCTTGTAGCCGTAATCCACGTAGGGAGAGCCCGCCTGGCGTGCCCATAAAAGATCTCCGGCGCTGTTCAAGGACAGGGTGAAGATGTCCGAACCGCCGTAGGAAACGAGGTTTTGGCCAGGGCCGAAGCTGCAGGTATCGGAAAACCAGCCGGCGGCGAAAACCTGTCCGCTGGCGTTAACGCTGAGTCCGTGCACGAGGTCGTTGGCGGGTCCGCCAAAAGAACGCAGCCACTGCAGGTTTCCGGAGGGGTCGAACTTCGCCACATAGGCGTCTCCGATGCCGTTCGAGACCACGGAATCGCCCTGGCAATAAAGGGTTCCGGTGTAAAATCCGCCCGCATAGGAATTACCTAAAGCGTCAACTCCGACACCCAATCCAGCGCTTTCGCCCAGAGTTCCCAGAGTGTTGCACCAAAGCAGGTTCCCTTCCGGGCTGAATTTGGCCACCAGGCTGTTGACGGAGCCCAGGCAGGGAAAGTTTTGGCCGCCGATCAACAGGTATTCCTGGAACTCACCGGTCACAAAGAGGTTGTTGTCGGCATCGGACGTGATGTCCCAAATGCGTTCCAAACTTGGTCCGCCGAAGCTCTGGCCCCACATCCAACGTCCTGCGGAAAGTTGGGCGGCCAGCAGCAAGCTGAGAATGATAAACGCGTATTTCATGCTGGTACCTTCATGCGGGCAAACGATGCGGGGGCGCTGGAATAGTCAAGCGGAATGTGAGTGCAGCTCCATTACGGCGCTTTGGCAAGCGCCGCTACGCGACCTTTCGACCTCTTAACGGCGCTTTGGCAAGCGCCGCTACCCGACCTTTCGACCTCTTAACGTCGTTTTGGCAAGCGCCGCTACCTGCTCTTTACACCTCTTAACGGCGCTTTGGCAAGCGCCGCTACCCGCCCATTCGTCTTTTTCTCCATTTCCCCAAACCCTTTTCCAGCCGGCATTCCAGGCTCATGCCAACTCGCAAAGGCAGGCCCCGGCAGTCTTTGTGCTACTTTGTTTTTTCGCGTATTTTTTCCTTGACTTGATATCGCGGCGCAAATATCTTGTAATCAGTCCACGGGAAGATTAGATGTCCGCTGTTTCGCTTGCGGAACAGAGGAAAGTCCGGACACCATAGGGCGGGATACTTCCTAACGGGAAGCCGCAGAGATGCGGAGCCAGCTCCACAGAAAAAAACCGCCGGGCGCCCTCCTTTTTTACGATGCCGTTGAGAGACCGCAGCGTTTTTTGGTGCCAGGCAAGGGTGAAAAGGTGGTGTAAGAGACCACCGGAAGCTCTGGCGACAGGGTTTGCCGGGAAAGCCTTATCCGGTGCAATGCCAAATAGGAAAGCCACGAAGCGCTGCCCGCGCGGTTACGGCTTTCGGGTAGGCAGCATGAATCCGCTTGTGAAGGCGGATCCAGAGGAATGGACATCTGCTTGCGCTTGCGCAGGCCACAGAATCCGGCTTATTATCTTCCCGTGGGCTGTTCTTTTTCCGCGCGGCTCACAAAACCCTTGACAAATCCCAATGCGCCCGGCAACATGATTCTACACTCAAATTCCGGCGGCTGAACCCCTCCGGAGGAAAAAACGACCGAGGTGATGTTTTGATTTGGCTGAATAAGTTCATCCACATGCTCTGGCAAATGCTGGTCATCGGCGTCTATTTCGTGCAGGCCTTCCTCATCCGCAAATTCTCGCGGGATCCGGTCCGCAGAAGGCAGCGCGAGATCCGCAATACGTCGCGGACTTGCCGCAGATTGGTGAGCGCCTTCAAGGTCAAGGTCCGCATGAAAAACCCGGAACGCCTGCAGGAGCTTGGCGCGCAGAACTACATGCTGGTGGGCAACCATTCCGCCTATCTGGACATCTTCATCCTCGCCGCCCTGGAAAACTACGTCTTCATCACCTCCGTGGACATGAGCGAAACGCCCGTTCTGGGCGATATCATCCGCGCCGCAGGCTGCCTTTACACCGACCGCAAAAAGAAGGTTTCGCTGCCCGCTGAGATCAAGCGCTTCGCCGAAACCCTGCGCGCAGGCTTCAAGGTCGTCCTCTTTCCGGAAGCGCAAGGCACCGACGGCTCCAATGTCAAGGAATTCCGCAAATCGCTGTTTCAAGCGGCCGTTGATGCCTGCAGCACCGTGCTGCCGGTCTGCATCCGCTATCTGCGCCTCGATGGCAAACCCGTCACGCCGGACAACCGCAGCGTGATCTGCTGGTATCGCGGCGTCAATTTCCTCAAGCACTACTGGAACCTGTTGGCGCGCCGCGTGGAAGCCGAGATCTGCTTCCTCGACCCCGTCCACTACGATCCATCGCGTCCCCGCAGCGAACTTTCCGACCTGGTTTATTCCAAGGTCTCTTCCGCTTTTCAAAGCTACGACGCGCAAGCCTCCCAAACCCCCTGAACCAAGGAGCAACCATGGCCAACAAGAAAGACCGCCTGCAACTCAGCGCGGTGAACTTCATCCTCTTGGGCGCAGCGGCTCTGCTGCTGATCCTGGGCTACGCCATCATGTCCGCCAACGAGATCGTGGTCTCGCCGCTGATCCTCGCCGCCGTCTACGTAGCCATCGTGCCCCTCGCCCTGCTCTATAAAACCAAGCCCAAGGACTGAGCTTGGACCTGCTGACACCGGAAACAGCGGCCAAGCTCCGGCGCTTCCAGTTTCAGGCCAGGGCTATCGTCGAGGGCTTCCTGGTGGGCTTGCACAAATCCCCCTACCACGGTTTCAGCGTGGAATTTTCCGACCATCGCGAATACAACAGCGGCGATCCGGTTAAAAACATCGACTGGAAGATCGTCGCCAAGACCGACCGCTACTACGTTAAACGCTTTGAGGAAGAGACCAACCTGCGCTGCTACATCCTGCTCGACCACAGCCGCTCCATGTTTTACGGCTCCGGGGAAAGCACCAAGATCGACTATGCCTGCAGGCTGGCCGCCGCGCTTTCCTGGCTGATGATCGGCCAGAAGGACGCCGTGGGCCTCGTGGCCTTCAACAACCGCATCACCACGCTGCTTCCGCCCCGTGCTTATCGAGGCTACCTGCCCGCCATCTTCAGAGTGCTGGCAGAGCTCGAGCCGCAGGACTCCACGAACCTTTTGGCCAATCTGCACAAGGCCGCACAGTCCATCCGCAAACGCAGCCTCATCATCCTCATTTCCGACCTCCTGGAAGATCCGGACCGCGTCATCGAAGGCCTCAAACACTTCCGCGCCAGCCACCACGAAGTGCTCGTCTTCCACATCACCGACCTCATGGAAGACAACTTCCGCTTCAAACACGAAACGGAATTCGTGGACAGCGAAACCGGCGAGAAGGTCACGGTAAATCCCTGGCAGATCAGAAGCGAATATCTGGCCAGCTACCAGGGCCACGTGCAAACTTTGAAATCCGGCTGCCACCAATATCAGGTGGAATACAACCCCGTGAGCACCGCGACGCCCATCGACGACCTGCTCCTAAAGTACCTCTTGATGCGCAAAAAAGGCTGAGGGTAATATCCCATGTGCCTCGCGCTGTTTGCGGTCCTTCCAGGGGCTAATTTGGAAGTTTTGAGCCTATGAGCCTCCGACTGGTCTCCAACCGGGAAATCCAGGCCGCCACCCTTTCGGCGCTCGAGGAAATCTACCGCCAACCCGAAGCCCGGATCATCGAACTGCTGAAAGCTGCCCGCGCGAATGAAACCGAAGCTCTGGCCCTGGACATGCTGGATGCCATCCTGGCCAATGCCGAACTGGCAGCCAGAGACCGGGTGCCCACTTGCCAGGATACCGGATTGCTGGTGGTTTTTGCTGAAGCGGGGACCCGTATCTGCCTGGAGGAACCGGGTTTGAGGCAAACCATCGGAAGCGCCGCAAAAGATGCCTGGGAAAGGCTTTACCTGCGCGATTCACTGGCTTTGGATCCGCTGCGGAAACAAGTTCCGCGCACCAATCCAGCCCTTCCGGATGACTCCATCCTGCCCCTCATCCTGCATCTCGAACAAGTACCCGGAGGCGCCCTCACCCTGCACTTTTGCCTCAAGGGAGGCGGCGCGGAAAACTGCAGCGCCCTGAAGATGTTTGCGCCCACGGCCTCCTTAGCTGAGATCGGGGGATTCATAGTACAGACCGTTGTGGAAGCCGGCGGCAAACCCTGTCCTCCGGTATTGGTTGGCGTGGGCATCGGCGGCGATTTTGAGCTCTGCGCGCTGTTGGCCAAGAAAGCGTTGGTGCTACCCAGGCAGGAATCCGAACAGGATGGAGCGCTACTGGCCTGGGAACGGGAACTGCTGAGCCGGATCAACGCAGAGGGCAAGGGAGTACAGGGCATGGGCGGCAAAACCACGGCCTTGGATCTGCGGATTCTCACCGCGCCCTGCCATATTGCCTCGTTGCCGGTAGCGGTAAATATCGAGTGCCATGCTCATCGAAGCACCTCGAGGATTATCTGATGGGGTGCTGCAGTATTCCGGAATGTTCAAACTGCTCGCTGATGTTTCACGTGGAACATGGCACACCAGCCGGACCTAAGCCATGCAAACCCTGAAACTCCAACTCCCCATCCCACCGGATATTCAGTCCACACTGAAGCCGGGCGACAAGATCCTGCTCAGCGGCACTCTCTACACAGCCCGCGACATTGCCCATGCCAGGCTCTGCGAACTCATTCGCCAGGGCCAGCCCCTGCCCCTTCCTCTTGCCGATTCCGCGCTGTTCTACTGCGGACCTTCCCCAACCCCTCCAGGCAAGATCAGCGGCGCCATCGGACCCACTACTTCGGCGCGCATGGACCGCTTTACGCCCCTGCTTCTGGAGCATGGCCTGCGGGTTATGATCGGCAAGGGTCCAAGGTCAGCGGAAGTCGCAAACGCCATCCGCAGCCACGGAGCCCTCTATTTGGTCTGCGTGGGGGGTACTTCCGCCTTGCTCACCGCCTGCGTGGTTTCACGTGCAACATTCCTCTGGCCGGAATTGGACAGCGAAGCGGTCTATCGCCTTGTGGTCCAAGATCTTCCTTGCTACGTTGCCCTGCCATGACACTCCCCCTCCACCCTTTTCCACCCCCTTCCCCCTCACCCAGGAATTTTCTTCCCAAAATAGTTGCACACCGCGATTATTTGTCTTGACAGTTCTATACGCGCCGCAAACATGGTTCAGATGCGGCTGGAAAGGCGCCTGGAGACTTGAGCAGTTCCCGGAATCTGCGCCCAGGCCGCTTCAAACCGAAACATTGAGACCCCAAGGAGGAATCAAGATGAAGAAACTCGCATTGCTCGCGATCCTTGCCCTGCTGCTTGCCGGAATGTTCATTCTGGCTGGCTGCAAGACCCAAAAGACCGACGAAGCGGTCGCCGACACTCTCGCCGAAGCAGTCGCAGAGCCTGAAGCCCTGGACTACACCAACCCCGAAGCCGTTGTGCTGGCCTACTTTGACGCCTGGACGCAAGGCGACGTGGAAGGCGTGATGGCCACCACGGTGAAAGGCCTGGAAGCCAAGCCCGAAACCAAGGAAGTCCTGATGAAGGATTATCAGGCCAAGATGAAAGCGCCGGTGCTCTCCGAACTTAAGATTTTGAGCTCCAAGATCGAAGAGGACAAGGCGGAATTCCAGCTTTCAGTGAAGGCGGATGGCCAGCCCGGGACCTTCCCCGCTTATGTGGTGAAGATCATGGACAAGTGGTACGTGGACGAAAGAAAGGGCTGATTATACCCGGGATCGCTGATCCCGCCAGTGTTTAGCCTGTTTTCCCCATCCCTTCCGGATGGGGATTTTTTTTGGCTCTCTTGCAAACCGAGTGGGTAACCCCCGTGAACCTACCCGTTGGTAAACCCGCTTCAGCGGGTGCAGGACGGTAGGCGGGTGATTTATCGCCCGTGAAAACAATCTAAACTCCACCCCATTTTGTAATCAACTCATTTCAATGAGTGCAGGACTTCAGGGGATATTCATCCAGCAACTGACA
>CAYSAT010000006.1:0-56936 GCA_964429035.1 uncultured Candidatus Cloacimonadota bacterium | reverse complement strand
TTACGAATGTCTTTGTCAAGGTTTTTATTTGCTTATTCCCGCTACTTAAGCAGAACCATCCGTTTAGTGATCGCTGTTCCTTTCGCTGAAAGCCTGTAGAGGTAAACTCCGCTGGCCACCGCTCTGCCAAGTTCGTCTGTGCCGTCCCAGTTGAAGGTATGGATGCCCTGGTGCAGATCGCCGGACCAGACAGCGCGGACCTTTTGACCCCGGAGGTTGTATATCTGCAAGTCAACGGACATGGCGTCCGGAAGACTGATCCGCAGCGTTGTGGATGGATTGAATGGATTGGGGTAGTTCTCCAGAGCGATGCCGTTCGGTGCGGGCACGCCAGGGTCGTTGCCAGCCAGGACACTTAGGTCGTGGATGCCGATGCCTGTAGTTTCCCGGTGCGTGGCGTAGAGCAGGTTTCCGTCCGTGAACATATCCCAGGTATTGTAGTTATTGGGATAGCGCTTGTAGAGCAGTGGCGCTGCGGGATCGGAGATATCATAGACCAATATCTCATGCCAATAGTAGTCCGCGGTGTAGAGCCGGTTTCCCTGCACCTGGCAACGGAGAAAGGAGTTCACCGCGTGGGGTGTGAGCGTGCCCAGTAGAAAGGGGTTATCCGGATCGGCAATGTCGATCATCAGCAGACCCGCGGAATCCCGCACATAGGCAACGGATCCGGACACGGCCACGGAATTTCCGTTGTCGAGGTAGTACACGCCCCTCTGGACAGGGTTCTGCGGATTGGAGACATCGATCAGGCGTAGTGACCCCCATCCCGCCAAACACACGATGTTGCCGGACAAGGCCAGGGCAAAGTGATAGCCCGGAGGACTGTAGGAACCAACCAGGAAAGGGTTGGCGGGATCGGCCACATTCATGATCTTGAGGCCGTAAAAGTGATCCGTTATGTAAACGTAGTTTCCGCTCACAGCCAATTCATCCGCCTGATCCTGGACGGGTAGATAACCCAAGAGGACTGGATTGGCGGGATCGGCCACATTCACGATCTCCAGGCCTCCCGCGCCGTCCCAATATCCGCTGGCCAGATAAAGCAGATTGCCTACTTTCACGCTGTCGTTCAGGCGGTGTCCGGTATTCAGGGTTGCCAGGGGAAGAGGTTGCGTCGGGTCAGTTACATTATAGGTCCTCAATCCCGCGCTTTGATCGGTCACAAAGGCGATCCCGTTTTCCACCAGGACCGCTCCGGCTTCGCCATCGGTGGGGATAGTGCCGACCAGAGTGGCGTCGGTTGGCTCCGTCACATCGACTATATACAAACCTCGCTGCCAGTGCGGAACATAGGCAAACCTGCTTGTAGTGGTGAGATGGCTGCAGCCGAGGACGAAGAAGTAGCCCTCCAAAACTGGGTTCTGGGGGTCGCTGACATTCACGGAGCGCAGGCCGAAGGCGTTCTGGATCATGCCATACAGCGTGTTTCCTTGCAGGGACATGGCATCCAGCCAGACACCGTCAAGTTGGCTGAGCAGGACCGGATCGCCGGGATTACTGAGATCAAAGATGTATAAGGCGTAGGAACTGACGTAAGCCAGGCCATCCCGCACCAGGACGTCTTGCGCCCAATTGGGAAGGGGATAAGCAAACACCTGTTGCGGGGCCAAAGGATTGCTCACGTCAAAGACCTTCAAGCCCTGGATGTCCGCCACGTAGAGTTTGTTCCCATCTGCGCAGATGCCGTTGGTCCAGTTGGGCAGGTTATGCTGGTGCAGCAGTGCGGGTTCATCGGGATCAGAGATATCCATGATGTTCACCACGCCATGGCTATTGCCCCAGTCGTCCTCATAACTCCAGAGCAGATAGAGCCGGTCGCCCTCCAATGCCATATCCGAAACATAACTGGGGCAATCGGTGGTGCTTACCAGAACCGGTGCCCAGGGCTGAGTGATCTGGAAAACCTGCAGTACATGGGAGTAGTATCCGGTGCTGCCCAAGGCATAGAGGTGGTTTCCGTGGATCTGGACGCGGGACATTTGGCAGCCTGTGGAATCGGTGCAGACGGTGACGGGATTGGCGGGGTCAGTCAGGTCGAGCATGTGCAATCCCTCACTTCCTACGGCCAGATAGCCGATATTTCCATTTATGGCGATCTCACCGGTTTCGCCGGTTCCGGGATAATATCCCGCCACATGGAACACAGCGCCAAGCGGAAACAATGCCGCAAGCAGGAACAAACACAGGGCTGGCTTTCTCATCTTATCCTCGCAGGCTGGGCTTTTCCTGATGCTATTGGCAGAGGGCATCATTTGTCAAGATTTATTTCCAGTGGACTGTTTTAACTACGCGAGCGCCGACTTGTCCGTAACACTGGATTTATCCGGTCGGTCCACCAGATTCATCTGGTTTTTCGGAGAACCTGGTAAGAATGACATCAAGCCGTAACACTGGATTTATCCGGTCGTTCCACCAGATTCATCTGGTTTTGGTAAATGACATGAGATTTGAATTGCGCAATAGACAGGGTTTGGTCATCTTTTAACCGGATAAATCCGGCGGAACGACCGCATGAATGCAGTGTTACGGTATGAGGCCATTCTCGCATCAATTCCGACTGAATCAAGTGTTACGGCCGGATAAATCCAGCGGAACGACCGGATGAATCCAGTGTTACGGCGTCAGCCCCCTTTGCCCTTTCGCCCCTTTTCCCTCATTATTCGTGTAAATTTGTGTAATTCGTGGACAACAAAAAAACCCGGCGCATCAGGCCGGGTCTGGGATATTGGCTTGAACTCGGTAAACTGCTATTCGCTGGCTTCGATGGGCTCCACGGAGACGTACTTGCGGGCCGAGCCGCGGGTCTCGAACTTCACGTGGCCTTCCACGAGGCTGAACAGGGTGAAGTCCCGTCCCATGCCGACATTGGCGCCGGGATGAAACTTGGTGCCTTTCTGGCGGACGATGATGTTGCCGGCCAGGACGTATTCGCTGCCGTGCTTTTTCACGCCGCGGTATTTGGGGTTGCTGTTACGGCCGTTGCGGCTGCTGCCACCTGCTTTTTTATGTGCCATTTCAAATCCTCCTAAACCCGGATTCCGGTGACTTTGATGCTGGTGTATTGCTCACGGTAACCTTTCTTCACGCGGTAACCTTTCCTTCTGTGGGTGTGGAAGATCACCTTTTTCTTGCCTTTACCGTGCTCGATCACTTCGGCAAGGACTGCTGCGCCTTCTACTACGGGTTGCCCGACCTTGATCTCCTCTTCGTCGCGAAGCAGGAGCACCCTGTCAAATTCCAGGGTCTGGCCAGGTTCCGCCGTATTCAGCAGGGGAACGCGCAGGATGGCGTTGGCTTCGGCCCTGAACTGAAATCCTTTGATATCAACGATGGCGTACATCTTGACTCCTTGTATTTTTACATGAGAAGTCACTTTTTTTGGCGGCCGGATATCCGTCAAGCGGAAAGTTCCTGTGCAGAAAGCGGAGGATATCTGGAAGATTGGAATAAATAATGCAAAGATATAAACACATCTTGCGCAAAGACAAGGAAAGCCCGGGAGGAACGATGCGGAAATATGTGTTATTGATCCTGGTTGCCATGCTGTTTGGCGTGGCTGGAGCGTGGATAACTCCGTTTGCACAACTTGGCGGCGGGCACTTTGCCGGCAAAATGGGAACCTACGCGCAGGGCGACACCGCTGCAGTGGTCTATTACAACAATCCCGGCTCCGATCCCGCTACCCCTGGTTGGATCGTGTTCCGGCAAAGTTTTGACTGCGGCAGCACCTGGAGCACGCAGAACGTGGTGCAGACTCAGGACTGCCTGACCAGGCCCACCCTCCATTACACGCCCCAGGAGATCCTGATCACCTACACGGAAGGGACGGCGCGCCGCACCCAAAGGTCGATCGATGGCGGCGCCACCTGGCAGCCCTACTACATTGAGCCGGAAATGCAGCCGGGACGGACCTTCGAGAACAGCCCCTATATTGAGCGGCGGGATGGCGAACTGAAACTCTTCGCGCTGGATCTGCCCTATCCGGAATACGCGCAGGATGAATACAGCCATCCGGACTATCCGGACCTGTTGCTGGCGCCGCAATACTACTCCGCCACGGAAGAATCCCCGAACGAGACCCCCGTCTATTTCTGGGGTCCGGATGTGATCGGCGGGATCGTGCGCAGCAACAGCGACATCTGGATCAAACAGGCAGGAGGGGGCACGAACAACGGCTGGCCCACCTTCCAGGCTCCGGTGATCACCAGCGGCGAGATTCAGATTTTCAACGGCGCTTATGATGAAGATCAAGTCTTCCAGGGCGGATTGATCGAACACGCGCCGGCTCTGGAATGGGAAATCCCTTATGGCAGCGACGTGGCCCAGATCGTGGGCCCGCTGACCTACGATCCCGACCGGATCGTGATGGTGACGGTCAATGGCGGCACATACGAAGCCATGTTGGGCCAGATCTCTGATCCTTACCGGATATTCGCCGACGTTTATTATCCTTATCCGCCCGGAGATACGGAGGACTACCTCTTCCGCAACAACTACGATGTCCGCGACACGGTCTGGACCCCTTTGCCCGGTGGAAACTGCGGCAGCAGGACCCTGTGGGTGAACAGCAAGCTGTGGATCCGGGGAACCTTTGCCACTAGGCAGACTTGGGCGTCCGCGGATACGATCTGCATCATCGGCGATATCCTGCTCACCGGCACTCCTCCCGGCACAGATCCCGCCACCAATACCAGCGACCTGGTCAACCTCGTTTCGGAAAAGAGCATCGTGCTCAAATATGGTTATAAGGACCCCGTCGATTCCCTGCGCTACCATCCGCTTTGCCGTCCAGACACCGAGCCCTCGCGCATCTATGCCAACCTTTACGCATTGGGCGATGGAGCCGGAAATCCGCGCCGGGACGGTGTTTTCACCTTCGAATACCAGCATCCGCATCCATCGGTGCCGGCAGTTTATTACCTCCAAAACAATGTGCCCACCTATTACGACAATATCGACCTGCACCGCTACAGCTTTCCGCAAACTGCTGCCAATCCCTGGCCTTCTGCTCCGGGCAACCCCAATCCGCCCAACATCATCGACTACCCCTGGTATAATCCGCTCTGGCCGGAACGCACGCCTTACCTGGAACGCGGAACCCTCCAGCTGTGGGGCAGCGTGAACCAACGGCGGCGCGGATTTATGCACCGCACTTACTACGATACGGAATACCCCAATCCCAACGGTGTTTGGAACCAGGAACTGGATCTATGCGGTACAACCAGCGCGCCCAACTCTTCCTACACCGATCCGGTATTCGGAATACCGCTGACCACCACGAACTATCCCGGCGCCACTGGTTCCGGCATCGGCTACAAAAAGGATTTCCGCCTGGATAGCCGCCACACTCTCGACGATCTGGACAATGGTCCGGCAGCTGACCAGCAGAGCCTGTGGAGGCTGGGCTTGAACCTGAGTTCCTGGGATGGCCTGGCTGAAGAATTCGCCAGCTACCACCGCAAATCCCAGAACCTCCGCAGCCGCAGCAAATGCTTTGCCCGCCGGGGTAACAACGCCCTCTACAGCGTGAACGACCTGCTGCTTTTTGCCGCCGGCGATTCGGTCGCCGATTGGTCCGCCAGCACTGTGGAGGATGGAGAGATACGCGGCCTGGCCTTGTCCGTAGAAGGCGCGGCGCTGGTCTATCAGCACCAGACAACTGCCACGGGCTCCACGATGCTGGTCCGCGATCTCGCTGCTGGCACTGGCAGCGTTGCTTATGAATACACGTACCCCGTCAGCACCTCGCTTAACGATGTTGCCATTTCGGAGCCCTGGAACAGGATCTGGGCTTTTTACGAAACCAGCGGGCAGATCAGTGTGTGGAAGACGGAGTTTGGCGAATATTTAGCACAGGTGGATAGTTGGCCGCTGAACGGAATCGACACCAGCCTCTACGATCTGGCCAATTCCCGGCTGTATGTGGCTCCGTCAGGTCCGTACACCTACGAGGTTTTCCTCTGGTTGCGCGCCTTGGGAAATGAACCCAACCTGCCGGGAACGCTATTCTATGCCCGGGCTTATTTTACGACCGCCAACGTCGATCCCGCGGTTCCTTCCGTTCCCTCCGCGCAACTGGCCGCCTGGCCCAATCCGGCCTCGCAATTCCTGAACGTGAAAGTGCAAGGTTCCGGAGCCGCGGTTCCCGTTGTGGAAGTGTATAACCTCCGGGGCCAATTGGTGCGCCGTCTGGAACTGACTGGTGGCAAGGCGTCCGGCGAGTTTGATAGCAGCTGGGATGGACGCGACTCTGGCGGAATGCAGGTTGGCCGGGGTATCTACGTCCTGCGTTTAAAACTTGACAGCCTGCCCGTGCTCAGTAAGAGAGTGTGTTGGCTGTAGAATACCAGGCAACGCCTGACCATGATAAAGTGAGGTTTAAGATGAAAAAAGTGGTTTTGCTCTGCGGCTTGCTGCTTGTTACATTAGCGGCATCCGCCAATCCTGTGATTGCCCGGATGATCGCCCGGGTTTGGTTCGACGCCGCCGATAACTTCTACCTAATGGTCGGCGAAGAATCCGTATATTATCCTTCGCTGGCCACCATGACCGTGAGTACCATGGCGGGGATGTATGCCTTTCCCGCGAACTACACTCCGCCTCCAACAGATGTGTATGTGGTCAACCTCTCCCAAGTGATCCCCGGTTTAACGGTCCAGCGGGATTCCGACTACTTCAGCCTGAGTTGGGATGGGTATTCCGAAACTGTGCATTGGGGCCCGGAAGTGAACCTGATCAACGACCTGCACGCCCTCACATCCGGCCAGTCCGCAGTCCAGGTCAGAGTTTACATCTATCCAGGCTGGGCCTACAATTCCTGGGCCAAGGACAACAGCACCACGGGAACCAGCGCCTATGAACCGGCATTGAACTGCTCCCTCAGCGTGCATGTGCAGGATCCCATGGGAAATCCCGCCGCCAACATCCCCGTGTATATGAGCCCCCTGGCCAGCATTGACACCAACTTCACGCCCTATTATACGGATACGAACGGCGATTGGACCGGTGTCAGCGAAGCGGTGCGCACCCGTCTTATGATCTACGATCCGGCGACCTCCAATCCCGTCGCGGATGAGATCCTCTTTCCGGAGCCAGGCCAGACTTGCCAGATCAACACTGTGGTAAGCGCAGTGGCGGCTGACGATCCGGTGCAGGTGCCTTCCGGAGTTATGCAACTCTATCCCTCGGTCCTGAACCGCTCATCCGGAAGCACGCTCCACCTCAAGTATGAGGGCAGCCAATCCCTGCATCAGCCTGGCGAACTGGCGCTTTACGATCTGCGCGGCAGAATGCTGGCCAACGCGCTGCTGCCTGTTTCCGGTGAGGTGGAATGGGTTTTACCCCCTCTTTCCAATGGCATCTACTTCGTCGCCCTGAGGGATTCCGGCATGCAACTTGCCAGGCAGCGCCTGACCGTCATCAAATGAAGCATTGCCCGCTGCTCGTCCTGCTGGCGTTGCTGCCGGTACTGCTTTTGGCCCAGCCGCAGTTGAGTTTTGAGGGCGAGGTGCTGGATTTCGCGCTCATCAGTGCGCTGGCTGGAGGCGACACCTTGCTGTGGAATGTGAGCGGGGATTATTACTTCAGCAACCTGTCCGACGCGGCGATCAGCCAGGTGATCGGCTTTCCCGTGCCCTCATCGGATTCGGCATCGGTTGCCGAGATCACGGAACTCAGCCTCATCGACCCTGCGGACAGCATGCGCGTGGAACTGCTGCGGCAAACCAACGACGGCTTCGCTTTCCGGCTGGATCTGCCGCAGCGCAGTTTCGTGGGCGCGCGCATCTCCTACACGCAAAAGATCAGCGGCAACCAGGCCGGCTACGTGCTGCTGACCGCCAATTCCTGGGGGCGTCCTCTGCCTTCCTGCGAGATCACCCTGTTTGTGGAAGGCGGCCTGGAACTCCGGGATTATCCCCTGCCCGATCCTGTGATCTTCCCTTCCAGCCTCGGTGATACCTATCACTGGCAGTTAACTGGTTTCCGGCCCGCAACCGACTTCATGGTAAACCTGGTGGAGAGATTATGAAACATTTGCTGCTATCAATCGTTCTGCTGGGGGCAAGCCTGGCTTTGTGCGCCCAGCCCCAATGGCAATGGGCAAAGGCCGCGGGAGGCGAATACGCGGATCATGCCCGGGGAGTGGCTTGCGATTCCGAGGGGAACACCTACGTGACCGGCTTCTTCATCAGCAGCGCCGATTTCGACAGCGTGCATGTGGTTGGTAATGGCGGGCAGGATATCTTTGTGGCCAAATACGATGCCCAGGGCAAGGTCGATTGGGTCGTCCAAGCCGGAAGCAGCGCGAACGATTCGGGATATTCGCTGGCGGTTGATGCGGCGGGCAACATCTACGTGGCGGGCTACATTGGCGGACCCGCGGTTTTTGGGGGCATCAGCCTATCCTGCACAGGCAGCGCCAACGCTTTCGTGGGGCAGTTGAATCCGAACGGCGTCTGGAATTGGGTTTGCGCTGGAAATGGAGCCGCTGGAACGATGATCAAAAGTTTGGACCTGGTTCTGGGCGGCGACGGCTATCTGTATACCTGCGGCGAGTTTGAAGGACTGGTCAGTTTTGGAGGGCACCTGCTCACTCCGATCGCTTTTCGGGATATCTGGGCGGCCAAACTGGATCTGGACGGCACCTGCCTCTGGGCTGCCAGCGCTGGCGGAACGGATCAAGACCAGGCCAAAGCCCTGGCTTGGGAACCCGTCGGCGGTGTGGTGCTCACCGGCTATTGTCGCGGCGGTGTGGCTTTTGGTGTGAGCAGCATGAACGTCGGCCCCAATTTCGCCGGCTATCTGGCCTGGTTAAGTGACGCAGGAAGCTGGGTCCGCTGCGTTGGCTTGATCGCCGCGAACTATGCCCAATGCACCGATGTGGCGGTAAATGCCGACAGCGAGGTGTATGTAACCGGCATAACCCACGGCAACCTCTATGCCGGAAGCATCGTGGTCCCCGGCGACCTCATGGGCGACGCCTTCATCGCCAAGTACGCGCCACGCGGCACCAGTTGCCTCTGGGCGCAAAGCGTTGGCAACGACAGCGACGACAGCGGCCTGGCCCTGGCTTTGACCCCTTCCGGAGCGGTATATTGGGTGGGCTACTTCCTCTACACATTGGAAATGGGGGATTTCATCCTGAACTATGTCTCCTCGGCCGACCTCTTTCTGGCCCGCCTGGATCCCCAGGGCAACTACCTGATGGCCTTGCAGGCTGGCGGAGTCTGCGAGGACATGGCGCAGTCGATGTGCGCGGATTCCTCCGGGAACGTCTATCTGACGGGCTATTACGACGGGGAAATGTATTTCGGGGACTACTATCTGCCATTTCGCGGCGACAATCACATCTTCTGCGCCAAGCTGCACGAAACCGTTGCCAATCAGGATCCCGGCGTTCCCGCGCCAGAATTTTGCCTGGCAGCCTATCCCAATCCCTTCTGGGGAAGCACCACCATCAGCTACACCCTGAAGCAGTTCGATGGGAAAACGGAACTGTCTATCTACGATACCAGAGGCCGCAAGGTGCGCACACTAACCAGCGCGGAAAACGCTCCGGGCTGCCATCAGATCAGTTGGGACTGCCGGAACCAGCGCGGAGAGAGGCTTCCCGCGGGGCTCTATTTCTGCCGCCTGCATTCAGGCTACATCGAGCAGGTCAGCAAACTGATCCTTTTACGCTAAACTCAATCCGGTAGAACGGCAGTTACCCGGTAGAAATGGCGCGGACCGGCTTCCGGTGCTTCGGTCCAACTTGTGCCTGTGCTTGAGCCATAGAATACATATGGTCCGGAGGGCAAGTCGGAGCGGTAAATGAAGAACAGGTAGGCAGGCAGGGGATAGTCCCAATCCAGGTACGCGGAACTGGTGATGGGATTCAGGCTGATCTGCAGGTTTTCCACAGCTGGCAATCCGGCCTGAGACCAGAAGACCCGGGAGTGGGGATCCTGCTCGAAATCCGCACCCGCGAAAGCGCCGCTGTAGTCCGTGAAGAGCACGTAGCCCTGATCCGCGGTTTTGCTCACGTTGCAGGCGGCGCCGCTGGCATTTTCCGGAAAAGCCGCGCCCTGGATCGTTAGCGTTTGGGCGGTGTCCAGGGTGAGCAGCGCTCCTCCTGAAACTCCGTTTTGGAAGGTGCAGTGGTTCAGGCAGTGGTCAGGATCTAGAATGGCGCCGCTGCACAGGTTCACACCCAGCGCGGACAGCTGTTCAAAGACCGTGTAAGCCGCTGCCAGAGTTCCTCCGGAGAGCACCGTGAGATCATAGTTGCCCGAGGTTCCATGCCGCGTGATGAGGGCGTTTTGCGTGCTGTCGCCCAGGCTGCGCAAAGTGGCTCCGGCGTGTACATTGAGCGTCAGTCCCACAGCCAGAGAGCCTCCCGGGCCAAGATCCAGAGTGCCGGAACCCACCGTTATGGCACCGGCGCAAGCCAAGGCCGTGTCCAGAGTAACGGACGTGCCAGCCTTCGCGATGTTCAGATCGTAGAGCGGCGCCACGGCTCCCAACAGCGAAGCAGCGGTTCCGGTCAGTTCCAGCGTTCCTCCCAGCGGCAAAAAGTCGGCCCGGTAGGAATGGAAATCGTAATCCGTGCGGATGGTTCCGCCGCTGACATCGGAAAGCAGCACATGATCCGCGCAGACGCAGATGGGCAGGTCATGCGCGTAGTACAGGCCATTGCTCATGGTCAATGAGGCGTTCTGGGTGGCGGCCAGGCCGTGGGTTCCCAAGCCTCCGTAAAGGTGCAATTCGCCGCCGAGGATGCTGAGGTCGCCGCCGAGGTTGAAGTTCTGCGCGGCGTCCTGGCTCAGGTTGATGCTGCCGGAATTGAGGGTCACGCTGCCGTAGATGCCGTCATCGGCCAGATCCAGCGCGGTGAAGGTTCCTCCGGAAACCCAGTAGCCGCCGGACTGCCAGTCCAGCGTGTTGCAGCGC
The DNA here is from genome assembly GCA_964429035.1 of uncultured Candidatus Cloacimonadota bacterium. Taxonomy (GTDB): domain Bacteria; phylum Cloacimonadota; class Cloacimonadia; order Cloacimonadales; family Cloacimonadaceae; genus Syntrophosphaera. Next base: position 46,001 of record CAYSAT010000006.1, on the reverse strand, counting down.
ACAGTCGAACTTCCGGGCACCAGCATCAGGCCGGATGGCTTGTCGATCACCAGGGTGTCGAAATTCTCCGTGGTCATCATCTGGATGCCCGCCCCGTTCAATACCACCGTGGTTTCGCCTTCGCTGAAGCCATTCACGCCGGCCAGTTCGATCCAGTCGCCGCCCAGATAAATGGTGTGGGAAACGGGGTTGAGCAGGCCGTATTCGATGATCACGTTGCCTTTTACGGTGATGTCGGAAGAGAGGATGACGTTGTAGTAGGAAGTCTTGCTCACACGCACATGGTTCAGGTAGTTGCCCGGATCAGCCAGGTTGACCATGGAGGAACCGGGGCTGGGAAAATGCATGATGCCGGCGTTGAACTGGCAAAGGCCGCCGCTATAAGCGATCAGATTGCCTTTGACCGCTGTGGTGCCCGCATATCCATGGTTGAGGGTGCTGCCGCTGAAGACCTGGATGTTGTCGCGGACGTTGAGGGTGGCGGTGGAGGCTGAGCAGATATCTGCCCCAAAACCTGCTTCTTTCTGCAGTTTGAGGCTGTTGACCGTGGTCGCCGCGTGGTTGGTGATCAGCGAGTTGGCGCTGCCCACCAGGTTGATCGCGCCGTCCGTGATGGTGACGGCGCTGCCCGCTGCGAAGGTCAGATTGCCGCTGAGTGTAAGGTTGGCGTTGGCCGTTACATTGGCTGTAGCTCCGGCAGCGAAGGTCACATCCTGGTTGACGGTCAGTTCCCCAGGTGCCGAATTCATGCGCAGCAGCCCGCTGCAGACAAAGTTGCCACCCACGCTGAGTTCGCCGTTGCCGATGGTCAAACTGGCGCCGTTTTCCACGCTCAAACCCAGGCAGTTCTGCACCGACGTAACGCTGGGATAAGAACTCAATCCGGTTGGGATGAGCACGTCGGTGGCGGAGTCCGGCACCGAGCCCAAACTCCAGTTGAGAGGATCGTTCCAGCCTGTTCCGGCGGCTCCGGTCCACACATTGAGGGTGCGGTTCGAGGCCTGTCCAGCCAGAGATAGAACACCAAAACAAAACACTAAAACAAGCGGCAGATACGCTTTCATCTTTACTCCTTCAGCCCGCAGAACGGTAGAAACAACCGTCCGGCGACACTATGTGCCCATAATACAGAGGCTTACAAATCTACGGGAACCCAGCTAATCCGTCAAGCTGAATCTGCCCGCTAATCCCTCCACCCCGCTGCCAATTCCCCCCGCAGATAGATGCAGGCTTGGCCGCGGATCAGCACTCGGCTTTCCCGCACTTCCACCACAAAAGCGCCGCCGCGTTTTGAAGCCTGGAAGCCTCTGAGGACCTTTATCCCCAGTTTTTCCGACCAATACGGGGCCAGGAAGGTTTGGGCGGAACCCGTGACCGGATCTTCGTTGATGCCTTCCCAAGGCGCAAAATAGCGGCAGATATAGTCCTGAGCGGTGCCTGGAGCGGTGACGGCGATGCCGAACCAGGACAGGCCTTTGAGGGCGGAAAGCGCGGCAAAGTCCGGCCGCAGTTCCAGCACGGTTTCCGGCCGCTCGTACACCAGCACCAGGTTGCGCGTTCCCCGCGCCCTCAGAACCTCCACGGGACTCACCGGTCCAAGCGCTTGCAGCAGATCCGGTTCGGCTGTGTGTGGTTGGGGAATGTCGGAGGGGAAATCCAATTCGATCAAATCGCCTTTACGTCTGGCTATTAGCGGTCCGGAAAGGCTGTGCAGAGTCAGCAACTCCGCGCCGGCTTCACTTGAATCGAACAGGCTTTTAGCCGAAGCCAGGGTGGCGTGTCCGCACAATGGAACCTCCACCTCCGGAGTGAACCAGCGGATCTGGTATTCCGCGGGGCCCAGCCTCCTCAGGAAAGCCGTTTCGGAAAAGCCGAATTCCCCCGCCAGATCTTGCATCGCGGCTTCAGGCGGATATCCCTCAACCAACACAACAGCTGCGGTATTGCCAGCGTAAAAACCATCCGCGAAGGCATTGACGAACCAGACGGGACTTACTGCCAAGCTCATTCTCCGAGCCACTCCAGCCAGGCATCGAACGCGGTGGAGGAAACCCGGTGCCCGCCCTCGAACTCATCAAAACGCACATCGGGAAAGCCTTTTTCGCCCAGCACCATCTGCGCGGCAAGCGCCTCTTCGAAGGGGACTACCTTATCCTGGGTGCCATGGCTGATGATGATCTTCAGGTCCTTGGCCCGGATGAAATCATCCTCGCTGAGCATTTCGGTGCGCAGTCCGCCTCCACAGGCTATCAGGCCGTCGAACAGCCAGGGATTCTTCAAGGCCAGCAGATAACCGACGTAAGCGCCCTGGGAAAAGCCCAGCAGCCAGGTCCGGTCCAGATTGTAAACTTCCGCTAGTTCTTCGTAGAGGTCGGCGACGTATTCCTCCAGAAAACTATAGGCGCGCGCGGTTTCGTAGCTTTCTATGGGCACAAAGGGATTCCAACTGAAGCCGATCTCGCCATCGGTGAAGGGATGCGGCGCTTCCGGAATGGCGAAGATCACGTCCTCCTCTTCGATGTAGCGCCAGAGTTGGGTGAAATTGGCCGCTTTGTCGCCAAAGCCATGCAATCCGATGAGCAGGGGATAGGTCTTGGCGGGGTCGAAGTTTTTCGGCAGGTGCAGGTAATAGGGCAGCAGCGAACGCGCCGGCAAATAGTTCATCTCGCCGGTGTAGAGGGCACGGCGGTCGCTCCACACCTGCAGTGAATCCATCGCCGCCGTGAAATCGGGAGACTGACGCACGGGGTCGAAATCCGTATCCGCCTTGATATGCTCCAGATCGCGATAGCCCGCCTGGTAGGACTTCTGCAGGTATTTGGCGGCCAGGTCGGGACGGTTCAGCAGCCCGAAACAGCAGGCGAGGTTGTACCAGGCGATGGAATCGTCCGGGTGGTTTTGCAGATGGGCCAGATACCAGCGGGCGGCATCCTCGTACTGGCCTTCAGAATAGGCTGTGTAGGCCTGGGACGAATAATCTTCCGCGGCGCTGGGTTCGAACGTGTAGGGATCGATGGACTGAGGGTCCAGGCTGGCGGTTTGCGTGACGCAGGCGGTGAGAGCCAGCAGCAGAACTGCCAGAAACAGGATTGTTTGCACAGGGTGGCGCATCATAAACTCCTTCGCGCTTAATGGCTGGGTATCAATAGGGTTGGCCGGCGGTCTGGCAGGGATATCGTTACCAGGTCCAAGCCCGCGCTTCCAGCTCAAACTCTCGCAAGACAGGCAATTCTGTCAAGGTTTTATCAACGGATGGCTCATATTCCCCCAGGATGGGCGATCCTGCATGCCAGCTCCGCGGGCTTAGCAGGCGATCGGACTGCCATTCCTGCCATAGTGCTGCGCCTGCCGGAAAATGTCCCTCTGGGATAAAATTGGGTCTCTATCAAACTAAGTGGGTGAGCGTTTCAGTTTCGACTCACTCTAATCTAAATGGTAAGCCCCGGAGGGTGCGACAGATCATAGCCCGGGGTGTAGCGCAGCGGAACCCCGGGTCAGGGACAATCATTGCTATGATGTTTATACACCCCACCCCTCCCTTTGGAATCTGCCATTCGGCAGGTTCCAAAGGGAGGGGTGGGGATTTCTTAGATTCTTTGCCGCATTCATGACCCGTGGTTCCGCAGACCACCCCGCGGCATGCTCCGCATGACGTCGAGGACCCCGGTCGCTGCACCCTAGGCTATGATCTGTCGCATGCTCCGGGGCTTACCCACTTGATTTGCAAGAGGGCTGCAGTTACTGTCATCCTGTCCCTACGTATCAATCTGGGGGCAATACTCCCAGTTCGTTCCCGCTATCATTGCGCGGTAACTGCGCGGTCATTACGGGTGAAGCCCGCAATGACCGCGCAATGATCCCGTATTGATAACGGGAGCCGCCATGGCCCAGGCCTTGCCTGGAGTCTGAACTACAGGAGCGATACTCCCAGCCTCAGGTTGAGCCGGAAATCGCTGGGATGCAGCAGGGATTTTTGCACGGACATAGAGTAGTTCCAGGCCTTGAAGGTTTGGGAAGCAGAGGCGAAAAGGGCGCTGTCGTCGGAATCGCAAACGCTGTAGTATTCGGGGTCGAGATCGTCCTCGACGAGGAAGCTGCGCGGGCTCTGCCAGCTGAGAAACCCGGCCCGGAGGTCCAGATTGCGGTAGTCGTAGCCAAGGGCCAGGCGGAAACGGTAGGTGTTTTGGCGAAAGTCCTGCCGGTCCACCAGGCTGTAGAGGCAATCCAGTTGCTGGTACCAGCAGGTCCGGAAGCGGTATTTGGCCAGCAGACCCAGGCGCTGGTTGCGCGGCGAAGCCACCACATAGGTGGAATCGATCCGGGAAATGATCTCACGGTCGAAACTGGCCAGGGTGAACCGGAGTTGGTTGCCATGGTTTTGATAGTTGGCGGAAGCAAGCAGCCGGGATTGTTGCCCGCCGGAAAAAGATGAGCCGGTATTGAGGCTGTAACGCAATTGCAGCGCGGTGTGGAACCTCAGGCCAAGACGCAGGTCGCAGTTGAATTCCTGCCTGCCGGCATCCGGATTGAGAAGCGCGGCGGAGCTGGCATAGGCAAGATTGGGCAAAGGGGCGTTGCGGGCGTAACTGATGGTCTGGGCGAAGTTCTTCCGGCTGTAATTCCAGGCCAGAAAGCCGTAGGGCTCGCCCTGCAGCAGCGCCACTTCCCCGTCCACTTTGTGGGCGCGCAGGTTCAACGCGGCGTAAAGGCTGGCCGCCACGAGTTCGCGGGGCAGTCCGGAGGCCGCAAAATCCCTGTCGTAACGCTGAGCGTAGAGCAGGGCGGCGGTTCGCCAGTTGGGCCGCGAATAGCCCAAAACGCCGGCCAGAAGGGTCTCCCGGGTGGAACTCAGCAGGCCGGAACGGCTGACTGCCAGGCTGGAGATTTTCTCGCCGGAAAGCCGCGCTTCGCGATCCTGGCTGGAGGCGAAGCAGGCGGCCCGGAAACTTCCGCTGAGATAAGCAAGGCCTGCGCCCAGAGCGGTGTAACCGAGCGGCGAAGCAGGCGCGCGCCAACTGAACAGGCTGTCGGAAACCGCGCGGGAACCGTTTCCGGAGACCAGTCCGCGGCCAAAGCGAAAACGCAGTGAGCCCAGCTGGGCATTCAGGTTTGGAGTTCGCAAGCTGAGCAGGAAGTTAGCGCGGTTGAGACCGCTTTCCAAGTCCTGCCGCTGGTTGAGCAGCAGTTCGGCAGAAGGTAAAGCGGTTAGCAGCGTCGATTGCAGATAGTTGGTGGAAGATTTGTAGGCATAGCGGGAAGCGAGTCTGAGGGAGCGTGAGGACTGGCGCAGTTGGCCGTAAAGGTCCTGCCAGGCAGTCTCCGAAAGAGAGGCTGCGTCCAGTTCTACCAGTTCGTCCAAAGTTTGGGCGGCCGCGCAGGAAACCCCCAGGCAGAGGATCAGCAAGGCCGCGGCGAACTTCACCAGCGGAGTCCGAGGTCCAGGCTGTGCGAAAGGTTCAGGTCCGGATGGGTGCGAATGGCGTAGAGGATTTCGATCGCTCCGCAGTTGAATTTCAATCCGGCGCCAAAACGCGCAGGCGTGTTTTGCCAGGATGCCAGCAGCTGGAAAATGCCGCCGATGTCGCAAGTGGTGGCGCAGCGGTAATTGTCGTCTCCATGGGGCACGTAAACATAGTCTGCGGCACAGGCTATGCCATCGCCCAGATAAGTGCTGGTGCTCAGGTGCAGTTCGGAATCCCTGGAGCCAGCGTGCAGCCAGCGTATCTCCGTGCCGTAGTCCTCACCGCGGATACAGAGCGCCAGGTTGCCGTTCCAGGAGTGGTAACTGGCCAGGTCGCCGAACTTTTCATAGAGCAAATGGCCGGCGCCGCCCACACTGATGGACTCGTAGTGCCAGGCAAGCCCCAGGTGGAAATTCTGCCGGCGGTAATCCGTGTGCTCCAGAAAAGCCCCGCCGCTGTTTACCAGGAAGGGACCCACGCTGGAAGCGGTATTCAGTGAATAGACAGCGGCGCTGGGAATGCCGAAAGGCAGATGGCAGGAAAAGCCGATGCCGGCGGCTGGAATGGCTGGCGAGAGGGCTAGGTCGCTGAGCGATGTGGAGAGTAGGGTGACGCCGGAAAGGGCGTTGGCGGAGGCGGAGTCTTCCGTGACCACACCCGCCAGAAACGCGTTCCAGAGGACGCCAATCAGGCAGAGGATCACTTTATGCGGCATCCTTCCTCCTCTGTGAACCGCAGTGCTGTGCCGCTTTGCCCTATACTACGCGGGCTTCGCTGGCGGGATCGAAGAAATGCGCCTTGAGCATGTTCAGGCTGATCGCCAGGTCCTGTCCCATTTTGGGCAGTTCCTTGGGGTCGAAACGGGCGGTGAAACTGTATTTGGGCGTCTTGAGGATCACGTGGTATTCGTTGCCCAGGGGCTCCACGAGGTCGCACACGGTGGTGAAGCCCTGGGGAAAATCGGCCATGGAATCGAAGCGGGCGTCGTAGATATCCTCGGGACGGATGCCCATGATGATGGGCTTGTGCAGGAAGGGTTCCAGGGCCTTTCTGTGGTTGGGATGGGTTTTGAGGGTGAAATCGCCGCTGTCGAAAACCAGTTCGGAACCGCTGCCGGTGAGTTTGCCTTCCACCATGTTGATGGCGGGCGAGCCGATGAATCCCGCCACGAAGACGTTCGCGGGATCGTTGTAGATGTTTAGGGGGGTGTCGATCTGGTGGATGACGCCGTCCTTCATCACCACGATGCGGTCGGCCATGGTCATGGCTTCAACCTGGTCGTGGGTGACGTAGATCATGGTATTTTCCAATTGGTGGTGGAGTTTTACGATTTCGGCGCGCATGGCCACGCGGAGTTTGGCGTCCAAATTGGAGAGCGGTTCGTCGAAGAGGAAGACCTTGGGGTTGCGGACAATGGCGCGGCCCAAAGCCACGCGTTGGCGTTGGCCTCCGGAAAGTTGGCCGGGCTTGTTCTTGAGCATGCTTTCGATGCCCAGGAGTTTGGCGGAGTGGAGGACCTTGGCCTTGATGTCCGGCTTGGATTCGCCGCGGAGTTTGAGGGCGAAGGCCATGTTGTCGTACACGCTCATGTGGGGATAGAGGGCGTAGTTTTGAAAGACCATGGCGATGTCGCGGTCTTTGGGCGGGACGGTGTTGACGAGGCGGTCGCCGATCCAGATGTTGCCGCTGGAGATTTCCTCCAAACCGGCGATCATGCGCAGGATGGTGCTTTTACCGCAGCCTGAAGGCCCCACCAGGACCATGAATTCCTGGTCCTCGGCCTCAAAAGACACGTCTTTGACGGCGTGGAAGCCGTTATCGTAAAATTTGTTCAGGTCTTTCACAACAATTTTAGCCATGGCTAAACTCCTTTGGGCAATAAGAAATCCGGACGGGCCTAACTGTCAAGATGGAAATTCAGGTTTGGTAGGCGACGACTCTGTTGCGGCCGCCATTCTTGGCCTGGTACATGGCGGCGTCGGCCCTTTCTATGCAGACGTTGAGGGCTTTTTCGGTGAGGCAGGGTCCGGTTTCGCAGGTTACCCCGATGCTCACGGTGATGCGGATGGGCGCGCCCTTGTAGGTGAAGGGATGCGCCGCGAGTTTCTTGCGCAGTTCGTCCATCAAGTGCAGGAATTGCGCCTGGTCGGTATCAAAAAAGATGAGCAGAAATTCCTCGCCGCCGTAACGGATTATCAAGTCGCTGCGGCGGTAGCCTTTGGCCAGCAGCCTGGCGCAGCTTTTCAGCACCTGGTCTCCAGCCAGGTGGCCATGGGCGTCGTTCACCAGCTTGAAATTGTCGATGTCCAGCATGCCGAAGCAGATGGAAGCCTTGTGGCGCGCCGCCAGCTGGAACAGGTAGCGGGAGTTGTCGGCCAGAAAACGGCGGTTGCGGAGCCCGGTGAGTTTGTCGGTTACGGAAAGTTCCTCCACTTTGCGGTAGAGTTCGCGGATCTGGTCATAGTTGGCGTGCAGTGTTTCCACATAGGCGTTGTTCTGCAGGCTCATCTGGCTTTCCAGGTCGATCACCCGGCGCTCCAGTTGCGGCGAAACGCCGGTGTATTCAGGCGGCGGAAGCTTATCGCGCAGGAAACGCGAAAGTGATTGCAGATGCACCCAGGCCTTGTGCAGATAGTAGTTGGAATGCTGGTAATAGCGGATGGACTGGCGGACGTTGAGGTGCATGCCGGAATAGTAGTTTCCGGCGAAGAAGTTGATGTGCTGCAGTTGCTGCGGATTGAGCAGGATCACCGGAAGTTTGAGCAGTTGCCGGGCGTAGTGCATCTTTTCCGTCGGACTCACCAGCTTGTCCTCCAGTGAAAAGAGTTCGTAGAGCAGGATGGCGGAAAGGAGGTTGCCGGCATGTTTCAGCGCCGCGCCGAATGTGAGCAGCAGGAGTTTTTTGGTGGCCGTCCGGTTGCCCCAATCGAGCGTTTTGATCCAATTGAGCAGCACGAACAGGGCCGCCTCGGAACCCTCCTGCTGATAGACGTCGCTCGCCAAACGCAGCCACAGCGAGGTGAAGTCGCGCAGTTTGCCGTTTTGCGCCAACATCCTGGCCAGCGAGAACTGATGCACGATGCTCAGGCAGGGATTGGCTGGGGCGGCACGGCTTTCCAACTCCTCCAGCGATAAAACCGAGGCGGGAAGGTCGTCCAGGCTGGTCAGCAAACTCAGCAATTCCGCCTCTTCCAGTTGTTGACGCTGCTCTGGGGTGGGCTCAGCCTCAGTGGAGAAGGCGGTTTGCAGGGCGGCGCGGAACTGGCTGGGATTCTCCAGGGGAAACAGGGCGATGTATTTGCAGAATTCCAAAACATGCGAAAGGGGGGCGCTGCGGCCAACACGCAGCGAGGTGATCAGTTGCTTGATCAGGGCGGAGCTGAGGGCGCGGACGACCTTGTGCGAGGGCTCGCTTGCCGAAGAGGGCGAAACCTGCGAGAGCAGCACGGAGATCAGGTATTCGCGCTGGTTGCCGCTGCTATCCAGCAAGGAAGCGACCAGATCCTGCATCTGCCTGGTCTGTTTCGGCAGCAGGACGCGCTCTTCGCCTGGTTTGGCCGCTGGCGGTGTGTTGGCTGCCTTCTTCTCCCGGCTCATACCTTTACTTTCCGCGGAATCAGGGCTTCCTTTTCGCCAGAGTGTCGGCCTGGGCCGGTTTGAAGCGGTAGATGACCTCGTCCGGCTTGATCATGCCGTGTTGTTCTCGGGCGACCTCTTCGGCGGCGTCAGGATCGGTTTTCAGGCGGTAGGTTTCGCGGCGCAGACTGTCGTTTTCGGCCGCGAGTCTGTCGCTTTGGATCTGCAGTTTCTGGATGCTCTGCTTCTGCTTCCAGACCTGGTAGAAGCTGTTGCTGCCCCAGAGCAGTATCCAGCTGAGGAGAAAGAGGATCAGCGCCAGATAAACCAGGCGCAGGGCCTTGCTGTTTCCGGACCGTTGTTTTTTCATGAAGACACCATCCTGGCCACGAAAGACTTGTGGATGTCGATCGCCCGATGCGGGCACATTTCGTGGCAGCACATGCATTTGATGCATTTATTCTGGTTGATGGAGGGAAAGCGGGTGGCTGTGGCGGCGGAGATGGCCTGCACCGGGCAACTTTGCACGCAGATGCCGCATTTCCGGCAGCGCGTGCTCACCCGCAGTTGGATCGAATACACTTTGTTGAAGCCGTGGCGTGCGAAGCGGGGCACCAGTTTGAGCAGGTCGGCGCTGAATTTCACCGCCTTGATATCCGCGTCCGGGATCTGGTAATGGCGGAAACTGGTGGGAACGCTGACGCGGGAAGGCAGGATTCCGTCCAGATGCAGAGCGGGCAGCAGATAGGGGACGTCGCGCAGGCTGAAACCAAGCATCCTCGAGGCCACATAGTCCAGCGCGGGGATCGAGGTCGAACCCAGCAGCAGGCCGAAATTCCGCACCCTGCCAGCTGAGGGTCCAACGCCGTCCATGCCGGTGATTCCGTCGATGAAGCTATAGTTGACCTTGGGTCCGGTGAGGGCATAGAGGGCCAGCAGCATGGCGGCGAAATCCCGGGCGTTGGGATAGCGGCCGTGGTACTCGGTTTTCACCAGTCCCGGGATGAGGCCGTACAGGTTTTTCAGGGCGCCAGTGAAGGCCATCATGCCGTGGGTTTTGTACTTGGCGACGTTGATCACGATCCCGCATTGCCAAAACACTTCGGAGACCTTCAGGGAAATTCCGCCATGCTCGAGTTCGCGAAACCCGGCGGTGGAAAGGTTGACCAGTTTCACCGGGTAGCGCTTCGCCAGATCCAGCAAGCCGCAGGTTTTCCAGACGCCATCCACGTTGACGCTGCCTCCAGGGCTGTCGCCGATCCAGACCTCTTTGCCCCGGTCCAGAAAATGGCGGATCAGGGCTTCCAGAACTGCAGGATGCGTGGTAACGGCGCGTTCAGGAGCAAAAGCGCCCAGCAGGTTGGGCTTGAGCAGAACGCGTTTGCAGCGCTTGATCCTGGAACCGCGCGCGTTGGCCAAAAAATCCGCTACCGCGGCTTCCAAGGCCGGTAGGTCGTAGGTTTCGATCTTGCGGATCTGGACGTCAGCCATTTAGTCGAAAAAGAGGAATTTCTTGTTCTTGAAAGCGCTCAAATACAGGTCCAGCGAAGCGCTTATCTGCGCCACCGGCGCTTTTCCCGCCACATCGATGAGGAAGCCCAGGTTCAGGTTGGCGTCGCGGTGGTGCCAACTGGCGCCAGCAGTGAGGATATGCTGGGTGTTTTCGCCCAGGAAACCGCCCAGAGGCACATCGTTCCACCAGAGCGCGGTATCGGCGTTGGCCGTGGTGTTCACCGGCAGTTTGTAATTGCCATGCCAGACTTCGGGATGGTAGATGTAGCCGGCGCGGTAACTGAAGCGGCGGATGGTGGTCTCGGCGCCCAAACGGATGGTGTAGCGGTCCTTGTAAGCGTCTGAAAGAGCGCTGTCCTGTTCAAAGTCCGCTTCAGCGGTGAAGCGCGCGTTTCCAGCCTTGTAGGCAGCGCCCAGAACAGCGTTGAGCGGCAACTGGGTGTCGTATTCCACGAATTTCAGGTCCCAATTGGCGTTTTGCGGCGGCGTCACGCTGAGTCCGGCATTGAACCTTTCCCCGCTGTAGAGCAAGCCCAATTGGGGCCGCAGGAAGTATTTGCCCTGGCGGATCCGTTCGAAAGTGCGCAAAAAAGTGACGTCGGACAGGTAATAGACCTGGTTGTGCAGATTCAGCCCGATGCTTAAATCGCCGAGTTGCCAGGCAGCGTTGGCAGTCACCTGGTGCAGGTTGAAGCTGGGGTAGCGCATCAGGACGTAGTAGCCCATGTTCATTTCCACGCTGAAATCGTCCAGTTTCAGGGTCTTGGGCAGGCTATAGAGCAGCGCTCCAGTAACATTGGGCAGCAGTTTTCCTCCGACGCCCACCACGCCGAATGGAGCCGTGGAGGTCAGCCGGTCTTCCGGTGAGTAAAAATCGACGTCCACCGGGGGTTTAACCAGCAGCTCGAGATGCAGGGACGCCTTGGAGGGAATATATGCGGCGGGGTTGATCAGGACGTTGTCCACTCCGCCGGGAATGGCGACTCCGGTGTAGCCGCGTCCCATGGCGCTGGAGGAGATGTAGTTGCGGGAGAAACTGTCGAAGATGGGGTTCACAAATTGCGGAGAGGGGAAATCCAGGCTGTCGGCGCTTTGAGCCGCCAGTCCCAGAGTTGCCATCAGCATGGCCAGAATGAGTGTGTAACGCATGGATGTGCCTCGCTTGTTCATTTTACTACAATGGTTTGGGTACGGTCTTTGCCCACAGAGACCAGTTTTACCGGTACTTCCAGCAGGTCCTGGATCGCCTCCAGATATTCCCGGGCGTTTTTGGGCAGGCGGGAAAGGCTGCGCACTTTGCCCAGATCGGCGTCCCAACCCTTCAGAGTTAGGTACTCGGGCTGCGCTTCCGCCAGTTCCAAAGGATGGGAAGGCCAGCCGGCCAGTTTCCGGTTTCCCAGCCAGTAACCCGTGCAGATGTTTAGTTCCGGAATGCCGGAAAGTACGTCCAGCAGGGTCACGGCCAGGCTGTCGACGCCATTGAGCGCGGCGGTGTATTTGCCCGCTACGGCATCGAACCAGCCAATGCGTCGGGGACGTCCTGTGGTGGCGCCGTATTCGTTGCCCGTTTTGCGGATGCGCTCTGCCGTGGCGTGGAAAATTTCGGTGGGGAAAGGCCCTTCGCCCACTCTGGTGGCATAGGCCTTGTAAACTCCGATGCTCCGATCCAGCCAGCGTGGCGGAAAACCCGTGCCGGTGCTGGCTCCGCCGGAGATCGTGTGCGAAGAGGTCACGTAGGGATAGCTGCCGTAAGTGAGGTCCAGCAAGGTTCCCTGCGCGCCTTCGAAGAGGATGTACTGCCCATCCAGGTACCATTCCCGCACCAAAGCGTCGGCTTGGGCGGCGAATGGCCGCAAAAAGTCCCCAACTTCAGCCAGGGCCTTGAGTTCGGCGTTCAAGCGCCGCGCGGAAATATCCTGCCCGTGATAGCGGTATAAACTCGCCAGGCGCTCTTTCAGCCAGCCGGGATGCTGCAGGTCGCCCAGACGCAAACCGCATCTGGCGGTCTGATCGGAGTAGGCGGGGCCGATGCCCTTGCCCGTGGTGCCGATCTTGGCTTTGCCCAAAGTCTCTTCGGTGCTGCTGTCCAAAGCTTTGTGCAGCGGCAAAACCAGGCCGGCCCGCTCATCGATGAACAAGCGTCCGGCAAACTCGATGCCCTTCTGCATCAGCGCTTGCATCTCTGCCTGCAAACCGAAGGGATCGACCACGGTGCCCGAACCGATCACGCATTTGCTGCCCGGATAGAGGATGCCCGAGGGTACCGTATGGAAGACGTATTTCACCCCATCCGCCACGATGGTGTGGCCGGCATTGGCGCCGCCTTGAAAGCGGACCACGACGTCTGCCGAGGCGCCCAAAAAGTCCACGATCTTGGCCTTGGCTTCGTCGCCCCACATGCAGCCCAACACGGTCAATGAGCTCATTTGTCGCTCCTTTGCGTTCGAGAATCCAGCCTTTTATCCAGAACTAATCCTGTCAAATGATTTCTCGTGGCGTTACCGGACTGGTCGCAAGCCTGTCTGAACCAGAATGAAGAAATCAGTCCCTGCGTAGAAAACAGGCGAGTGTTCCCAGGGGCATTGGTTCTGAGCAGTGCGTGTTTGGCTGCTTGACTCGCCTTGGAAGCTTGACGGCGGTCCTGGCCCGACCCTCTGCCGCGCCTCCCGCGAAATCCGGGGGAGGTCCGGCAGGGGATCGTCGGCAGATGGGGATCCAAGCCCCAGCTAAGACCAAGATAGCCTTAACCGCTCTCTGGCAATTCAGTTTTTAACCGCGGTAACCCTGTAAAACCTCTTTGGGAAATCCAACAGCGCATTGCTATCAGTATAGATCAAGCCAGTTGTCTGCCCCAGAAACGCATAATCCCCATAAGCACCGCTTCCGGTGTTGGCATAGATAAAGTATGCATCCGGAACAAGGGTGTCGTTGTTGGTGTCTTGGGTAACTGCGTCCCAGGAAATCTGGATATCATTTCCAACCCGGGCGACTGTCAGATTTTCTGGGCTCTTTGGGGTGGCTGCCGCCCCATTGATCCTGGCTACGAATATTTCCTTTCCATGGCCGGGAGCCGCAAGCGGAATAGTGTTGAAATTGGCGAGCAGCGTGTAACATCCGGTAACCAGGATGTTGCCGCCACCGTCTGTGGTGAGGGCATAGCCGATGTCTTCGTAGTTTGCCCCAGCTTTGGTTGCTTCCACCCAGTTGCCAGCTGCATCCAATTTGGCGGCGAAGATATCCTTGTTGCCCGAACTGGTGAGGCTGCTGGTGCCGAAACTGGCGGTGCCGGTAAAATAACCGGTTATGAAGATGTTTCCACTGCCGTCGAGAGCGATTCCCTGTCCATGGGTTTCGCTGCCAGAGCCACCGGCCTGTTTTGCCCATTGGTAGATCCCGGCAGAGGAATATTTAACCACAAATACATCGGTTATGCCTGCGCTGGTCAGCGTTCCGGACCCGAAATAAGCAGTGCCTCCGAAATAGCCGGTTACATACGCATTGCCTGCTGAATCTGTGGAAACGCAAAATCCCTCATCAGTGCCTGGTCCGCCTGCCACCCTTCGCGCCCAAAGCCAAGTGCCGCCGGAGTCTATCTTGGCTACATAGGCGTCGGCTCCGTTATAAGCGGAAATGGAGTTGGTTCCGAAATAGGCAACACCGCTAAAATAGCCGGAAATGTATGATATTCCGCTGTTGTCTGTAGTGATCTTATAGGCGGTCTCCCAGCTTGACCAACCCCCTTTTACTGCCCACAACCAGTTACCCTCGGCATCCAGCTTGGCAACAAAGACATCGTCTCCACCGCTGCTTACAAGATTGGTGGAGCCAAAGGTTGCCGTTCCGGCAAAGTATCCCGTCGCGTAACAGTTTCCCGCCGCGTCAAAAGAAATGCCATTACCCGCATCATACTGGTTTCCACCCGCTTTTTGGGCCCAGAGCCAATTGCCGTTGCCGTCCAGTTTGGCGATAAATATTTCATAACCGCCACTGCTGATGAGCGACGTGGATCCAAAGGTGGCTGTCCCTTGAAAGTAACCTGTCACATAGCTGTTGCCATTGCTGTCGGTTTCGATGCCCGTGCCATAATCGCTGTTGGTTCCGCCTGCCTTGACGGCCCAGAGCCAGTTGCCGCCGGGATCCAGTTTGCCCACATAGATGTCAAACCCTCCCGTTGTGATGAGCGTTGTGGACCCAAAAACGGCAGTATTGCCAAAATACCCGGTTACATAGCTGTTGTTGTTTGCATCACAGGAGATGTCGTTCCCCAGATCAACGTTATTGCTCCCTGCGGATGTCGCCCAGGACCAGAGCAAAGTCTGAGCGGATAAGCCGACAAAGACCGGGGCGATAAATAAACAAACCATCAAAAATAAAAGTCGTTTCATCTTCTCCTCCATGTAAGGCGTTACGTAACTCCATGCAGAATTTAGTATTGATTTGTCAAGTGAAATTCTCGCCTCCAGAGGCATGAACTGCTTTGCTGGATGGAAACAGCGAAACTGGGGTTTGGGGAAGACAGTCGGGCTTAATCTCGCCAATGCAGTTAATGCCTGGCCTTGCCTTTCACGTGGTAGTCATCCCTTTTTGCTTAGTGACTGGCTGGCTTTCAGCCCAAGAGAGCAGAATTTCCCCATATCGGGTCTTCAGCGCTCCCTGTTAAAGATTTATGGGGGTGGCTTATTCTGGCCGGACGGAAAATAAATACTTGACACATACGGGATTTTCTTTCATAGGGTATCCACACCAAAAATGCGCCCGGGATTTCCTGCGCGCCCCAATGCCAATAACAGTTTGCCCCAAAGGCAGCCAAGATAATAGGGAGAAACCATGGATACAAGCACAGTCAGGCTGAGAGCCGCATATCAGACGGATATCGGCAAAAACCCGTCCCGCGTGAAGAATGAAGACTACCAGGGCAGCTTCGAAGGCGAATTCGGACACCTGTACATTGTCTGCGACGGAATGGGCGGCCAACAGGGCGGAGACATCGCGGCGCGCATTTGCGTGGAAAGCATCCGCAACTTCATCGAAACCCACTATATGCCCGGTGAGGAGCAGGACGTGATCTCCCGCAGCGTCGATTTCGCCCAGGAAAAGATCCTGGAAGCCGTGCGCAACGATCCCGATCTGGCCGACATGGGCTCGACCCTGGTGCTGCTCTTGATCCAGGGCGCCAACTACTGGTATGCCCATACCGGCGACAGCCGCCTTTATCTGAGCCGCGGCGGTTCACTCAACCAACTGACCAAGGACCACTCAGAAGTCCAGGGATTGGTGGACAGCGGCATCATTTCGCGCGAGCAAGCCGTCAGCCATCCCCAGCGCAACGTCATCACCAAAGCCATCGGCAGCAACAACTACGCCCCGGAAATCTCCGGACCTCACGCCTTGAAGCAGGACGACGTCTTTCTGCTCTGCACCGACGGGCTCACCGATTATGTGAAGGACCGCGAACTGCTTCAGCAGATGAGCGAGGAACCCATGGTGGCCTGCTACAACCTGGTGGAAATGGCCAACACACGGGGCGGCGCCGACAACGTGACCGTGGTGGTGGTCCAAGTGCAGCAATGCACGCCGTTCTCTTTGGGGAGCGAACCCGTGCGTACCCCCAGAAAGCGGAAATTCCCGCCCATCGGCATCTGGCTGGTGGTTTTGGCCTTCCTTGCGGCAGTGGTCTGGTACGCCCAATCCCTGAACAAAAATCCCCGGCCGCCTCGCGAAAAAGTAAAGACCGAAAAAGTGGCGAAAGCCAAGGATAAAAAGAAATCCAAGAAACAGAAAGAGGATGTGGCAGCCGCGAACAAGCCCCGCGCCGACATCGAGGAAACCACGGACCAAAAACTCACCGCTTCGGCAGCTTCGGACGCCTATCAGCAGATGCTGGACAAAGCCACCACAGGCGGAACCAAACTGCGCCTGAAATTCTTCACCAACTCCCAGGACAAGCAGATGGTCTATATCCTGCCCGGACAGGCCATTTACATCAACTTCAGCGAACTACAGTCCCGGGATTCCTACAACATGAGCAAAGACCAGATCGAAGCCCTGATCGCCCTTGCCGCGGCCTCTGCCAAAGGGAAAGCACCCTTGGGTGGTGACGATTGGGAGGAAAAACTCTATGCCCCGGGAACCGCTTCCATCGACGCCAAGACCTATGAGGCGGCCCGAGCCCTCTACAAACTCTATGACGACGTGAACGCCGACGCCCTGTTCAACAGCAATTCCCGTTTCGGCAAATACCAGCAACTGATCAAGGCCGGCACCTACAACTTCGCCATCGACCTGCCCCAGAAGTAACCCCGCCTATTTCAACTAGCTTGAGGCCACAGGATCCGTTCCTGTGGCCTTGGTTTTTTTAATCCTGGTTCAAGGGCTGCCGGCTATCACGAAAGACCAGATGGGGCAGTCCGTAGCCTCGCCGTTCTCGTTGTAGGGCGCGACCCGCCAGTAGATGGTGGTGTCGCTGGTCGCGGTAATTCTCTGGATCTCCTTTTCGGTGGCCAGGCCCAGATCCTCTCCGTTGGCGAAATTGGAGGGCGGATAGTTCGTGCCCAGGTAAAGCTTGTAGCCTTGCACCCAACCTCCTCCGCTAATCCACTTGAGGCGGAACTTCAGCTTCCGGGAGGGCTCGAAGTGATACCACCACTTGATATACTTGTCGCCCCAATCCGCTTCCAATAAAGGCGTGATCAGGTAGGTGTCGCAACGCAGGGAATTCCGTAACGCAACGTCCAACCTGCCGGTGGACATTCCCCGCCCTCGAACCCTTCTTTCAATACTGCGGATAAACATCCCAGCACGAGAGCCAGGACCAAAGCCAAAAGTAAACGTCGTTGCATAATATGCTCCTTGCTTACGTTGCCAGAATCGCTTGTTTCCCCCATGATGTCAAGCAATATCTGCGTTCTGCCCAAGAGTGAAGCAGATACCCCCGGACCGAATGCATACTGATACAGGCCATTGTATTTCATTGACAAATCTCGCGGCGCGCACGGAACATCCCCGCAAGGAGTTGATGATGAAAAACGCTTTCGCAATCTTGTTTTGTCTTGTTTACCTGGGTCCGCTGATGGCCCTGACCATCTATTCCACAACCGCTGGAGGAAACTGGAGCGATTCCGCGACCTGGGTCGGAGGGATGGCGCCCAATTCCGGCGATAATGTTGTGATCAACAGCACCGTCTATGTGGACAACGTGAATTCTCCCCATGGGTGCGCCAACCTGACGGTCGGAGGCTCTGGAGACCTGATGAACCAGCCCGGCAACCAAACCGGCGTGGTAGTCAACGGCAGCCTGCTAAACCTTGGCACGATCAGAAACTACGCCTGGGGCTACAATCCGGGGAACCTCACCATCATAGTGGCGGACGCGGTCTCCAACTCCGGCACCTACACCGCCTGGCATCTGAACCTGAGCGGGATGAACGCCCAGCATCTGAGCAATTCCGGGAATTTCAATCCGGGGTTCCTGGAGGATACCTATTCCTACAGCCCATTGGTTCTGGACACGGACCTGGTGGTGGGAGCGGGCACCAACATCCTGATGAACAACGCCTCCCTAGTGCTGAACGGCAGTTCAGTCCACCATCTGACCGGCTATGGATACGGCGGCCAGGGTTCGCTGCGCGATGCCCAGATTGTGGGCGGAAACGGAGCCAGCATCACCTGCAACGACGGTTTCTGGCTGCAGAATTCGGAGGCGGACGAGGTAGTTCTGCAAGGCTGGGTGCCCATCACCGGCCACCTGAACATCGGCTATCTGGTCAACTACGCCCAGATCCTCACACCGATCTACGGAACCGCGGAATTGAACGTCATGGACCGGCTGGACAACCATGGCTCGGTCATGAACCATCCTAGCGGCGGCAATTTTTACCTCAACCTCTACGGCGACCTCTACAACTACGGCACGCTCTCCAATTACCAGACCATGCTGGCGGGACCGCAGATCCACAACCTCTGGCAAAGCCCTGCCGCCACAGCCATCAATTGCTCCATTCTGACCTCAAGTTCCACAGGGCCGGCTCAATTGCTTTCCGACCTCAGTTTCAGCGGCACGGGCATCAATCTGAACGGCAACCTGGTCATCCTTTTCAACCCGATTACTGATGAGAGTTACGGAATTACCCAATCCGGCGGCTACATCCGGGATACAGCCTTTTCCGGCGGAGAAACCAGCGCGCTGAATCTTACCGCGCTCTATCTGGAGAATGTAACAGCCGACCGCGTAATCTTCAACGGCAATTTCGAACTGAAAGGGACCGTCACGGCGGGAATCCTGGCCAATAACGCCATCCTGCGCAATGTCGCCTACCAAAGCGCGACCCTCAGCGTCACCCAAAGTTTGGCACACCATGGAGAACTGAACAACCACGGAGCAGGCGGTTCCCTCTATCTGGCTCTGGGTGGGGATTTTTACGACTGGGGACTGCTCACCAACTACCGCGTCGACTTCGTGGGCGGCAACGAGCACCAGATCTGGCAAAGCGCCTCAGCGCCAGTCATCTGGACGCCCAATATCTACGCTCCAGACGCCGGCAATCCGGTCCGTCTGCTCAGCAATCTCCGCCTGTCCGGATCCCGTTTCGAGTTTTACGGCAATACGCTGACCTTGCATGACGGACGCGCGGATTTCAATCTGGACCTGCAAAACTGCCGCTTGGTCGGAGTCCATCTGGTGGGCGGAAACACCAGCGTCCTGTATGGCGCGGCCGCTTTCCTGCAGGATTCCAGCGCTGAAAACATCATTACTTCCGGTACGGTTTTTGTGGCCGGGAGCGTGACCATCGGCCGCTTGACCAACCAAGGCGTTTTGCGCAACCAGGACTATTGGACCAGCACGTTGGTAGTCAGCCAACGCCTCGCCAACTATCAGAGCGTTACCAATAGCCTCTACGGCGGCGTGCTTTACCTGGAAACCGCCGGCGACCTTTACAACTATGGCGAGATCAGCGTTTACCGGCTGCTGGTGAATGGCTTGATTGACCAGTTCGTGCGCAATGCCGGAACCATCGGCACCAGCCAGGGCTGCCAACTGGTCTCCGAACTGGGTCCCGCGCAGTGGTATTTCAACGGCAGCCTCGCCAACTCCAACTATGTGGCCAACCAAACCGTCGATCCTTATCAAACCGGCATCTGGCGGCCTTTCCTGGATGGCGTCTGGGGCCGGCAGATCATCTTTGGCGCTGGATCCGCGCTGGCTGCTCCGGCAAGCGTCGCTTTCGCTGCGGAAGGCACTGTTCTGCGCCTTAGTTGGGCTGAAGTTCCCAATGCCGTCTATTACCGGGTCTATTCGGCTCCTGCTCCCACCGGGCCCTTTACGGTCTTGCACTCCGCCATCCTCGATCCATCTCTGGGCGACGGTTCGGTGGAGTGTGGCATCTCAGCCGCTAATCCGCGCAGGTTTTATCGGGTAAGCGCCCTGAACTGAAGCGGATGTCCTTCTCCGGGGCTTGCTTAAGCCGCGTTGAAGCGGTTGATTCCCGGCACGGAAATACCCTGGCAGTCAGGATTTTTTGGCTAAAAGGGCCAGGTTGCTCATCCGCCGGGCGATATCCTCGGCGAATTCCTCGTCCGAGGCGTCGGGATTACGGGTGAGTTTCCAGATCTCGCACGGCGCGAGTCCGCATTCCGCGCAGGATGCCAGGCCCTTGCGCATCACGCATTCGTAGATCTGGCAGTATTCCTTGCCGTAAAACACCGCCCAGGATATCTTGCCGCCCAGTTCGATGCAGCCTGCGCACTCGGTTTGGTAGGCTTTGCAGTGGGTGGCGCAGTGCACTCCGCACACGCAGATGTCGTTCATAATCAACTCCGTGATGGGAATAGAATGTATTGAAAGAGCATTGCACAGGGACGGAACACTGCGTTTACGCGGTCGGTCCACTGCCTTCAGGCGGTTTTTATCCATATAAAGAGCATTGCACGGAGACGGAACCCTGCGTTTACGCGGTTTCTATCCATATATGTATCATACCTTTCCAAACTGTGGGCCAAATTGGAGGGAAACCCCATAAACCGCGTAAACGCGGTGGACCGACCGCCTGAAGGAAGTGTTCCGCATTATTCAACGGTCTCATTGATTCCTCACCATTTTCAATTAGATCGCCGCCAGGGCTAGCTGAGCTGCGCTTCGTCAATGCATGCTTTTTGCCAGTTCCTTCCCGTTACCATTGCGGGGTCATTGCGCGCTCATTACGGGCAAAGCGCGCAGTGAGCGCGCAATGACGGCGTAATGACCGCGGGAGGCGAAGCATGGGCGTTTTGGGCACAACAATCTGCCATGCACCTAGAGGTCTATCGTTTCCTGCGCATCGACGGCGTCTTGGGATACATACTTGTTGAGGCGGCCGGATTTTACTATCTTGATGCCTTGTAAACCCTTCAGGTAATCGCTCATTCGGCGGGCTGTCCAATCGAGTTCCAGCAGGGCGCAGATATCTTTGGCGGACAGGGGCTTTTCGGCAAGCAAGGAGCGGATCTTCTCTTCCAGTTCAGTTGTTGAAGAGGCGGGCGGCAACGCGGTCTCATCCATTTCCAGCAGTACTCCCTGCAGATCCACAGGCCTGGCTCCCAGAGCTATCAATTGCTCATTGGCGTTGTTTTCACCAGGTTCAGGTTTGCGGACAAAGATCTCCCTGCCCTTACGCAGCCCGTCTTTCACCCCGCTCCAGGTTCCTCCGGAGTCGGAGGATTCCGCCACGTAGATATGCCTGGCCAAGCCATAGATGATGGGATTCCTAGCCATGGCCAGCTCGACCTTCCAGGGTAGTTTGGGATGGAAAGTGCTGAGCACCAGCACATCGCCGTCAATGATCTGCTTGTAATAGGTTTTATAGCCAGATCCGAAGGTCAGCACACCCTGCGGCAACACGATTATGCTATGCCCGATGTACTTCAGGGACGAATCCAGCGCTGCTTTGTCTATACCCTTGGCAAAACCGCTAACCACCACCTGATAGTTCTCAGTGGCGGTTTTGGCTATGTTGTCGGTGAACTTCAAACTGATATCCGAAGCGTTGCGCGAGCCCACCACCGCGATGGAATCCTCTATCAGCAGTTCCTGGTTGCCCTTTACGTAGAGCAGGGGCGGCGAGTAGGTGAGTTTGAGGTTTTCTTTCAGGGTGGGTGAATACTCGGGGGCAATGATGGGGATAAGTTCGAAGCCCTGATGGTAGAGGTTTTCCGCCAGAAAGGCATTGTTGGGGATCTGGCTGCGGGCTTCGCTCAAAGCCAGGATATCGTTCTCATCCAGCGGGTATAGATCCTGCCATTCTGTTGGTTGCAGAGAAAAGAACTCCTCCAGATCGGATTTCTGATCGGCGTAAATGCTTTTGACTAAATAGTTGATCTTCTGATGGTTCCAGCGCGGCAAATGCGCCAGAGTGATCCAGTGCGCGGCATTTTTCAGCATTATCGTTCCTTGTTCAATAAGGGCAGGCAAAGTTCTTTCAGATATGATAAGCGAGAAGGGCCTGCGGCGAAAGCAATCCGCGAGGTCATAGCCTGTCTCCGCCCACGGTCTTGGCCAGAACCAGAGGCGCGATCATCGCAGCACCGGATTCCGTGAGGTATTTGCCCGCCTCGCGGATTGTGGCTCCGCTATCAAAGATATCGTCGATGAGCAGGATCTTCTTGTCCCGCACAGAGTCTGTATCGGCCAGGATAAACGCTCCGGCGATGTTGCCGGATTTGAGGTAGGAGTTCTCAAAGGTTTTCTGCTCCAGGGTGTGCCTGCTTTTTGCCAGAATGTGCAGCACCGGAATCTTGAGGAAAGAAGAGACTTTTTCGGCCAGATGGCGCACCAGATCGCCTGATACGGTGGGAGGGATGTAGAGAATCAGGTCAAACTGCTCGCCAGCGTATCTTCTCCGGTATGCTTTCAGCAGCATCTGAATCAGCCAGTCGGGAAAGTCGCCCCCGTTTTCATACTTGGAGCGATGGATTGCGGAGCCCACCTGTGACACTCCATAGAAAGAAGCGGCAACTCCCTTAACCAGCCTGGTTCCTTTGTGTTCGGTCTCCAGATCGGGAAAATAACTGGCTTGAAACTCCTCCAGCAGTTTGGTCCATTCCGGAGTGAGGGTGACCCTGTGTTTGGGCAAGCCGGTATTGTCGCAATTCTGGAAATCCTTGTCCGTGGGATCGCCCAGGAAGTTGCAGAGAAACCTCATCCGGGATTCCGTGCATTCCGCGTATTCTATCATGGCATCCAGATCTCTGGTTTTGGCGGCCTTGACAGCCTCATACACTTTAGGATCAAAGGGCTGGGAATGGGCTACGAACTCGTATTTGGCGGATTTTCCGATGGTCACTTCGCGGATGATGCCCAGCTCGATCAGGTCGGCCTTGATCACCCGGAACTGGGTCTGGCGGAGGTTGGCGGCCTGCATCAGTTCTTTCTCTCCCAACAGATCCTGCTTCAAGGCTTCGATCACCTTCTCGTATTTGTAGGCAGAGGGTTTGGCCCCTTCGATGAAGGCTTCCGGCAATTCCCTATCGGCGGGATTATACAGCAGGATGATCACGGTTTCCTGGCCGTCCCTGCCAGCCCTGCCGATCTCCTGGTAATAGTGCACGGGCGATTGGGGAAGTTGGGTGTGGATGATGAAGCGGATGTCCGGCTTGTCGATGCCCATTCCCAGGGCATTAGTGGACACCACGCATTTCCAGGCATTGCTTAGCAGACCTTTCTCCACGGCTATGCGTGTCTCTGGATCCAGCCTGCCATTGTAGGCCCGGGCAGGGATGTGCAACTTTTGAAACCATCTGGAGATCACTTCCGTGTCCATCACAGTGCCAGTGTAGATCACTCCTGTGCCTTGCAGTTTCGGAACGTTCTGCCCCAGCCAGATGAGCTTCTCATCATCAGATCCAACCGGGATCACATATAGTTTGAAATTGTCCCTCAACAGGTTGCCGCGCAGCACTCTTATCTTGCCGGTGATCTGAGCGGCAATGTCCTGTTCAACGTGTTTCGTGGCGGTAGCTGTGGTTGCCAGCACGGGCAAACCCTTGGGCAGCAGATTGACCAGATTCACGATCCTGCGGTAGGCAGGGCGGAAATCGTGCCCCCAAACCGATATGCAATGGGCTTCATCAACCACCACCATCGAAAGCCTCATGGAACGCACCTCTTCCAGCCAGAGCGAGTTTTCCTGGCGTTCTGGGGCAATGTACAGGATCTTGAGCAGGCCCTCTTTCGCTTCCTGGATAATGCTGAGGTTCTCGTCCGGGCTTTGGTTGCTGTTGATGCATTTCGCCGCGATACCCAGTTCCCGGAGTTTGCCCACCTGATCCCGCATCAAAGCGATCAGCGGAGAAAATATCACAGTCAGGCCATCAAACAGAAGGGCGGGAAACTGGAAACAGAGGGATTTCCCAAAGCCGGTTTTTTCGATCAGCAACACCCTTTCGCCTTTCAGCACAGCGCTTATCGCCTCCCATTGCAGATGGTGAAAGCGTTCCAGGCGGAAACGTTCCCGGAGCAGCGCTTCCGCTTCGATCCTGCTGATAGTTTCAGCAGAGTTTTTCTTCAAGTTAAACAGCATTGGAAGACTCTGTGATCCATCATAATCTCACTCAGCCAAGCATTGCCAAGCTTGCTCCCAAGCCTCTATCACGCTATCCTGAAACCAGTTCCCGCAAGATGGCGATGGCATGGTCCTTGGCGCCGGCTCCGTTTTCCGCCACGGGACCCACGCAGGAAGGGCAGCCCATGGCGCAGGGGCATTTGGTGACAAGGTCGAGGGCTGCGGCCAGGACTTTGCCGTGCAGTTCGAAAAGTTTGCGGGAGAGTCCGATGCCGCCGGAGATGTTGTCGTAGATCAGGATCACCGGATCGCCCTTGGCGAGCGGGCTTTTGTCCTCGGTGAAGACGTCGATGTCCTTGCGGTCGCACATCACGAAAAAGGGCGAGAGATTTACCAGAAGGTAGCCGAGGGCGGAGATGCCGCTCTGCATCTGGACGTTTTGCTCCGCGAGGCGATGGCAGCGCGAGCACAGGGTGACGAGGTTCGCCAGTTGGTTGGCTTCCTCGGTGGTGGCGAACTTGCGGAAGGGCACAATGTGGTGGACGTGGTGCTGGCCGTCGGTTTCGATGACGCCACAATGCTGGCAGAGGAATCTATCGCGCTCGCGCACCGTTTTTACCAGTTGCGGCCAGTCCTTGCCATAGTCGTTGGGCGCGATGTTCCACAGGCCCTGGGCTTTCACCTTCGCCACGGTTTCCGGTGAGAGCCCGATCCACCAGGCGACGGTGTCGAGCTCGGTGGGAGGCAGGTCCAGAGGTTCGCGGCCCAACACTTCCTGGGTGTAAAACTTCAGTTTCTTGAATCCGGTGATGGTGGTGGTTACCTTCACCTGGCCCAGGTATTTAGCGCCTCCCTGGACGTTCTGGCGGTTGAGCAGGTTCTGGGATTCGATTTCGGTGCTGCGTGAGGTTTGGGTGAAGTAGTTCACGGTGACCGGCTCGATCTCGGCTTTGCCTTCCTTCAGGTCCAGGTTGCGGACGATCCAGGTGTCGCCCTGGTCCAGGTAGATGGCGTTCGGATGCAGCATCCAGAGAGCGCTGGCGGCGTCCACCCAGCCGATCTGTTTGCCCTCCGCCAGAATCTGGATCTGGCTGGAAATGTTGCGCAGCGAGACTTCCGCGGCCGGATACGCTTCCAGGACGCCCGTGTATTTATTGCCCACTTTGCGGATCAGGCCTTGCTGCGCCAGCACTTGCAGGTAGGGAAAGATGTGCTCGCTGCCCAGGGATCCGAAGCCTTCGCTGTCCAATAGCGCCAAATCGTGGACCGCGCACAGCAACTGGCTTTGCAGGATTTCGTGATGATCTGGGGCGATCAGGGCGTGCTCCGGATTGTTGTCGAAGAGGTAGCCGGGATTCTGGCAGATGTACTGGTCCAGCGGATTAGCGCTGGCGACGAGGATGCACAGCGCCGTGTTGCCCTTGCGGCCAGCCCTTCCGGCTTGTTGGCGGGTCGCTGATATGGTGCCCGGATAGGCGTTCAGAAATACGGCATCCAGGCCGCCGATATCGATGCCCAGTTCCAGGGCGTTGGTGGAAACCACCAGGCCGATCGAGCCTTCGCGGAGTTCCTTCTCGATGGCGCGTCGGTTTTCGGCCAGATAACCGCTGCGGTAACTGCGCACGCGGTCTTTGTAGAACTGGTTGCCCAGCAGATAGAGGTAGAGGATCTCGACGCTGCGCCGCGGCCCGCAAAACATGATGGCCTGTCCAGACGTGTGCAGCCAGCGTTTGGCCAGCGCGGTGGATTCGATGAGGGCGCTGCGCCGAATGCCCAAAGCGGCGTCCACAATCGGCGGATTAAGGATCATAAAGACGCGTTTGCCATGCGGCGAAGCGTCTTTGTCGATCAGGGCCACGGGGCTTTCCAGCAAGTCCTGGGCAAGTTCGCGCGCGTTTGCTACCGTGGCGGAAGTGCAGATGAACTGCGGCGAACTTCCGTAAAGGGCGCAGATCCGTTTCAGGCGGCGCAGCACATTGGCGAAATGGGAGCCGAACACACCCCGGTAGATGTGCACTTCGTCGATCACCACCCACTTCAGGTTGGCGAAAAAAGCGCTCCACAGCGTGTGGTTGGGCAGGATGCCCAGATGCAGCATATCCGGATTGGAAAAGATCAGTTTGGCCTGGCTGCGGATGCTGCGGCGCGCTTCGGACGCGGTGTCGCCGTCGTAGATGCCGCAAGGAACGCGGGGCAGTTTGGGATTCTGGCGCTGCAGTTCGTTCAGCAGGCCGTGCAATTTCTGCTGCTGGTCCTGAGCCAGCGCCTTGGTGGGAAAAAGCAGCAGGGAGCGGCTGTTGGGGCTGAGCAGCAGATCCTGCAGGATGGGGAATTGGTAGCATAAACTCTTTCCGCTGGCCACTCCGGTGCTGAGCACCAGGTTTTTTCCATTGAGCGCGGCATCGATCGCCGCCCTTTGATGCTCATACAGCCTGTCGATGCCCACGCTTTTCAGCAGCGCAGACAGTTCGGGGCGCGTTTGAGGCGGAAACCCGGCCCAGACTGCTTCCACGGACTCCAATTCCTGCCGGGCCACGATGTTGTCCGCGAAATGCCTGTCCCGCAGCAAACTGTCCAGGAAATCGGCAAGGTTGGGAACTGGCGTGTATGGGCTCATCAGATAAGCTGGTTCTCCTCAGGCGATACGATGGTCCTGGCCAAACCAAGGTATCCACCAACTATTCCCATGTTTGCCATGCTGGTTTTACTCATCGGCAGCTTCCAGCCAGTCCAACAATTCTGACGTCGCAAACCAGGACATGATCCGCGTGTTTTGCATTTCGTCTTCCCGGTTATCGCCAAAGATGATCCCCGCGGTCATGCTCTTCCCGGACAGCTTGCGCAGGAAGTTGATCTGCTTGAAGAAATCCGGCTGGATAGTGGTTCCGGACTTGATCTCCACAGGGGAAAAGCCTGTTCCTCGGGGTATGATCAGGTCGATCTCGTGTCCAGTGGCATCGCGGAAAAAGTGCAGTTGTGGGTTCACGCCGCGATTATGATAGTGTTTCAGCGCTTCGGCAACGATCATGGTTTCGAATAGTTGCCCACGCAAGGGATGGTAAGCCAGGTCCTCTTCTTTCCTGATTCCCAGAAGATGGGCGGCTAATCCGACGTCCAGGAAATACAGCTTGGGAGCCTTTATCAGGCGTTTGTTGAAATTCCGGTGCCAGGGCGGCAGCAGATGGATCACGAAACTCGCCTGCAGCAACGAGAGCCAGGACTGGATGGTCTTGTGATCCACCCCACATTCCATGGCCAGCGAACTTACATTCAGCAGTTGGCCGGTCCTTCCGGCGCACAGGTAAACAAAACGCTCGAATTCATGCAGGTTTTTGATCTGCATCAGAGCCCGCACATCCCTCTCCAGATAGGTCATCAAATAAGATGAATAAAACATCTGAGGGTCGATTCTGGCGTTATAGAGCCGGGGATAAAATCCTTTCCAGAGGTAATGTGTCCAGTCTGATTTTGGCAGCGGCGCGAGTTCCTGCAAACTGAAGGGCAGCAGTTTGAACATGGCCACACGTCCAGCCAAAGATTGGGAGATGTCCCGGGAGTATTCAAATTGATTGGATCCGGTCAGGACCAGCTTGCCAGTCCAGGCTTGGGCATCCACATAGACCTGCGCCCAGGAAAGCAATTCGGGGCATTTCTGCACTTCATCGATTATTATGCCCTGCTCCAGATCCGAAAACAGGGAACGGGGATCGGTGCGCGCTTTGGCCAGGGTTTCGGGGTTTTCCAGATTGTGATATTTGTACCCCGGGAAAGCCATTCTGGCCAGAGTCGTCTTTCCGGATTGCCTGGGTCCGCTAATTGCCAGCACCGGAAATCCCAATGCTGCCTTGGCCAAGGCTTCAGCCATTAACCGTGGTATCATACTGGCCTCAGTTTGCTATACATATTTGGAGTTCAACTCCCAAAATGCACAATATTTACCCTCCCCCTGGCTGTCAAGTCCTTTGTTCGGTGCAAGCTCAACACGAGTCTCAGCACAAGCTCTGGGTGCAACCAATCCCAGTGCCGTTTTATCTTATCACCAGCAGCTTGAGGTTAGTTGAACCCCCATTGGCGGCGACGCGGCAAAAATACAGACCGGAAGCCAGGCCCAGAGAGTATTCCGCGCTCCGGAACTCCCAGAGGTTTTTGCTGGAAAAGACCTTTCTGCCGCGCAGATCGTAGATGGCGAGGTCGAAGCAGGTTTTGGCGGGATTGGAGATGGAGAATTCGCCCTGGCTGGGATTGGGAAACACCCTGAACTCCGCTGCTGGAGCAAGTTCGTCGCAGAGCGGAACATGCCCGCCCTCACCCGTCACCACAATATCGTCCAGGTAGAGCGCGAAAGCGTCCCAAGACACGCATTGCCAGGCCAGATAAGCGTTTTGTCCTTGCCAGGCGGCCAGATCGTAGTTGTACAGGGTCCAGTCGACGGGTACTTCCAGCCAGGTGCTGGCATGCACAGGCAGAAAACTGCCGGGGTTCGCATCCGTGGTGGAGATCAGCACTTTCAGGCGCTCCAGTCCATAGTCCGCGGTGTGCGAACGCGCCCAGAAACTCAGTTCGGGCTGGCTGCCCAATTGCAGGCTGGGCGAGATCAGCCAATCGTTGCTGGGCGGAGTCAGGGCGCTCAGGGAAGCCAACATCGCCGCGCCGGAATGTGCCGCCAAATTGGTCAGCGGCGGCGTGGTCTGCCCCGGGAAAAAGTTCAGCCAGCCCAGAGCGCTGCCTTCGCCCGGAAAGTCCACGTTGTTCCAGGTCCAGGTGGCCGCTTCATCCAGATCCAGGTTTTGCCAGGCGGGAATGACCTGCGAGAACGGCGCGCAGGCCTCGAAACCCTCTTCCATTATGAGGTCGGGGATCGCGCCCGGAATGTGCACCGTCACCGGATTGGAAGGCAGGGAAAGTTCTCCCAGGGCGTTTTCGGCCCGCACCTGGTAATAGTGGTTTTGGCCCGGGGCGACCTCAAAATCCTGATACCCAAGGTTGGCGCTGGTTGCCAGGAAAGTCCCGTTCCGATAGATCCGGTATAGCTGCGGCGTGCCTTGCAGCGGGATCTGCCAGTTCAGTTGCACGTGGTCGCCGCTGTAATATCCGGTGAGGTTTTGCGGCGCTCCGATGCCTTCCCCGATGGTCGTGAAACTCCAGACAGGGCCGGGATAATCCAATCCCGCGTGATGCGCCGCCACTTGCCAGAAATAGGTTTCCAGCAGCTGCCAGGGTTCCGGTGGATGCCACTCCGTCTGCGTCAAACCTGCCCCCACAAGCTGCATGGTTTGGGCGGATGTGCCCAGATAGAGGTCGAAGGTGGAGGAGTTGCTCTGCCAATGCAGGCTGGAAGTGGCTTCCACCCCGGTTGCCTGGTCTGCAGGCACAGGCTGATAGGGCGGATAACTGAACTGCGTGAGGTCCAGCCTGAGGTTCGCGAAGGCCGTGCGGGCATAGAATCCGGAGGCTGGAGGAGCATCTGGATCGGGATTGACGGTCATGCTGGCATACACGATGCCGCGCACGGAATCCGCCTCTGTACAGAGAAACTCGTCCGAGGTCGAGCTGGAGCCGGGAGTGTTCTCATCCACTGCCACCAGCAGGTTCCGGTTTCCCGGGTAGAAAAAGGGCTCGTCCAGAGTGACGCTCAGCCAGCCTTGCCCTGGCAAGGTTCCGGAAAAATCCTGCGCCTGCAAAACCCCGTCGTACACCAACGCCAGGCTGTCCACAGGCGCCCAGTCTTCCAGCAGATTCTGGTCCGTGAGCCCCAGCCAGATCTTCCAGGCGGAGTTGTTCGCCAGGAAGCTGGTGCCGGCCACGCTGTATTGAAAGGCGAGGGAATTGACCGTGCCGGTGAAGTTGATCTCAGCGGCCAGATACAGCTGCTGGGAATAGCTGTAAACCCGCGCCGCTTCTATCGGCAGACTCTGGTTCACCAGCGTTCCGCTGCCAATTTGGACGGTTTCGGCGCCCAGATTCAGGCACAGCAGCAGGAACAGCGGCAGCAGTCGCACTCAGCCCCGTTTTTTCCAGATGCTCAGTTGGACGCGCTGCAGCGCGAATTGGCGTTCTCCGCGCCGAAAAGTTTGCCAGAGTTCCTGCGGTTCGCCGATCAGATCGAACTGTGGCGCCAGGAGCTCGGACAGCCCCATGAAGCTGGGGTAGGGCTCGCCGTCCTTGCGAAAACCGCCGATGCGATTGGCTGGAAGGGTCACTTCGGGATCGTAGGCGTAGGCATCGGCGATGGCGAGGATGCCATCTGCAATCAGACGGGTATGGATCATCTGCAGCCAGTTGCGCGGATTGATCGCGCCGCCGATGGCATTTTCCGCCAGCACGAAATCGTATCCGCCAAACTTGGCCGGCAGGTTGGAAACGTCCGCCTGCCAGAATTCCACGCGCTCTGCGGTTTCCCGCAAGCCAAACTCCGCCAGGCTTTTTTCCACATAGGACTCGATCTCGCCCTCATCGTTGCGCACATAGCGGATAAAGCCTTTTTCCTTCATCTGTGTGGCGAGCCTGACCAGGCGGGTGGTGAAATCCAGCCCCGTGACAGCTGGCAAGAACCGCGCCAGTTCAAAGGTAGTGCGCCCGGTCTTGCAGCCCAGATGCAAGGTTTGGCGAAGCGCGGAAGCCTCCAGAAGGGGCTTGAGCGCTTCCACCAGCCTGGTGGAAAAATTCTTGCCGCTGAGGGGATCTTCGCCCCAGTTGGCATCGCAATGGGGCAGGATCGCGGGGTCGGATTCGTAGGGATCGTCGTGGCAGGCTACCGGCGCGGCGCTCTCCACGTAACGGAATCCGGCGTGCTGGTAGAAATGGCGGCGGAAAGCGTAGCGCGAGTTGCGCAGGGCTTCGTTGCCGGTGGAGATCCAGGCTCCGCCCTTGATGAGGTTGTGCCGGCCGTCGAAAGTGGGCACGGAAAAGTCGTCGTAGATGGGATGGATCTTGAAGCCGGGAAAGGCGTGGATGGGCGTTTCGGTCCATTGCCAGACGTTGCCGATGACGTCAAAGCAGCCCTCGAATTCGAAGCGGTCAACCGGACAGGGAGAGCAAAAATGCTCCAGGTTGATGTTGCCGGGAGCCTTATCCCACCAGGGTTGGTCGGCTTGCACTCGGCTATCGCGCAGCAGCATCCATTCCTCTTCGCTGGGCATGCGGATGGGCCGTCCGGTTTGCGCCGCTTTCCAGTTGCAAAAGGCCTTGGCCTCCAGGTAATTGACCTCCACGGGCCAATTGAGCGGCAATTCGATCTCGCTGGCCATCAGGCGCAAACGGTAGGAGCCGCCTGGTCCCGCGCGCCAAAACCTCGGCAGTTCCGCTTTCTGGAAGTTCTTCCAGGCCCAGCCCTCTTCCGTCCAGTATTCCTGGCACCCATAGCCGCCAGCTTCCACGAACTGCAGAAACTCCGCGTTGGAAACCAGATACCGCGCGGCCAGAAAAGGCTCCACGGCGTATTCCGCGCTGCCATATTCGTTGTCCCAACCATACAGCGGATCGCTGTCATCCCGGCCCAGCACCACTTTTCCGCCCGGAACAGGCAGCAAAGCGTTTTCCGGAGCAGTTCCCCGTTCCGGACACACAGGCCAGAACTCCAGCTGCCGCACTTGGTCCAGCGGCAATTGGCGGATCAGCACCGACGAGGTTTCCAGATGGATGCGCTGGTGCTCGATGCCCATGATGATGCCCCACCACGGGCTGTTCCAGGTGATCCCCTGTTCATCCAGCGCCAATTCGGAGATCAAGCGGTCGACCCTGGCGCGCACAAGATCCCGGTAGGCGCGGATCTCGGGAATGGTTGGCCAGTCGTAGTGCGCCTCGTTGAGGTCGTCCCAGCTCATTTCATCCACGCCGATGGCGAACATCGACTCAAAGGCTGGATTGACGCGCTCATTCAGCACTTTGCCGATGATGAGTTTGTTCACGTAAAAGGCGGCTGTGTGGCCCAGATAAAAAACGATGGGATGGCGCAGCGGATCCGCCCGCAGGTAAAACGCCGCGTCGGATGCCAATTGGTCGTAGAGCCTGTCTTCGATGGCGAAGGTGTGTTGCAGATAGCGGCGCAGTTGCTCGCGCAGTTCGCTGGGTTCGCGGTCGCGCAAGACCACGGTGCGGATGCCCTTGAGGTCGTCCATGTCCAATCTCCCGGTGTTTTGTATTCAGTCTTCTGAGGCTGTCAAATACAGCGTTTGAGGGATTTCCCTGCTTGTCAAGGGCAAAGTTGGGAGGGCAGATTTTTTTTCCCGGAAACTCCGGTTACGGCCTGGTGGCTGGCTTGCCAGCCTCTGCCGATCCACCCGCGAACCACCCTCGGAATCCGCGGGAGGCGCGGCAGTGGTCCGCTGGTTGCGCGGGCTCCAGCCCTGATAACGCTGGCTTTGAGCGACGCAGGAGCAGCGACTTCGGCAAAGCCAGCCCATTATCCCCCTTGCCCTTTTTCCCTTTTCCCCTTTTTTGCTTCAATAGTCGCGCCGGACTGGGTTCCGGGGCTCAGCATATGCAGGGGGCGTGCGGACAGCCTTGATGCGGTAGAAGCGGCGCGGACCCACGACGCTGTCCGTGAAGGAGGTGGTGGCGGAAGTCCCCGCCAGAGTGCTGAAAGCGCCGTAGGGGCTGGTGTCCGCATAGATGTTGAAGCCGCTGACGCTGATCGGATAGGTCCAGCTGAGCAGCACGCCATTGGTTCCGGGCTGGTAGGCGATTTCGGGCTCGGGAACGGGCAGCGCCAGCCAGTTGAGGTGAAAGGGGCCGAACACGTTGTTGGTTTCGGCGCTTTCGGGCACGTTGCCGCCGGAGTCGATCTGCAGATAGGAGTTCCACACGCCGGTCAAGGCCGCGTTGTAGTTCGTCACCGCGAAAGTGAGTTCCACCGGAAGTCCCGCCGGAAGGAAGTTTATGGCGGCGTACTGGTTGCCGGGATTTTGCGGCGCGGGAGGAGCGCTTTGGGTGTAATAAAGGTCCAGATAATGCGTTGTGGGGCAGTTGCTGGTGCTATTGTTCAACACCGTCACTTTCAGGATCCGGGCGTCGCCCATATATGGCGGCGGCGAAGCCGGACACCAGGACGCGCCAAGGATCTGGAGGTCATACTCGGCGCTGGCTGTGTTCCAGTAAAGCCTGCCGTAGGCGTCGTTATCGAACGCTTCGCCCTGGAAAGTTCCGCTGGCGTTGGCGAAATTGACCGTTCCGGCGTCCACAGTTTTGCGCGCGTTGCTGGCTCCACCCCAGGTATTGGCAGGAAAAACGGCATCGGAAACAAGGAGGCAGGCGGCGTTGTCCAGGGTCAGCAGAGTGCCTCCGGAAATACCGTTGCGGAAAACGCAAGCGCTGAACGAATGTTCCGGATCGACTGTCGCGCCGGCCATCACGTTCACGCCCTGAAGGCCCATTCCTTCAAAGATTCCCCATTCCGCGGCGATGACCGCTCCGGAAAGGACGTTTAGATTGTAGTAGCCTGAGGAAGCGGCTATTCTCGCCAGGGCGTCGCCAGGATTACCCAGCACTTCCAGGCGGCCTCCGAGATTTACCTGGAGGTAGTCTTCGTGCGTCATGAGCAGCACTGCGCCGGCATCCACGGAAAGCATGCCGTCCACGAAGATGTCATCCCCGCAGCTCAGATCGTTGCCGTTCAGATCCAGGGTTCCGCTGGCCACATTCAAGTCTCCGGCCACCAGAACGTTGGAATTCACATTAACCTTGTTATCCCGGGTGATCAAGGCCTGGCTGCCGTCGCGCTGCGTAACCCACATCCCTTCAGGCAGGCGGTTTTCAGGATCTGCGGGAGGGTTCTTGTCGATCCGCAGGTTGCAGAGATTTCCGCCCAGCAGGGTGAGATTCGCGTTCGCGGAGCCGTATAGTTCCAAGGTTCCGCCAGCAGGCTGGAAATCCGCGCGCTCGCAATAGAATTGGCCATCCACGCGGATGGTTCCGCCGCTGATATTGGTGGTGAGCAGAAAGGAGCCGGCGTCGATGGTGAGCCCGGAACCGTGGCGGTAGAATAATCCAGCGCTCATGGCGAAGACGCAGCTGATGTTCCAGGGCATATAGGTGTCGTTCCCCGGCACTCCGCCATGGATGTGGAATTCGCCGCCGCTGATGTAGAGGTTTCCGGAAAGGTCCAGGTACTGCGCGGGGTCCTGGAAAAGCACTATGGATCCGGAACTGAGGGTCACGGAGCCCCGGATCGCCGCGTCCACCATGTCCCGGACGTAGAATAGGCCGCCTCCCACATTCAGCGAACCCTGCGTCCAGTCGTAGGACTGGCAATCCAGGGAACTGCCTTGGGGAATGGTCAGGCTGGCGCCGGTAAAACCTTTTTCCAGCACCACGGCGTCGAAATATTCGTTGGCATAGAGATAGCTGTCGGAAGTATAGGCGAAGGTCACCGTGCTTCCCGCTTCGATAAAGGCTTCGGAACCCGCGCTGTTGGTCCAGTTTCCGCCCAGTTTGATTCCCCAACCGCCAGGATCGAAGATGCCGCTCTCAATGGCCAGGTTGCCTTTCAGGGCCAGGCTGGCGCTCAGGCTCAGGGTTCCGGACTGGCTGCAGGCCAGGTTTTTCAGATAACAGGCCTGGCTGGCCAGATTGATGTTTTGAGCGGCGCCATCCATCCGAACAGTGCCGTTGTCGAAGCGGATGCCGTCCGTCGCGTCCGCTAAATTGTAATCGGCCAGGTTTCCCCTCAAGGTGATGGTGCCCGTAAAGGCGCAGGTGACGGTGCTCAGGGAGTCGTTCTCCAGCGATCCGTTGATGGCGAAATCCTGAGTGCCGGCGCTGCCGTTGATGGAAAGATACCCCGTTCCAGTGCAGGATGCGCGGATGTTGTGAAAACTAGTCGCGAGGCTTTGGTTGAGCAGATGGCAGGCGGCGTTGTCGCTTTGGAACCGCACCGTTCCGGTGGCGAATTGCACATCGGATCCCTGCAGCAAGGTCATGCCGACCCCGCAGACGATTCCGGCGCCGGAATTGGTGATGTTGGCCGTTGATCCAGGCTGCCAGTAGAGTGTTCCGGCCACCCGGAAATCCGTGCCCGAGGTCATGTTCAGTTGGCCATGCAAAGCCGCGTCAGTGGTTACATTGAGGTTATTTGCGCCAATGGTCAGGGAAGCGCCGGCTTCCAGAATCAGGGAACCGCAATAGGCGGCGGAGTTGGATACCAGAGGGTAATTTCCGCTTGCCACTACTGGTATCATCACCTCAGTGGTGGCATCGGGAACCGGACCGCCGCTCCAGTTGCCCGCACTATGCCAGTTTGTGGTACTTGCCCCGGTCCATATCACAGCCGGAAGGGCAACCGTCAGGCAGATAAACATAAAAAGAAAAAGACACAAGAGTTTCATGGTTCCCCCTTGCAGGATTAGCGCTCAAACCCCCTGTGAAATGCTGCCGGGCTCTGGTTTGGGGCGTGTTGTCCCAACTGCCCAAGCCCCTCTGTGTGGCGCTCATTGGCCAAACGTCGCTGGCAATAACTCATGCTCAGAGTTCCACTGTAATGGTTGCGTTTACTTTTGGGTCTACGCGGATTTGCGCTTTTTGGTCTCTCTTACCAAACACAGACTCAGATGCTACCCGATATTGTCAAGTTTTATTATCCTGGGGAGCGCGTAAACGCCGCAGAACGCCCTCCTGAAGGCAGTGTTAGGGTCTACACAAGGACCGGGATCAGGGCAGTCGCAGCACTTTCAGGGCTGGCGCCGTGGTTGCTTTCCGTTCCCGGATCAGATAGATGCCAGAGGAGCAGCTTTGTCCGCGCGAATCCCGTCCATCCCAAACCACGCTGTTCTTGCCGGAGCCGCTATCACCGGCGATAAGCGTCCGCACCAGTTGTCCGCGCAGGTTATACACCGCCAATTCCAGTTCGCCGGGGCGCTCGGAGCCCAGTTCCAGAGTGACCTGATCCCGGAAAGGATTGGGCCAGGCGCGCAAACTGAAGAGGGGTGGAACCGCCGGATCGTCGTTGGAAACGGCCTGCGCGTAGTCGAAGACGCTTAAATAGGACCAACCCGAGCCTATCCAGATCCGGTCCGCGGCGTCGATTTGTAGGATACTGCAAGCGTTGTAGGCCAGGCCGGAGTTGGAGACCAGGTAGTTGCGCCAGGCGCTGCCGTTGAATCTGGCGAGACCAGAACCTCCCGAGATCCAGATATTGCCGTAACTGTCGGTGTCCGACGCGCTGATCCAACTGATAGGATTGTTGGAGTTCGTGTTGGTGTAGAAGGTCCACTCACCGGCTTCTAACTTGGCCAAACCCCCGCCAGTGCTGAAGTAGGCGGCGTTGCCGAGGAAGTCGATATCTTCGACGTACCAGGTGTTATTGCCAAATTCCGGAATGGGTAGCCAGGTCCAGTTCTGCCCGTCCCAGATCGCCGCTCCGCCCCAGGAATCGTAGAGCCAGACGCTGGTGCACCAGATGCGGCCCTGCAGATCGCAGCGCACCAGAGAAAACTCGTTGGTGGGGAAGGGCGCGTTGGCGCTCGTATAGACCTGCCAGTTAGCTCCGTCGAAGCAAGCCAGGCCGTTCAGGGTGCCGATCCACAGCCTCTGTTCATGGTCCAGCGCCAGGGTTTTGCACACATTGTTGGGTAGGCCGGAGTTCTGCGTAGTGTAATGCGTCCAGGCGGTGCCATCGAAGCAGAGCAAGCCCAAAGTGCCATTCACCCAGAGTTTTCCGGACGCGTCGTAGAGGATGCTTCTGGCGCCGAAATCCGCCACGGGCAATTCACTGCGTGTCCAAGTGTAGCCATCGAAGCGATACAGCCCGCCGATTATCAGGAAGCGCCAATCGCCGTCCGGAGCCATAGCCTGGCTCAAAATCGATTCATAGGCAGTGGGATAGCCACCCAATGACGTGTCAACTGTGCTGAGGACGCCGCCAGTGATCTTCACTAAACCGTTGTCGGTGGCGAACCAGACCGCCTGGTCGTCCGCGACTCTGACCGCACGAGGATAGCGGTCATTCCAAGTGGAGTTCTGCACAGTGAAATTGGTCCAGTTAACCCCATCGAAAGCGCTGATCCCATCCGGACTTGCGGCCCAGAGCGTGCCCGCGTCGTCGAAGGCCAGGCAGAGGACCTCGTCGCTCAGCAATCCGGAGTTTTGGGTGTTGAGACGGGTCCAGCCGTCGCCTGTCCACTGCGCCAAGCCATAATGCGCGGTCCCGGCCCAAAGAATGTTATTCGCGTCGAAGGCCATTTGGAGATCCATAATGGGCGATTCCGGTAAACCCCAATATGAATAATCGATGTAATTTGTCCCGTCCCAACAGACCAATCCGCTCTCAAGCACCGGCTCCATATAATACTCCGCCAAGAACCACACCCGGCCCAGATGGTCGATGCTCACCTCGCGTATATTTTCGTAATCAAACAACGGTGTGCCAGGGGGATAGGAGAAATTGGCGCCATCAAAATGCACCAACCCGTAGTGGGAACCCAGCCAGATATCGTCGGTTCCGGCCACAGCAAGGCAGGTAAATTCGTAGTAGTAGAAATCCGGCTCATAGAGGATATAGGCAGTTCCGTCGTATTTCAGCAAGCCTCCGGATCTGGGCAACATCCAGATATTCCCGGCGGGATCAGTCGCCACGGCTTCGAAGCGGTTTTCCGGCAAGGGTGAATCGGCGTGGGTGAGTTGCGTGATCTGTCCGGATGTGCGATCGATGCGCAGCGGAGAATTGCCCAGGCACCAGATATCCGAGGCGGTAAAGGCCAGGTCATTAAGGTTCGATGTATTGCAGTAGTTCGTCCAGTATGGATATTGGGCAAAGGCTGCCGTGGCCGATAGCAGCAGCGTAATCAACAAACCAATCTTGCGCGCCATGTTAACCTCGCAATACGCATTCATTTTAATACACATTTACTACAAGCAGAAAACGTTCCTGTTAACAGATTATATCTAGCCTAAATTCAATCCAGGTGGGTGAAACCACAGTTCTTCGATGTAGTTGTCCAGATTGTCCCGTCGGGACACTTTGATAGTAACTACGGGTTTTAACCCGGCGTTCCGATCGACCACCGGTCACAAACAATCAGATACACTCCGCCCCAGCCTAAATGCCCTGGGCATTTGGGCTGGGGCGGGGTGTATCCCTATTGAAGTTATGTAATCCGCGTTCCCGTTCTCCGGGTTAAACCCCGTCGTTACTACTGCCCTGTCCCTACAGGACAAGCTTGTCGAATAAGGCTTCGAATGCATCGGGAATGGCCTCTTAGACAGCACATGTTTCCACCCTCGCCTCCCGCTACCACTACGCGCTCATTGCGCGCTCATTGCGCGCTTTGCCCGTAATGAGCGCGCGATTACCCCGCAATGCTAACGGGAGCCAGACCGGTGCAAAATAGGGGCTCCATTCGGTCGAAAAGCCGTCCGGATCACAGTTCCGGGGGTATCTTGCCCTGCACGAGATCGCGGAGGAAAACCAGCGCCTGCAGTCCGTTGATCTGGGCTCGCAAAAGGGGCAGATCCTGGTTCACGAAATCCGGGTAACTGACATTGGGCACGCACAGCGAGGACACCTTGGCATGCAGGTAGGCGCTGCGGTCGCGATAGTCCGCGTATCTGCCGTAATAGGAGTTGCTCAAGTTTCCGTAGAGCATTTCCACCTCTTTTCTGCGCAGGCGTTCCTTGAGGGTGAGGGCGTTGGAAGACGGCGGCAGGAAGCGTTGGTAACGGTGCTTGTATTGGGCGTAGAGGCTTTGGTGCAGGCGTTGCTCCAGCGGAACGCGCAGCCAGAATTCCAGGAACTCCCGGTCCCACAAGGGCAAGCGCCAGCCGTAGCCGAAGAACTCGTACACGCGGAGGGAATTGATGATAAACTTGGCTTCGCGGTTGCGCCAATCCCATTCGTCGAAGAGGGAGGCGGCGATCTCGGACTGCATGGTCTCCGGGATGTGGAGTTGCTTGGTCAAGCGTTCCGCGAAGAGCGTGTTGCGGCGGTCGTTGGGGCAAAACCAGAGGTTGTAATGGCGGTCGAAGATGGCGTTGAGCAGGTCCCTTTGGGTGAGTTCGTCCTTGTCTTCCAGGATGGGAGGCAGGTTGGCGCCTTCGGGGAAATCGCCGGAATGGCCTGGCACGATGAGCGAGTCGACGGGGATCAGTTTGCGCTCGCGGAGAGCCTGCACCGCAAGCCAGTCCTGGATATGGGGCGTGGTGCACAGATGCGTGGAAAGGCGCTCGAAACGCTTCATTTCCTGAGACTGGCAGGCCTGATACCACATGCGGCGGTTTTGCTCGATCATGATCCAGGGGAAATTGAGGAATTTCGCCACTTTGCGCGAGGTCTGGCATTCCGGCAAATGCGAACTGCCATAGGTGTAGCAGATCACGTTCGGATAATTCAGGCGCCTCAGCATGACGGCGATGAGGCGGGAATCGTTGCCACCGCTGAGCGGAATGACGATCGTGCGGCCTTGCGCGCTTTCGATCAGGCGTGCAATGACGCGTTCGTGCAGGGCGTCCAGTTCAGGCAGGGGCTTGGTTATGGGCTCAAAGCGGTGCTGGTAGCGGAAGTAATCGCGGATTTGCAAGGTGGCCGTGGAGCTTTGCCAGATCAGGCATTGGCCGGCTTCCATCTGCTTGATGTCCGCATATAGGGTGCCGTTACCCGTCACGAACCCGGTGAGCAGGAATTCCGGCAAGGCGCTTTGATCCAGGGGTGGAGCGCCCAATTGGGTATGAATCTCGAAGGCGTCAGCACCCAGCAGCAGTTCGTTGCCTTTCAGCGCGTAGAACAAGGGGCGGGAACGGACACGGTCCACTGCTGCCAGAACGTAGTCTCCGCGCTGGATCAAAACGCTGAAACAGCCGTCGATGTCTTTCAATGTCTTGATGAATCCATCGGGCATCAAGTCAGGCGGGAAGAGGCTGGCCGGGATGGGTTCGTGGTAGCTTCCACGGTGCCAGGCATAGCCTTTGAGCGTATCGGAAAAGGTCATTGGGATCTCCATAATTCGCGGATGTCAGAGGGGCTGAGGGCGAAAAGTTCGCGCGGGGAAAACTTCTCCCGGAAGATGAACAGCGCGAGGTAAAACAGCCCGTAGCAGAGGTAGGAAACGCTGGAGGCAAGGGCGGCTCCGGCGATTCCCAAGGCGGGGATGAGGATGCCGTTGAGCGCGATGTTGAGCGCCAAAGCGCCGCCTGTGCTGAGCAAATGGAAGATGGGCTGGCCCCGCGTGTAAAAGTATTGGGTGGAGACGTTGGCCAGCGAGGCGAAAACCACGCCCGCCAAAAGGATCATGGTGGAAAGCACCGCGCCGGAATAGGCAGCGCCGTAAAACAGCGGGATCAGCAGGCAGAGGGGGATGCCGATCAAAGCCAAACCCAGGCACGCATAGAGGCTCAGTTTCAGGGTCTGGCTCATGATTCGGCGCGAAGCACCCGGATCGGAAGTGTTGTAGAGTTTGCCCAGCAGCGCGGAATTGATGCTGAGCGGCACCAAAAACATCAGTTCGGCCAGGGTCACGGCTACGGAATAGACGCCCAGTTCGCGCAGGCCGAGGTATTGCTTGATCATGAGCTGGTCCACGCGGTAGATCAGAAAGGTGAACACCGCGCCCAGCCAGATCATTCCGCCATAGGCGAATTCGGATTTCAGCAGCCGGAAATCCAGTTGGGGGCGGTAGCTCTGGCCGATCTTTGCCTGTAACAACAAGGCATTGAGCAGCATGGCGAGCGCCGCCACAGCGAAAAAACTGAAGGGCGTCAGCGCCTTGAACAGCCAGAGCAGCAGGATGGCGGCGCTTTTCAGGAAGAAGGCGATGAGGCCGCGGCGGTTGCTGGCCACGATGCGTTCGTCGCCCACATACCAGGCCTGGTGGTTGGTGAGCACGAGGTCCGAAGCCGCCAGCAGCAAGCCTCCGGCGATAAACAGCCAGCTGTAGTTGCCCAGGATCATTCCCGCGGCTTTCAGCAACAGGATGACTGCGGCGCTGAGCAGGAAAATCAGGCCCAGCGCGGTGAGATTCACGCCATAGAGCCGGGAACGGGGATAGGCGCTGCGTTTCTGGAAGTACATCACGGCGTTGTTCAGGCCCAGATGCCCGGTATCGCCGATCAGGGTGAACACCAGCAGGATATAGGCCGCGTAGCCCTGCCCTTGCGGTCCCAGCGTCCTGGCCACCAGGATGCTGACGAGGGCGCCGACCGCCAACCGGATGACTTGGTTGGCCAGGTTGCTGGCGATGTTGGCTTTGTAACCCATTCAGTTCAGAGCAAAGAGCACAGAGTAGAGAGCAGAGAGGGTCAGAAGATTTCCGGCTGGTAGTCCTGGGGTTTCACTCCCAGATGTTTGTAGGCCTTGAAGGTGGCCTTGCGCCCTTGCGGAGTCCGGTCCAAAAAACCTTGCTGGACCAGGTAGGGCTCGAAGATCTCTTCGATGGTGCCGGCATCTTCGCCGATAGCCGTGGCCAGCGTTTTCAGGCCGACCGGACCTCCCCGGTAGTTCTCCATGATGGTCAGCAGCAGGCGCTTGTCCATCTCATCCAGCCCGGCATGGTCCACCTGCAGCATTTCCAGGGCTTGCAGCGCGATATCCAGCGTGATGGTGCCCTGTCCAACGATCTGGGCGAAGTCGCGAACCCGGCGCAGCAAGCGGTTGGCGATGCGCGGAGTTCCCCGGCTGCGACGCGCCAATTCCGCCACGCCGTCTTCATCCGCGGGGATGTTCAGGATTTTGGCAGAGCGCCGGATGATCTGGCAGATGGAATCAAAGTCGTAATAATCCAGCCTGAGCACGATGCCGAAACGGTCTCGAAGCGGAGGCGTGAGCAAACCGGCGCGAGTGGTGGCGCCGATCAGCGTGAAGGGCTCGATGCTGATGCGCAGGGTGCGCGCGCTGGGTCCGCTATCCAGGATGATCTCCATCTGGAAGTCCTCCATCGCTGGATAGATATACTCTTCGATGATGTGGCTGAGGCGGTGGATCTCGTCGATGAAGAGCACTTCGTGGCGCTGCAAATTGGTGAGGATGCCGGCCAGGTCGCCCGGCTTTTCCATTACGGGGCCGCTGCTCACGGTGATATCGACGCCCAACTCCCTCGAGATGATGGAGGCCAGGGTGGTCTTGCCCAAACCAGGCGGACCGAAGAACAGCACGTGGTCCAGCGGTTCCTTGCGCAGTTTGGCGGCCTTGATGGAGATGTCCAGCAGTTGCTTGATGTGCTGCTGGCCGATGAATTCGGACAAGGTGCGCGGACGCAGCGCGCGGTCGAACTCCGCGTCCTCGGTGTGTTCCAGCGGAGTGTTGATGCGTTCGAGCATGGCGTTACTTTTTGTTCTTGGCGAAAGGCGGGATGATCTGGGGCGTGTCCAGCATGTTGATCAGATTGGTGCCTTCGGAGATCGGCACGTCCCATTCCACGGTCTTCTTGGTTTTCTTGTGGGTGAGTTTCAGGTGCAAGGTTTCGCCGGAACTCCAGTTGCTGGGGAAGTTGCCCAGATTCACCTTGCAGACCACGGTCAGAGGCAGGAATTCGTTGCCGCCTACATGCGTGATCGCCAGATGGTGGACGCTGAATTTGTCGGTGTTGATCACTTCCTTGGGGCGTTCCAGGATCCAGGCGGAAAACTTGTATTCCGCGGCGGATTTGTCTTTGCTGATGGTGATCTCGGGATTGGCTCCGTTTTCCAGGACCAGTTTCTGGATATAGACCCGGGGAATGCTGTTCATTCCAGCGCCAAGCAGCGCGGCAACCAGCAACAGGGGCAGAATCAGCCAGAGTTTCTTCATGGGGTTCTCCTTTATTTCAACATACCTAGTTTCTTCATGACTTGCAGGCGCCAGACCATCCAGGCGGCTTCCCACACGATGTGGCGGCTCATTTTGGAGACGCCGTTGAGGCGTTCGGTGAACACGATGGGGATTTCCACGATGCGGAAGCCCTTGACCCAGGCGCGGAAGTTCATCTCGATCTGGAAGGCGTAGCCGTCGGAGAGGATGCGGTCCAGGTTGATAGCTTCCAGCACCCTTCTGTGAAAGCATTTGAAACCTCCGGTGGGGTCCTTGATGGGCAATCCGGTGATCACGCGCACGTATTTGGAGGCGAAATAACTGATCAGCAGGCGCTTGAACGGCCAGTTCACGATATTCACGCCTTGGCAATAGCGCGAGCCGATCACGAGGTCCTTCTTTTCCGAGGCTTTCAGGAGCCGGGGCAGGTCCTCCGGATTGTGGGAAAAGTCCGCGTCCATTTCCAGCACCAGTTCGTAATCCCGCTGCAGCGCGTATTTGAAGCCAGCCACATAGGCGGAGCCCAAGCCCAGTTTGCCCGGCCGTTCGATCAGATGCAGGCGCGGATTGCCCTCCATCAGTTCTTTAACGGCCTGGCCGGTGCCATCTGGGGAATTGTCGTCCATCACCAGGATCTCCAGTTCCGGATCTTGGGCCAGCGCTGCGGGAATGATGCGCCGGATGTTTTCGATCTCGTTGTAGGTGGGAATGATCAGCAGGGCTTTCATGGCTTGTCCAGGTTATTCCTCAAAAGTTGGGCATCGGGGACGTCGCGCAGTTCCCTGGCGGGGCTTCCCAACACGATCTTGGCGGCCGGAACGTCGCGCGAAACCACGGCTCCGCCTGCAACACAGGCATCTTGCTCCAGCACTTTTCCGGGCAGGATCGTGGCGTTGACTCCGATGCGGGCTCCGCGTTTGAGCGTCACGCCCTTGAAGTGCTTGAAGCGTTCGGGATCCCGCGCCATATAGTTGTCGTTGCTGGTGGCCACGCAAGGCGCAACGAAGCAGTAGTCCTCGATCGTGGAGTAGGCAGTGATGTAGCAGTTGGTCTCAAACTTGTTGCGCGAGCCGATGCTGACGTAGTTTTCGATGGCGACGTTGCGGCCGACGATGTTCAGGTCGCCGATGCTAACGTTTTCGCGGATGGTCGCCAAATCGGCGATCAGGTTGCGCTGCCCGATTTCGCACTGGGCGTAGATGACCACGTTGGCGCCGATCTGGCAAAACGCGCCGATGCTTGCCGGTTTCAGGCCGGTGGGCACCTTGAAGATGCTGCGCGGCGAGGAAAGCGGCAGTTTGCCGATCACCGTGTTGTCGTCGATGCGCACGGATTCCCCGATGACGCTGTCCGGATGGATCACCACGTTGTTTCCGATCAGGCAATTGTCGCCGATCCGAACGCGGTCCAGGATCACGGCGTTGACGCCTATCTGCACATTGTCGCCGATTACGGCGCTGCTGGCTATATACTGGTTCATCGAACCTCCACTCACTGGGCGCAATTTTTTTCTCGACAAGTTATCCGGCAAGCAAAAAATACGCCCACAGGGATAAGTTATGCGGAAAGACCTTGAAGACTACATGCAATATATACGCGCGGAGGCCAAATCCCCCTGCACGATTATTGCCTACACCCGTGATCTGCGCCAGTTTGGGCAGTATCTGGAGCGCTTTTTTGAGGGCGGGCAGGTAAGCAGCGCCGAAATCAACGTGCAGATGGTGCGCGATTTCCTGCGCCATTTGCATGAGAGCCAGGTGGGAAACCGCAGTCTGGCGCGCAAGATCGCCGCGCTGAACAGTTTCTTCCGCTACCTCAAACTCACCGGACGCATCGGGAAAAACCCGCTTGACCGCGTCAAGCGTCCCAAATTCGAAAAGAAACTGCCCCGCCATTTCACCGAACAGGAGATGCTCGAACTGCTTCGCCTGCCCGATCTGGAAAGCCTTTACGGCCTGCGTAACCGCGCCATCCTCGAACTGCTCTACTCATCCGGTTTGCGCATCTCGGAACTGGCGGACCTGCAGCTGAACGACATCGACCTGCATCGGGGCATGCTGCGCGTGCTCGGCAAAGGCGGCAAGGAACGCCTGGTTCCGGTGGGCAAGCAAGCCCTCGCGGCGATCCAAAGTTACCTTCCCGTGAGGGCGAAACTGCGCACGGAAG
Organism: uncultured Candidatus Cloacimonadota bacterium; assembly: GCA_964429035.1. Classification (GTDB taxonomy): domain Bacteria; phylum Cloacimonadota; class Cloacimonadia; order Cloacimonadales; family Cloacimonadaceae; genus Syntrophosphaera. Next base: position 1,047 of record CAYSAT010000006.1, on the reverse strand, counting down.
AGAGTTCGGAACGGTTGTTTTTAACCAAGAGCGGTAAGGATTTCGACCAGCGCCAGCTGACCAACATCCTCAGCCGTTATTTCCTGCAGATCGCGCGGCAGAAAGGCTTTTCGCCCCACACCCTGCGCCACAGCTTTGCCACCCATATGCTGGCCCGGGGCGCCGACCTCCGCGCCGTGCAGTCGATGCTCGGCCACGCCAACCTTTCCACCACCGAGGTTTACACCCACGTGACCCTCGATGATGTGAAGAAAGCCTATCGCAAGGGACATCCGCGCGGCAACGACTGATTTTTTTGCACGGAGGCACAGAGGCAGCGGGGCAAACAGGCCAGGGACGCTGTGCCCCTCCCAGTATCATTACGGGGTCATTGCGCGCTCATTGCGCGCTTTGCCCGTAATGAGCGCGCAATGACCCCGCAATGATTCCGGGAGCGAAACTACGAACTGGTTGTTGGTAATCCACACACTTCCTGAATCTGAACCTGCTGTAGGGAAGGACTGGTAAACCAAGCAAGAGCATTGCACAGAGCCGGAACACTGCGTTTACGCGGTCGGTCCACTGCCTTCAGGCGGTTTTTTCCATATAGTTATCATGCCTTTCCAAACTGCGAGCCAAACTGGAGGGTGAGAGAAAAACCGCGTAAAGAGGCTGTGAGAAAAGTCCCGCTTGGAGTTCAAATCGGTTCCCATAATGTCAGTGCATTCTCTCATTCTGGACACCGATTTGGACTTCAAGCAGGATTGTGAATGCTTGTATAATAACGCTGTTTGAAGTCCAAACCGGTTTGTGGCCCGGGTATGAAGTGTAAGTCTTCGAAACCGGCTTGAACTCCAAAGATGTTAGTTTTCTCATAGCCTCTAAACGCAGTGTTCCGCATTTTTCAACGGTCTCCGGACCTTATCCAAGTGCCTGTTATCAAGATAAAGGATACACGGGCTAATGGGTATTTGCCTTGCTATCCCTTGCCCAGTTTGCGGAAGAGGATGAAGGAATGCAGCAGCGGATACAGCAGCATGCCGAAAGCCAGCACCGACGACCAGGTCT
>CAYSAT010000005.1:37633-69090 GCA_964429035.1 uncultured Candidatus Cloacimonadota bacterium | reverse complement strand
TTTGAACCAGAGGGAAGAAGGTGGCCTGGTGTCAATGAAAATGATGCCAGGATCGGAGGGCGGGATTGTGCCTTTGCCAGTGCCCTTTTCTGCTTGACACATACGTTGCGTGTTTCCACATGTGCTTAAATCTTTGGGAGGTTCCATGGATTCAATCAAGGAGTTTCTGGGCGTTCTGGCTGAAAGGGGGCGGGGAATCGAATGGCAGGAGCTTGCTTCAGAGCTGCTGCCGCGGTATCTGCTGGATAGCAATGAAGCGCAGGACCAGCTTGCCTTCACCCGTAACTTTGCCGCCCAGAAAGTTGCCGGGAAGGACGACGCCTACCGGCAGCTTGTGATCCTCTTCTGGTTTGAGAACCACCGCGGAAACCACGACTCCGCCTCCTATCTGCTAACCATGCTGGGCACCGTGGGCGTGATCGAGAGCCAGAAAGCGCGCCTTTCCGAACTCCAGGGTGAATCCCTTGCCGGGCAAGTGTTCGGCAAGCTGGATTTTCCAACGCTGGGCAGCGACCTTGCCGATTATCCCGATGCGATCGATCACTATCTCCGCAAGCTGCGCCAAAACCTGGATGAGGCTGCCTGCCGGAAAGTTCTGGCCGGAAACCACCATCAGCTGGATCCCGAACAGTTCGCGGAGGAAAAACGGCTTTACGCGGCGGCATCCAGCCTGCCGGAATATCTGCGCCAGAAACATGGGCGGTTGGTAGGCGAGCTGGCAAAACACGCGGCCAACGGGACATTGTGGTTTGAGCAGCGCATCACACCTAGAGTCGTGGATTATGTCCGCGAGCATCAGGAGATCCAGACGGGTGTCCTTCAGGATAACCGGCTCATGGTGGCGAAGATACCTTACGATCCCGATGCCTGGCTAGGGGAAAAGGATCCCGATAAAAAGCGTTATCTGGCTTGCCACTGTCCCTTTGTGCGGGAATCCATCCCTGCCGGTACAACGGTATCCTCTCTGTGGTGCCATTGCATCGGGGGATTCACCAAACTGCTCTGGGACTATATCTTTGACCAAGATTTGGATGTGGAACTGCTGGAATCGATTCTGGACGGCGACCCATGCTGCCGCTTCGCCATCACCCTGCCCACCGGAGACCGCCCTTAGCCCGCTTTATCGAACGAGCCAGGGATTCCGCCTTGTTTTAGGTGCCCGGGATAATTGGCCCTTGTACTGGCTTGCCCGCTCAGTTTGAGCAAGGTCCTCACTTCACATTGAAGTTGTCCATGAATTGCTGCAGCACGGCGCTTCTGGAGGGATGGCGCAGCTTCTTCAGGGCTTTGTCCTCGATCTGGCGGATGCGTTCCCGGGTGACCTGGAAGATATTGCCCACTTCTTCGAGGGTGCGGTGATAGCCGTCGTCGATGCCGAAACGCAGGCGGATAACGCGTTCTTCACGGGTGGTGAGGGTTTTCAGGACCTCGTCCACCTGTTTTTTGAGGAGCGAGCGTTCGGCCATGCGTTCGGGAGAAATGATGGTGCGGTCTTCGATGAAGTCTCCCAGGATGCTGTCTTCGCTGTCGTGGCCGATGGGCTTATCCAAAGAGACGGGTTCCTTGGAGATGGAAAGTATGCTTTTCACCTTGTCCAGCGGCATGTCCAGCACTTCGGAAATCTCTTCGGGGAAAGGGTCGCGGCCGAGTTTCTGCATCAAGCGGCGGCTGGTGCGGTTGATCTTGTTGATGGATTCGATCATGTGGACGGGGATGCGGATGGTGCGGGCCTGGTCGGCAATGGCGCGCGTGATGGCCTGGCGGATCCACCAGGTGGCGTAGGTGCTGAATTTGTAGCCCTTGCGATAGTCGTATTTCTCCACGGCGCGCATCAAGCCGGTATTGCCTTCCTGGATGAGGTCGAGGAACTCCAAACCGCGGTTGTTGTAGCGTTTGGCGATGGAGATCACGAGGCGGACGTTGGCCTCGATCATCTCATTCTGGGCCTTTTCCTTGTTGCGTTCGGCGCGGTCGATCTCCCGCAGGAGGAAGACGAGGTCGGTGCCGGTCATCTTGGTTTCCAGCTCCACGCGGCGGATCTTGCGGCGGGCGTTCTTGATCTTGCGCAGGGTTTCCACAAAGATGTTGGGGTCGAGGTTGGTTTCGGACTGGACCTCCGCGAAGTCCTCGTCGGACTTTTTGGCGCGGCGCCCGTAGGTGCAGATCTCGTCGATGGTGAAGCGTTTGATGCGGGTGAGGTCGGTGATGCTGGAATAGCTTTCCTCGATGCGTTCCACCAGGCTGCGGATGCGATACACCATGCGTTTGATGAGTTTGTCGTTGTAGTTGAGGGAAGCGAAAGTGACGTTGATATCGGCGCGGAGGGCGTCGATTTCCTCCTGGCGGTTGGCATTGCCGCTGTCATCGAAGTCGCAGCTGTCCAGAATGCTGCCGATCTTGTCGAAGGTGATCTCGTTCTTTTTCAGGATCTCGCGGAACTGGTCGATGATCATGACGTCCTGTTTCTTATCGATCCAGGTGCCGATATCCACGCGAAAGATCTGGTCGAGGCGGACGCGGCGTTCGCGGTAACGGTGCAGGAAGTTGTACATTTCGCGCAGAGTGGAGCCGGATTTGAACACGTTCTGGTTGATCATCTTTTGATAGGTCTCGATCTTCTGCGCCACGCGGACTTCACCTTCGCGGTCCAGAAGCGGGACACGGCCCATTTCGCGCAGATACATGCGGACGGGATCGTCGTAGAAACGCTTGGCCTTGAATTTCTTGGGCGCGGCTGTCTTGCGCAGGGCCAGGCCGTCCTTGGTGAGGCGCTTTTCGGTCTCGTCGATGATCTCGATGCCGTCCTGGCGCAAATCGAAGATGATGTCGTCCACTTTGTCCAGGAAAAACGCGCTGCTGGGCAGGATTTCGTTGATTTGTTTAAAGGTGATGTAGCCCGACTCTTTTCCGAGGTCGACCAATTTTTTCAGGCATTCGTTGTATGTGATCATCAATGCTCCTTACGATCTTGGACGCGTTAATACAAGATTCTATGGACGACCTTGCGGGTCATCCGGCGATAAGTGTCGGAGAGTTTTTTCTTTTCTTCCAAAAGTGACAGGTTCTGCGGATCCGCGCTTATCCGGCGGTCCAATTCCGCGAGGTCGCGCTGGGTCTTGCGGATTTTGACCTGCTTGAGGATGGCGCTGAAATCCAGCTCCTGTAGGTCGGCAAACAGGAAGTCTGCCAAAAGATCCCGTAGTTCCTTATTTTCCATGTTTCCCAGTAATGCGGCGGGCTCCCGGATATCCGTGGCCGTGGCATTGGCCACGAGATATTTATACAAATCCCGATATGGCCTATTGTTAAAATAATCCGGAGTCAGGCTGGTGGCAAGTTCGTTGAACGATTCTTCGTCCTTGAGTGCCAGGATGAGCAGATAGCGTTCTTCGGAGTGTTCCTCCAAGGCTGGAAGAGACACGGCGGCAGGCTGTTCTGTGCGTTCCGGGGCGGGTCCGGAAGTGCGGCGCAGTTTGCTGAACAGCGCGTTGGTAGAAACGCCGAAGGTTTCGGACACTTCCTTGACGATGAGTTCGCGCTTGATGGCGTCGCGCAGGCCCCGGATGGCATCCAGGATCTGATCGATACGTTCGTTGGGCGGGGTTTTGCCCTCATCTTCAGCCAGGAAACGGACAACGCCACGGGCTGCGTCGATGCGTTCCTGCAGGGCGTCCTGGCCTTTTTCCAGAAGGAAAGTATCCGGATCGTGCTTGCCGGGCAGTTCGATGATGAAGGCTTCCAGCCCCTTGGAAAGGCACATCAGGGCACCGCGCAGAGCGCTGCGGATGCCGGCTGCGTCGCCGTCGTAGAGCATGTAAACCCGGTGGGTGTAGCGCGAAAGCAGAAAGATCTGGTCTTCGGTGAGCGATGTGCCCAGGGAGGCCACCGAATTGCGGAATCCGCCTTCATAGAGGCGCAAAAAGTCGAAGTAGCCTTCGCAGACCAGCGCGAATCCGGCTTTGGAGATCTCGTACTTGGTTTTGAACAGGCCGTAGAGTTCCTTGCCCTTGGTGTAGAGTTCGGTGCCGGAAGAGTTCACGTATTTGCCCAGAGTGCTTTCGGGATCCAGGACGCGGCCTCCGAAGGCGATCACTTCGCCGATGTTGTTGTGGATGGGAAACATCAAGCGGTTGCGGAAGAAATCCACCAGATTTCCGGAATAGTTGCCAAACAGGCCGGATTCCTTGAGCAGGGAGACGGAGTGGCCTTCCTTGAGCAGATGGTTGAGCAGGGCTTTTTCGCTGTTCAGGGCGTAGCCGAGCTCCAGGGTTTTGGCGGTTTCCGGGCTCAGCGAACGGCCTTTCAGATATTCCAGCACGGGTTTTCCGTGTTCGAAGAGGTTGGCGGTGAAGAAATCGCGGGCAGTGGTGTAGATTTGGAGCAGTTGGTCGCGTTTGGTGGAAATGGTTTTGGTGCGGTCGCTATCCGGAATGGCGATGCCGGCGCGTTGAGCGAGTTTTTTCAGCGCTTCGAAGAAAGTGAGCTTCTCGTAGTCCTGCACGAAGGTGAAGACGTTGCCAGCCTTGCCGCAGGCGAAGCATTTGAACATCTGCTTGGGCTGGCTTACGTAGAGCGAAGGATTGGTGTCGTTGTGGAAGGGGCAGATGCCGCGCCAGTTGCTGCCTACGTGTTTGAGGGGCAAGTAGGATTGCACGACCTCCACGATGTCGTTGCTCTGTTTGACCTGCTCGATGATGTTCCTGTCCATTTAGATCTTCACGACCGTAACTCCGCTGCCGCCTTCATTCATGGGAGGCGTTTCCAGCGAAGCCACCTGTTTCTTCCTTTTCAAATAATCGCGCACCTTGCTGCGCAAAGCCCCTGTGCCCTTGCCATGCACGATGCGCAAGGTGTGCAGGCCGGACAGCACGGCGTCGTCCAGAAACTCGTCGATCTGGGGTCGCGCCTCGTCGAAAGTGAGGCCCAGCAGCTTGAGTTCGAAGCGCGCTTTGGGCATTGCCGATGTTCGGGACGCCACTGTTGCGCCAGTTTCCGGGCTGGCTTTGGTTGCGGCGGCGTACAAGCTGTTCAGCGGGGTCTTGAAACTGATGCCGTTCATGTCCACGGTGGCGGTCTGGTCGCGGATTTCCAGCACCGTGGCCTCCGCGTCGAAATTCGCCAGCCACACTCGATCTCCCGGTTGGGGATCGAACGCGCGCTGATGTCCGTCTGCGCCTGACTCCGCGAGTTCCATCCGGATGCTCTGCAACCTGTCGCCAAGTTCATGCAATTTTCTTTCCGAATGCGACTTGCGTTCTTCGCGGTCCAGTTTCCGGAGGCTGTCCTGCTCGTTCTGATACAGCTTCTGCTGGGCGATCAGTTCGCTCTGCAATTCTTTGATGAACTTGCGCTTGCGTTCTTTCAGTTCCGCTTCCAGGCCGCTTTCCTTGCCTTCCAGTTCCTGCAGCTTGGCCTCCAGGTTGCGGGTCTTGAGTTGGTATTCGTAGGAGGCGCGTCCTAGGGCTTTCTTTTCCGCCTGCATCTTCTTCAGCAACTCCGTGAATTCCAGGTTCTGCGAACCGCTCAAACTCCGTGCCCGCTCGATCAGCGCGGCATCCAGGCCCAAAGAGGAAGCGACCTCGATGGCGAAACTGTCGCCGGGAATTCCAGTGGCGAGGCGGAACGTTGGTGTCAGACTCTTCAGATCGAACTGCATGGAGGCGTTCAGGCAGTCCGGATGCGTCTCGGCAAAGATCTTCAGCGCCGTGTAATGTGTGGTGACCACAGCCTTGCAACCGATTTGGGTAAAACTTTCCAGGATCGCCTGCGCCAAAGCGGAACCCTGCTGAGGATCCGTGGCGGCGCCGATCTCATCGATCAACACCAAACTTTGCCGATCCGCGGAAGCCAGCATGCGCTGGATCTTTTGGATGTGCGAGGAAAAGGTGGAGAGCGCGCTTTCGATGGACTGGTCGTCTCCGATGTCCGCGAACACTTGGCTGAACATGCCGATCTCGCTTTCCGCTTCAGCTGGGATGGGCAAGCCGGAAAGCGCCATCAGCGCCAGTAGGCCCACGCTTTTCATCAGCACGGTCTTGCCGCCGGTATTGGGACCGCTGAGCAGGACAACGCTGGCCTGGGTTCCCAGGCTAAGGTCAAAAGGCACCACCAGCGCGGGTTTACCCAGTTTGAGGATCAAGAGCGGATGCCGCGCGGAATCCAGCTTGAGCACCGGCTGATCCACGATCTTCGGCACCCGGGCCTCCAAGTTGCGGCACAAACGGCCTGAGGCGAAACGGAAATCCAGTTCGCCCAGCGCTTGCTGGTTGCGCAGCAGAACGCTTTCCCGCGCTTTGATCTGGGCGGTGAAGGCGGTGAAAATGTTAAAGATCTCGCGCTTCTCTTCCTGCTTGAGCAACTGCAGTTCGTTGTTCAGCGGCACCACGCTCTGCGGCTCGATGAACAGCGTCGCCTTGCTTCCGGAATGGCTTTGCACGATCCCGGGCACATAAGCGCCGGCGCTTTCCTTGATGGGCAGCACGTAGCGTTCGTCGCGCCGGGTGATGAATTTATCCTGCAGAAAGCCTTCCAGGCGGGGGTCGCCCAGCATCCCCTGCATGGTCTTGAGGATGTTGCGCTGCAGGGAATTGCCGCGTTTGCGCAGGCGTGCCAATTCCGGCGAAGCGGTGTCCAGAACCTCACCTTCGGGATCGAATATCTCGCCGAACCTCTGGCAGATTTCCGGCAAGGCCTCGACCTTCTTCCAGAGCCTGTTCAGGGGCGCGTATTCCGCCACGCTTTCCCAAGCCGCGGCCACAGAACCGGCCAGGCGGGCATTGGCCACTACGCGCTGGAATTCCTCGTAGCCCAAAAGCGAGAACTGCGGATCGGTAAAGAGCTCGGTGAGGTCGCCCAGGTCAGTAAAGTCGATATCCAGGCCCCCTTCCAGGCATTCCTGCACCTGCGCCACCAGTTGCAGGCTGCCTTCGATGGCCGCCTTATCCTCCAAAGGGCGCAAAGCCGCGGCCCAAGCCCTTCCCAGGCCGCTATGGCAGCGCTCTTGGATCTGGCCGGCCAGCCTGCCGTATTCCAGGTCGGCATAGAGCTCGAATGTGCTCATTTAGGGGCTTTATCAGCGTCTTTGTCTTTTTTCAGTTTGTCCAGGAGCTGGTGGTATTTATCCCGCTGGGTGAGTTTGAGCTGGGTAAACAGGTCTTCCTTGAGCGTGTCCACCGCGGCATAGACCCTGTGATTGGCGGAATCCTTGAGCGGAGTGGCAAGTTTGGGAACGTAATCCAGCAGGGTCATGAAGATGATCACGCACAAAAGGCCCATGACCAAACCCGCTACCAGGCCCAGGAATTTGTTGATGAAGGAAAGCTGCGCCGCTTTCAGCAGCGTGTTCAGCAGATAGATCAGCAGCCGGATGACCACCAGGATCAGGATGCCGATCAGCACCACAGCCACCAGGGTGGCCAGGAAGCCGCCCAGCTTGTAATTCAGGATCAGGCTGTTGCGCACCAGCGGGTAGAATTGCCCCACCAGCAGGAACGCGGCGACAGCCCCTCCGATCTTGACCAGTGTGGCGGCCAGCCCTTTACGGAAGCCCTGCACCAGGAAGGCCAGCAAAACGATCAGGATGATCCAGTCGATGATTCCCATAATGTTACTCCCTTGTTGTGCTGTAGAAAAAGCAAACAGGGACGAATCCCTGTTGCAAATGGTTCAAGCGGAATGAGAGTGCGCGGAAGGCTACCTCATGTAGCGCTGCATCCTGCGTTGGACCTTGAGCATCTTGCGATACGCAGCGTTGGCCTCGCGTTTTTTTCTGACGCTGGGCTTTTCGTAGGCTTGTTTCTTCTTTATATCGGAAAGAATCGCGGCTTTCTCGCATTTCTTCTTGAAGCGTTTCAACAGGTAATCGAAGGACTCGTTATCTTTGGCTACGACTGTCGGCAAGCAAATCACCACCTTTGATTTTCATTTTGGAGAGGCAAGGTTTTCAGGGGCCGCTTTGTTGTCAAGGGCAAATTGCCCGAGTTGCGTTTGGCGGTTCTGCGCAGGCTCTGCCTTGCCATATAACGGGCCATCCCAGCGCGCGGACTTTCCGCTTGACAAAATCCACAGACTATCACAGGATACGCAATAAGTGAGGTTCATTATGAAATACAGCGTTATTGTCTTGTTTGTCATCTTCTTCTCTGCTTTGTCCGCGGATATCGTTTCTTCTGGAGTCGGGGGAAACTGGTCCGATCCGGTTTCCTGGATCGGAGGAACCGTACCCGGACCCGCCGACAATGTGACGATCAACAACCTGATCCAGGTTGATTATACGGCGAGCTGCCACAATCTGACCGTGACTGGTTCCGGAGCAGTTCAAAACTACCCCTACTACGGCTTCACGCTAAACGTGCTGGGCAACCTGAACAACGCCGGCAGCATAACCAACCCTACGGCGGCCAGATCTTCCTGCGGTTCAACGGACATTTGACCAATACCGGCGTCCTGACGCCGCAAATGATCTATCTGGGCGGCGATGCCAACCAGCAGCTGGCCAGTTCCGGCACCCTTGCCTCGACATCCATAGTGGACGAAAACTCCGCCAGCCCAGTGACCTTGATGATGGACCTGGCGCTCAGCTCCGTCTCGATCGACATGAACTACGCCGGGCTTATACTCAACAGCGCCTTTGGCAGCTTCGATCTCAGCATGTCCGGCGGTTACCTCCAGAACGTTAACATCACCGGCGGCAACGGTTCCACCCTCACCCTGAATGACGGCAGCTATCTGAACAACGCCAGCTGCGACGAACTCGTTACGGATGGCTCGGTGATTGTGTTGTCCGCCACTTTTGACACTCTTATCAATGCTGGAACACTGACCAACTATGTCTACAACAACAGCATCCTGACTGTGAACCAGCGGCTGGAAAACCACGGCACGATCAGCAACCATCCCTACGGCGGCAACCTGCAGTTATATTTGGCGGGCGACCTTTACGACTACGGAACGCTGGACAATTTCGCGGTCTATCTTACCAACCCAGTCCCCCGCAATCTTTGGCAATCCCCGGAAGCCTCTCCAATCGGCTGCAGTAGCTTTCATTCCCTTGCACAGGATGGCTACCAGGCGCTCACGGATCTGCGCTTCAGCAATTGCAGCCTCAACCTCAACGGCCAGTTGCTGACGCTACAGCAAGGCGGGCAGGACTTCGGACTGGAACTCAACGGAGGCGTGTTTACCAATGCCGTTGTTCATGGCGGGAACACCAGTTTCATGAGTCTGGAAAACAATGCCTGGCTCTCCTATCTTGCCATCGACAGGATTGTCTGGCAGGGCACGGTGATCGTGGCTGAGGGAGTGGCAGTGGGCTGGCTGCGAAACCAGGGCTCCCTCACAAACTACGGTTACAACAACTACTCTCTCACCATCAACCAGCGCCTGGACAACCACGGGTCGATCAGCAACCATCCTTACGGCGGTTACCTGTACGTTTATCTGGCCGGCGACCTCTTCAATTTCGGGTATCTGGCCAATTATACGATCTATCTGAACAACACCGTGCAAAGCTCGCTCTATGAGGATCCCGGCGCTTATCCCATCGCCTGCCAGAATTTCCATTCCCAATACGCCCTTGCGGATTACCAGGCCTTATCCAATCTGGACTTCAGCAACACCAACCTGAACTTCGATGGCCACACCCTGAAACTTAGCCTGGCAGGACAGGATTTCGGCCTCCATCTGAATGGCGGAGCGCTCACCAATGCCATTGTCGATGGCGGCGACGCCAGCTATATGAATCTGGAAGGCACTGCCTGGATCTCGTATCTGACCATCGACCGGATCATCTGGCAGGGAACGGTTATCGTGGCCGAAGGCGTTGTGGTGGATGATCTCGTCAATCAGGGCGATGCCTGCAATTATGGCTACAGCAATTACTTCCTGACCGTAAACCAGCGCCTGGAGAACCAGGGATCAATCTACAACCACATATATGGCGGATACTTCTCCATTTATCTGGCCAGCGATCTCTATGATTACTGGAGTATTGCCAACCACGCCATCTATTTCACCAATACCCAGCTCTGCCACATCTATCAGGATCCATCGGCTGCGCCCATCAGTTGCCAGTATTTCCACTTCCAATCTGTCGCCGCCGATTACCAAGCCTTGTCCAATCTCAGCTTTACGGGCTGCAGCGTCAACCTGAACGGGCGCACGCTGATGCTCTACAATGGCAGAAGCAGCTACGGCCTGACTCTGGGGGGCGGACACCTGACCAATGGCATGCTGGACACGGACGGTTTCGGGTTCCTGAACCTATACGGAAACGCCTTTATTTCCTACATCCAGGCCGGAGACATGATCCTGCATGGCGAAGTGATCTGTGCCGAGAACATTGTCATGGAGGATGTGGTGGTTTATGGAAACGTCTATAATTATGTTTACGGTAGTTACTCTCTTGTGGCTACCGGCGATTTGATCAACTACGGCGCCGTAAGCAACCACATCTACGGCGGAACTTTTTACCTGTATTGCCACCAGGATCTAACCAACTACGGATACTTCGGCAACCACCGGGTAGTGCTGAACGGTACGCAGAACCAGCATTTCCAAGATTCGGGCACATTTGCGGCAAGCGGACTGATCCTCGTCTCGGAAATCGGATCCGCCCTGTGGCATTTCAACGGCGGCCTGGCCAGCCCGAACTGGATGACAGAGATCGCCATCAATCCGGCGATTCTAGGCGTCTGGCAGCCGATCAATGCCGCCTATGGCAGGCTCATCACCATTGGAACGGGAGCCGCCACGCTGGCCGTACCCGCCAATGTGCAGGCCTACATGGCCAACGGGGAGGCCAAGATCAGCTGGGGCCAGGTCTCCAACGCCATTTACTACAACCTGTATTGGTCGGCGGCTCCGGAAGGCCCCTTCTTCTTTCACAGCTACGTCTTCGACACCGATACCAGCGACGGCCTGGTCAAGATCGAACTGCCCGTGGAGGATTCATTCGGATTTTTCCAGGTAACAGCGGGGAATTGAGGAAGAGGGGTTCCAAGACTGTTCTGAACACCGGCTTCAACCGGTTGGGCCATCGCGTTTGCCCGATCAGCTAGGCTCTGTCCTACAGATTGAGCCAAGCCCTGGACAAGTATCCTGCATCCAGGGACGCGGACTTACGATCGACTGAGTGGCTAACTGGCAGTGTGGTTGTTCCGGACTTCGGTCCTGTAAGCAGAGCCGGAACATCATGCTCAGAAAACCACAACAAATCTTCCAGAGCTGGCAGGCAAGAAATCCGTTGACTGCATTCCCGGCTCCCACAAACATCCCAAAAACTCGCGACATGTGGTATGATCTATGAAAGCAATTCTAGTTTTTTGGTCTTTGACAGTCTGGAGTATCTGCCTGTTCGGCGCAGAAATTCATTCCACCAGCTCCGGTGGAGACTGGAACTCACCCTCCACCTGGATTGGCGGGCTTGTTCCCGGCGGCACTGACAGCGCGTTTATCCACGGACCGGTCATGGTCACCCCCTCCGCTGCCTGTTACGGTTTATATGTCCTCAGCACCGGCGTTTTGCGCAACGTGAGCGGGTTGAACACCACCCTCACGATCAATGACGAAATGAATATCCAGGGCAGCGTTGCCAACAGCTTGGGAACCGGCGTGCTCGATATCTATCTTTACGGTCACCTCTTCGTTTACGGGACCCTGGCCAACCGCACCAGCGGCAACCTCTATCTGCGCTGCCGCAAGAACCTTCACAATTACGGCGCCATCAGCTGTTATCAAGTGGGACTGGGCGTCATCGGCGACCAATATTGCCGGATCTCCGGCAGCGTGTTTCCCAACCGCTTTACCCTGTATTCAAACATCGGGCCGGCAGCCTGGTATTTCAATGGGTTTTGGCAATCCGAAGGCGCGGATCACAAGGATGTGCCGCCCTATGTTCCTGGAGTTTGGCAATCCGTTTCGTCTGTTTCCGGCAGATTCATCACTCTGGATACCAGCGGCGCCACGATCCTGGGCATACCCCAAAACGTAAGCGCCATGGGGTAAAGCGACCACATGCTACTTACCTGGGATGAGGTGGCGGGCGCCATTTACTACAAGATCCTCAGCTGCGCCACCCCCTATGGAGCCTTCACCGTCATGCCCGGTTTCGTCTACGACAACAACATTGGTGACGGCTGGGTCAGCATAGCCCTGGCCGGTGCTGACCCCCAACGGTTTTACAAGGTGGTGGCGGCCAACTGACAAATTGCTGTTTGACAAGGCGTTAGAACCTACGCTCTGGCGGCTTGCAGTCAATCAAGCCTTAATCAAGCCTTAATCACTTGTCTATTATTAACGCTTGATTAACGCTTGATTAACGCTTGATTAACGCTATTCCCCCAGTGTGACCCGGGAACCGGGAGGGCGATTCCGTAATGTAAGTGGCAATGTTTGCATCATGTTGAGCACTTTATTGGGCTCTTTTTCTTAGGGAATACCACACAGCTTGTCCCCTCGGGACATACTGGGTGGAGTACTCATGGTTTGTGCCAAGGGCAATAAGTTCACCGGCATGTTGAAGTATACGGTAGCAAGGGGGATTTAGTTTCGTCATCTCTGCAGCGCCTTACAGACTACCCACTTGAATTGAACATGAGCCCTGGAATAACTTATCCGCCAGCGCCCTCATGCCCAGCCAGGATTCCTGCGCCATAGCAAAAAATCCGCTGCGGAATTCTGCCGATTATTGATGACAGGATTGGTGATCTTGCAGTTTAGATTTTCGCGTCCGATTTGCTCTGTCCGCAATCAATTTGTTGCGGTCACACGCAGAAATCTGGCTTGCTCTGCGGGGTCTATATCCCTGGTTACCAAGCCGTCTGAAAGGTCAGTGTCAAACACATACCGGTGCAGGACGGTAAAACTGCCATTCGGAGTGGAGGAGGCATAGACAGTGTAGAAAAGGGCGTCGGGAACCTGTTCCCAACTCAGGCTCAGCACTCCTGAATCTTGTTCCAGGGTGACGTTTTGCGGGGTGATCAGGGTGGTCCCGTTGCCGATGATGATCTGCCGTCCGGTGACCGGCTCCAGGTAGGGCTGCCAGATGCCCAGGATGCTGGGATTGACGCAGTAATTGGTCACATAGTTGGAAGCGTAAAGGCTGCCGTTGAAATACCACTGTGAGTCTCCCAACTCCGAAACCAGCCAGAACCTGCCGCTCCAGTTGATCGATCCGGCGTTGCGGATATGCTGGTCTGAGGTCCCGTTCACATACATATTGCTGCTAGACCAGTCGCCGTCGAACATGCTGCCATAATTGTAGAGATCGCCACCCAGATTGAGGGTAAAGTTTCCTCCTGGGCCGCCACCGTTGCGGATCGTGCCGAAATTGTCCAGACGTTGCGTGACGGTCAGGTTGCCAGGCGAGTACACAGGGGTGAGTAGCGTTCCGTGGTTGGCCAAATGTCCGATCGTGCTGGCCTGGTCTATCACCACGGTTCCCAATGTGGCCAGATTATCGGCAGTGATGCCTTGCAGCCAGGCATTGTCGTTCATGGTCACGGAACTGGATGAATTTCCAGAGAGTGTGCCCGTTTTGAGGTAGCCGCCATTGAAATTGAGGTCATATCCGCTGGCGCCGTCATGCATTACCAGGGTGCCTCCGCCGAGGTCACAAGCGCAGTGGTTGAAACGCAGATCGGAAAGCATCTGGCAAATGCCCGCCGTGGAACTGGAATAGATGCCCGTCGTGCCAAGTGAGCCGGAATTTTCGTCCTGCCAGAGGTTGTGGGGGCCAGGGTTGACAAAGTCGCAGCGGTTGGGAGCCAGGGTACCGTTGATATGGTGATAGTAATCACCGCCCAGGCTAAGGTTCATGGTTCCGCCGCCACCTCTGGTGATCGATCCATAATTGTCCAGCCTTTCCGTAACGGTCAGGTTGCCCGTCGAGTACTGTAGAGTGGAGAGCGTTCCATTGTTGGCCAACTGCCCAAATGTGTTGGTTTGGTTGATCAACACCGTGCCATTGGTGGCCAGAATATCGGCGGTGATGCCTTGAACACTGGCATTGTCGCTCATGGTCAGGGAACTGGAAGAATTGCCTTCCAACGTTCCGGAGATCAGGTATCCGCCAAGGAAATTGAGGTCGTAGCCGCTGTCGCCGTCGTGCATGGCCAAAGTTCCTCCGCCGAGGTCAACGGCGCAGAGGTAGAAGCGCAGATCTGAGAGCATGCAAATATCACCGGCTGCGGTGCTGGAATAGACATAGGTGCCGCTGATGGGATTGGCTGCTCCGGATTGCCATACATGGTGCGGGCCTGGAGCGATGAAGTCGATCCGGTTGGCGTAACAGGAACCGTGCTCGTAGAAATCCCCACCCAGGGAAAGGTTCAGGGTGCCGCCGCCACCTCTGGTTATGACGCCAAAGTTGGTCAGGTTCTGGCTAACAGCTAAATTCCCTGCGGTGTACAACTGAGTGGATATGGTGCCGTTGTTGACCAATGTGCCGAAGCTGGAACTATTGGTAAACAGGACCGTCCCGTTCAATATCAGCTCGTTGCAGGTGACGCCGCTAAACCAGACGTCGCCTGCCCCTGTAAAGGTCGCGCCGTTGCCACCCTCGAGCACAGTGTTCTGGATCGTTCCGCCCGTCATGGAAAGATGGCGCACCAACGTACCGTTCAACACCAGATGGCCGCCGTTCATGTTTATGGTGGTGTCTCCATTGGTGGTCAGGTCACTCCAGAGGATCAGGGCGCTGTACTCGTTCTGGTCGGTCACTACTGCAGGTAAAAATGTGCCTCCATTGAAAAGATACTGGTCCGCGCTGCCTGCCAGATAAAGATGGTCGGGTTTCAGGATGCCGTTGTTGACGATGCTACCGTAGCAGTGAAGCACGATGGAACCGTTCGACCGTTTTTCTACCCGGCCGCCATTGTTCAGGTCTCCAGATACACTCAAGGCGCCGTTCAATAATGGGATCGCGTAACTATGGGTTAAAAACCCCGTTCCGCTCAGGCTTAGATCGTGGCAATAAGACATTGTGTCCGGAGCTACAGGACCGTTGATCACCACGTCGTCAGCTTGGCCGGGAATGATTCCGCCGACCCAAGTGTTGATATCGTTCCAGTCTCCGCCTAAAGAAGTGGAATGGATCTCCGCTGCCAGTCCTACCGCGAGAACTGAAAGAATGACAAGCAATAAAATATGTTTCATGACGCGCTCCCTGTGGACGTTGTGCTGGGCATACCGCTATGCAGTGTCTTTTCTGTCAAGGAATTACTTGCGGTTATGCAAACTTATTCGACCGTGCAGCAGGCCCGTATCAGTAAATCCGTTAACCCTGCGTGGAAAAAAACATTCCCCCTATTTGTGCCAACCCGATGAGGCAGACCCCTTATTGATACAGGAAGCGCTTGATCTTTTGGGTGGCGGTCTTTTCGAAGGGTTCCTTTTGTTCGCTGATCTTGTGGATGCGTGAAAACGACGACAGGTTCTGGTTGGCATGGGCGCGGATGTCTTCCAGCAGTTTCTGGATCAGTTTCTCCGCGGGCACGCTGCCTATCTTGTCCAGGTGGTAATGGTTTTCCAGATACTCGTAATTCAGGAAGACCCGCGCGGTGATCTGTCCGCCGCTATCCAACACCAGCGATTCCAAAACGGCTTCCTGCTCGTTTAGTTTGGCCTCGACCTCTTCCGGATAGATGTTTTCGCCCGAGGCAGCCACGATCACGTTCTTGCTGCGTCCAATGATGTAAAGGTACTGGCCTTTGCGCAGGATGCCGAGGTCGCCGGTCTTGAAGAACCCATCCTCGGTGAAGGCTTCCGCGGTCCTCTGTGCGTCTTTGTAGTAACCCTTCATCACGGTGTCGCCCTTCACCTGGATCTCACCGATCCGGGTTTTGGGATCGGGATTCCAGATGCGCGCCTGCAGCGTGTCCAGTACCTTGCCAGTGCCGCGGAACCGCACTTCCTGCGGGTTGCTGCCTGCGATCAGAGGCGAAGTTTCGGTGAGGCCATAGCCAATTGCGTAGGGGAACCCGGCTTCGTAGAGGAAGCGTTCCACTTCGTAGGAAAGGAGCGCGCCGCCGATGCCAAAGAAATGCAGCTGGCCGCCAAAGGTCTTCATCAGTTTCTTGCCTGCCACCTTATGCAGCAGCTTGCGTGTGGGTGGCATCTGATAGAGTTTCTTGAATGCGGGGTTGCCCGTCAACTGAGGATAGATCTGCATCTTGAAGATCTTCTCGATGATCAGGGGCACGGTGAGGATCATGGTGGGGCGCACCTTCTGCATCGCCGGCAGCAGCACCCTGGCTGTGGGAGGTTTATCCAGATAATAGACGCAAGCTCCCTGCATCATGGGAATGATGAAGCCGATCGTGCATTCATAGGTGTGCGACAGGGGCAGCACGGAAAGCAGGCGGTCGTGGTCGTCCATCCTTTGAAATTGCGTGGTGATATAGGCGTCCAGCACCAGGTTCTTGTGCGTAAGCATCACGCCCTTGGAAGATCCGGTGGTTCCGGAAGTGTAGATCAGCGAGGCCAGGTCGTCGGGATTCACCTTGGTATCGATGGCTCCGATGGCTTTCAGGGCTTTGTTCTTCAGTTTCTGCAGTTGCTTGCCCTGTTCGAACATGAATTCGCTGAGTTTGTCCTTGGGAGTGCGGTGCTGCAGCAGTTCGAAGTTGTCCAGCGCCACCAGCACGATGTTGGGGTCGAGGTCGGCATAGCCAATTTTATCGTATTGCGCGGTGGAAACGAAGACCAGCTTGGCCTCCGAATGCTTCAGGATGTGCAGGATCTCGTTGACGTGGAAGTCGATGAGGATCGGTACTACGACCGCGCCCAGGGATGTGACCGCCAGATAGGCGATGCCCCAGTTCGGCATGTTTTGGCTGAGTAGGGCTACGCGGTCGCCCTTGACGATGCCGTTCTCGCTCATCATCACTATCAGGGCGTCGATCGCGGTACGCAATTCGCCGTAGCTGATGGGTTCGCCATCCACTGCGGACAAGGCCGGACGCTTTGCGTAGATCTGGCAGGACCTATCGATCATGCCTTTCAGGGTGGGCTCAAAAGGTGGTTTCAAACGGACTCCTATACTGCTTGCATTGAGGGATAATCTAAGCAGTTATGCGCTTAAAGCGAAGGCGACTTTGCCCATGTAAGGGTGGCGGTGGGATTCCCGGCCACAGCTGCCAGAACAGCCGGCTGCTTTCACAGGGGCAGGCTGTGAAACTCTGGATGGCACTTTCCGCTTGACAGCAAAGCAGTTCCCTCAGGATGGTGAATCTGGCGCAGGACGCCGAATGAGGACTTGATGAAAGAAGGTTTCATACCTAAGAACGATTTTCAATCCATTTTCTTCACTGACAAAACCCAGGACGTCGGTGACGACATAAAAACCCTGTTCCTGAGGCATCTGGAATACTCGCTGGTGAAGGACACCACCACAGTGCAGCCTTGGGACGTATATTACGCGCTGAGCCTGAGTTTGAGGGACCGCCTGATCGAGCGCTGGCTGCGCACCCAATATGAGTATCGCAAGCAGGATGTGAAGAAGGTCTTTTTCCTCTCCATGGAATTCCTGATCGGACGCTTGCTGGGCAACACCCTGATCAATCTGGGCGAATACGACAATGGCTACGACCTGCTGAAGGAATTTGGCTACGCCATGGAAGACATCGCCGAGTTGGAACCGGACATGGGCTTGGGCAATGGCGGTTTGGGCAGGCTGGCGGCGTGTTTCATGGATTCCCTGGCCACGCAGGCATATCCTGCCTATGGCTACGGCATCCGCTACGAATTCGGCATCTTCAAGCAGGAGATCGTGCAAGGCTATCAGGTGGAAGAGCCTGACCACTGGCTGAAGAAAGGCTGCCCTTGGGAGATCCAGCGTCCGGAGATCAGCTACAGGGTGCGTTTCGGCGGCAAGGTGGTCACTGAGGAAATGCCGGATGGGCGCACACTGCACCGTTGGGTGGATACCAACGACGTGATGGCGGTTGCCTGGGACATCCCCATTCCCGGCTACAAGGTGGATAACGTGAACAATCTCCGCCTGTGGCAAGCCACCGCCACCGATGAATTTGACTTCGACTATTTCAACAATGGCGATTATGTGCGCGCCGTGGAACAGAAAAACATCAGCGAGAACATCTCCAAGGTACTGTATCCCAACGACAACATGCATCTGGGCAAGGTGCTGCGCCTGGAGCAGGAATACTTCTTCGTAAGCGCCACCTTGCAGGACATTTTCAGCGGCTGGATCCAGGATCACGACAGCTTCGCGGAACTGCCCCAAAAGGTGGCGATCCAGCTCAACGATACCCATCCCGCCCTCGCCATTCCGGAAATGCTGCGCATCCTGATCGACGAGGAGAGGTTGAGTTTCGAGGAAGCTTGGGATATCGCCAGGGGCTGTTTCAGCTACACCAACCACACCATCCTCACCGAAGCGCTGGAAAAATGGAGCGTCCAACTCTTTCAGGAACTGCTGCCGCGGCATCTGATGCTGATCTACCAGATCAACAACCACATTTTGGGCGAAGTCACGCGGCTGTATCCCGGCAACATCATCAAGATGCGCAACCTCAGCGTGATCGAGGAAGGCGCGGAAAAAGGCCTGCGCATGGCCCAGCTGTGCCTGCACGGATCCCACGCCGTGAACGGCGTGGCGGAGCTGCACACGCAGATCCTGAAAGACCGCATCTTCCCGGATTTCTTCGAGATGTACCCGCAGCGCTTTCAAAACAAGACCAACGGCATCACGCCGCGGCTCTGGCTGCGCGTGTGCAATCCCCAGCTGGCAGCTTTGATCACGGAGCACATCGGCGAAAGTTGGGTGGGGAACCTGGACTACATCCGCGGGATCGAAAATTACAGCGACGACCAGGATTTTCGCGACGCCTTTCTGGAGATCAAAGCCATCAACAAGAAAGCGCTTAGCAAACATATCTACCGCACCACCGGCATCCGAACCCGCGCGGACAGCATCTTCGACGTCCAGATCAAGCGCCTGCACGAATACAAGCGCCAGCTGCTCAACATCCTGGGCACCATCGCGCGTTACCAGAGCATCAAGGACGATCCTTCCGGCCACTTCGTTCCGCGCAGCGTGATCTTTGCCGGCAAGGCCGCTCCGGGCTATTTCCTGGCCAAGCGGCTGATCAAACTCATCAACAGTGTGGGCGACGTCATCAACAAGGATCCCGAGGTCGCCGACCGCCTGAAAGTGGTGTTCCTGCCCAATTACACGGTTTCGCTGGCGGAAAAGATCATTCCGGCGGCCGACATCTCTGAGCAGATTTCCACCGCGGGTTTCGAAGCCAGCGGAACGGGCAACATGAAATTCGCGCTCAACGGCGCGCTCACCCTGGGCACCATGGACGGCGCGAACGTGGAAATGGCGGAGGAGATCGGCGCGGAAAACATGTTCATCTTCGGCCTGAACGCGCAGGAAGTGGGCGACCTGAAGCAAAACGGCTACAATCCCTGCGAGTTCTACAACAACGTTCCGGCGCTGCGGCGGGCCATCGACGCCATCGCCGCGGACGAATTTTCGCCGCGTGAACCGGGCATCTTTGAGCCGATCGTCAAATCCCTGCTGGAAAACGGCGACCCCTACTGCATCATGGCGGATTTCGCCTCTTACATCGAGGCTTCGCAGCGGATCGACACCCTATTCCTGGACCGCCAGGCCTGGGCGAAAAAGGCCATCCTGAACATCGCTCGGGTCGGAAAATTCTCCTCCGACCGTGCCATCCGGGAATACGCCAACGACATCTGGGGCATCAAACCCGTGCAATTGGACCTGCATTAACGCGGCATTTGCTGATGAAGCGCTTACAGACCTGGCGGCTGCTGATCTTGTTCACGGCGTTGCTGGGCCTGGGCAATCCGGCTCTGTGGGCCGATCTGGCGCCAATTGTGATCAACGAGGTCTGCTACGATCCCCTGGACATGGATTCCGGATTCGAGTGGATCGAACTCTTCAATTCCAGCACTGAGGACATCGACCTGGAAGGGGCGATGATCCAGGCTGGAGGCAGCACTTTCCAGCACGTGTTTACCATCCCGCACTATATCCTGCGGGCTCAGCGCTTTGTACTGATCGGGGAAGCGCAGATACCCTACGCGGTCTTCACCACAAATCTGGAATTCCAAAACGGAGGCGCGGAGACCGACGGCATTCGCTTCGTGGCTCCTGACGGCTCCTACACCGACACCGTGCTCTACGATTCGCCCAACGTGAATGGATTGACGGACGACCATGGACTGGCGGGCGTTTCTTTCGCGCCGGATGTCTCCGAAGGGCGTTCCCTGGCCCGCATTATGGACGGCTGGGACACTAACGCTTGCGCCGCGGATTTCATCAGCGAGGCCAGTTCCACGCCTGGGCTTCCCAACCACGTCTATGTGGATTACGCGCTGGTGAGTCCCCAAACCTGGCAGGAACAAGGCGAGTGGCGGCTCAGCTTCTGGGTGCGGAACCTCTCTGCGATCACAACCCTGGATGTGGCGGACCTGCGCGTGCAACTGGACGGGACGCAGATCGCCTCGGACCTGGTGCACACAATCGCGGCGGGCGATTCTGTGAGTTATTCCTATCAACTGCCCGTCAACGACGACCTGAACCATCTGGTGGAGGTGAGCCTGGATTTGTATGACGATTCGGACGAGGCCAGCAACCACCTGAGTTTGCCGCTGCTGCAGGAGCAACTGCTGCCTCCCGTGATCAACGAAGTGATGTACGATCCCGACACGGGCAAGCAGGAATGGATCGAGATCTGGCTTCCTTCCGTACCTCTGCGCGGCGATTACATCATCGAGGACGCCGCCCAGCACAGCTTTGGCTTCACCATTCCTGACGCCGGCGGATACTACGTGCTTTGCGCCAATTCCCTGCAGCTGCTCACGGAATACACATCCTGCCCGGCTCAATCGGCAATCGACGTGGAAGGCTGGGCAGCCCTGAACAACGACGCCGACACGATCCTACTATATGACGGGGAATTCAATCTGCTGGACCAGATGAGCTACGTGGGAGCGGCATCCCAACAAGGCAGGTCCTTGGAGCGCTACCTGGACGCCGACCAGCATCCGGCCTGGCGTTACAGCCTCGATTCCCAAGGCGCGACACCTGGCGAGGCCAACAGCGCCGCAGCTCCGCCACCGGATTTTTCCGGAACCCTGAAACTAACCGGAAGCCCCTGCAATCCCCGGAATGGTGCCAGCATCAGCCTGCTCTACAATCTGGAAACTCCCAGCAGCCAGGTAAACTGCAACGTTTACGACCAGGCTGGCCGCAAAGTGCGCGTCCTGGCGGACAACCAGGCCATTTCCGCCCAAGGCTCAATCGTCTGGGACGGCAAGGACAATGCCGGCAAGTACGTTCCCCGGGGTTTGTACTTCATCCTGTGGGAATCCCGGGCCAGCAATGGCGGCAAGATACTGCGCCGGCAGTTTTCCGCCGCGCTCTACGATTGATTCTGATTCGCCATCAATAATAACGGCTGTGCCGCTCCCGTAACCATTGCGGGGTCATTGCGCGCTCATTACGGGCAATGCGCGCAATGAGCGCGCAATGACCCCGCAGTGATCATGGGTGAGGCCAGGTTTGATTGCAAGAGATATATGCGTTTCTTTGGGCTCAAGTTCCATTAGATTAGTTTTAGCCCCGGGCTATATTCTGTCGCACCCTCCGGGGCTTGATTGATATTAGGACTAACTGATCGGGGGGCTTCGCTCCTTCGTCGCTCGCACCCACCGCTATGATCTGTCGCTCCCTCCGGGGCTACCCACTCAAATTGAACTTGAGCCTTTCTTTGGGCTCTCTTGCACACAGAGTGGGTAAGCCAGTAAACCTAGCCTGTTGGCAAACCCGCTTCAGCGGGTGCAGGACGGTAGGCGGGTGATTTATCGCCCGTGTAGCATGAACCAAACTCCACCCCATTTTGTGATCAACTCATTTCAATGAGTGCAGGACTTCAGGGAATATGCATCCAGCATCTGACACGTTCTCAAGGTACTTTCCCGTGAAGTCCTCCACCGGTTGAAACCGGTTGATTGCCATAATGGCTTCTCGTTTGGCACGGGCGATAAATCACCCGCCTACCGTC
Source organism: uncultured Candidatus Cloacimonadota bacterium (assembly GCA_964429035.1). GTDB lineage: Bacteria > Cloacimonadota > Cloacimonadia > Cloacimonadales > Cloacimonadaceae > Syntrophosphaera. The sequence goes on along the minus strand of CAYSAT010000005.1, from coordinate 47,032 downwards.
CTACGCCCTACGGGCTTACCCACTCGATTTGGAAGAGCCTTCTTTGCAGGCAGCAAGGGGTTGGTCGGCAGTGTGCGCACCCTGCGTGGCTTACCAACTCGTTCTGAATGCGAGCCATAGCTTCCTCGCCTTGCTGAAGTCGAGGCTCAAGCGTCGCCCAACTCCAGCCAAAAAAACCCGGAACACCGGTTGAGACCGGTGTTCCGGTCACACGTAATACCCTATATCACGGCACGCGAAGGTGATCTGCCGCGTGCCCAGAACTCTGCGGTGAAGTTCCGCTATTTGTATTCCAGCCCAAATCCGTAAGGGAAGAGGGGATTGTAGCCGGGATCGCCGACGTTCCAGTTCTCGTCGTCGTAATTGGGCCAGGAGAAGCCCAGTTTTCCCTGTACCGGATAGTCGCCAAAGATCACATCGGCCACTCCCTGGCCTTCCGAACCGGGGAACCAGGCCACCACGAAGGCTTGGGATTCCGCCAATTCCTGAGTGATCACGAGGGGGCGTCCACAGATCATGACACACACCACCGGGATGCCTTTGCTGGTGATGTTCCTAATGGTCGCGAGATCCTCGGGATGCAACTGGTGCAGATAGAGATGGGTTCCGTAGGGGCCCTTTTTCATGATGGGAATGTTCTCGCCGGGCAGGGTCTCATCGGAGGTGGAGCCGGGTCCGATCTTGAGGCCCTTGGCCAGGCCTTCCACGCGGATATCGCCCAGCATTTCCGCGTAGGGGACTTCACCGATTACGACAATGGCCAGGTCGTGCCTGGCTGGATCGGCGTCGGAACCGTCGTTGCTGAGAACGGCATTGGGCGCCACAGCCTGGATGCCTTCCCAGACGGAGGTTCCGCCCACAATGAGCGAACCCCAGGAAGGTGCCACGTTTTCGGCAGCGTCGCGCGGTTTTTCGTGATCCGCCTGATCGTAGGCGATTCCTTCAGGCGGCGTCTTATCGTTTACGCCCTGCCAGGCAACGGTGAATCCGCCGCATTGATGGCCGCGGTTATGGGCGTTCTTGCCGGTGACCAGGATGCGGGCGTTTTTGTCCAGAGGCAGGATGCCGCCTTCGTTCTTGAGCAGCACCAGGGATTTGCGGACAGCCTCCCGGGCCACTTCACGATGCTCCCGGGAACCGAAACTGGAATGGTCCAGGGACAATTTCCTTAAGGCGGGACGCGGTTTTTCGAACATGCCGAAGCTGTATTTGACGCGCAGGATGCGCCTGACCGCGTCGTCGAGCCTGTCCATGGGGATACGGCCATTGGCCACATTCTCTTTGACGTGGCCTATGAACTCCCTCCATTTGGAAGTGACCATGAACATATCCATGCCGGCGTTCAGCGACATGACCACGGCTTCGCCGTAATCTTCGGAAAGGTAGTCGATGCCGTCCCAATCGGAAATCACAAAGCCCTGGAAGCCCAGTTCTTTCTTCAGCAGTTCCGTAAGCAGGAAATGGTGGCCGTGGCACTTGACGCCGTCCCAACTGCTCAGGGAAACCATGACCGTGAGGACACCGGCATCGATGGCTGCTTTGTAGGGCGGAACGTGGATTTTTCTTAGTTCCGCCTCTGTGATGCACATGTCGCCCTGGTCGATTCCATGCAGCGTGGCGCCGTCGCCCACCCAATGCTTGGCGCAGGCGATCACCTTGTCCTCGCCGAAATCCCCCTGCAAGCCCTTCACGAAGCGCGGCGCGTATTCCGCCACGATTTTGGGATCTTCGGAATAACTCTCGTAGGTGCGGCCCCAATGGTCGTTCCGGGCTACTGCCAAAGTGGGGGCAAAGGTCCATTCTACGCCTGTCGCGGCGATCTCTTTGGCGGTGGTGGCGGCAACGCGTTCCAGCAGATCGGGATCGTGGGCCGCGCCAAGGCCGATGTTATGGGGAAACACCACGGCGCCCAGAACGTTGGTGTTGCCGTGAATGGCGTCCACGCCGTAGATCAGGGGGATGGCCAGATGCTCGTCGTCTTCCTCCATGGAAGCCGCCCAATAGGCATCGTTCATGGCGATCCAATCCGCTGGTTTGTTTTCTCCGGGCACCGATCCGCCTCCGCTCAAAACGGAGCCGATATGATACTTTTTCACTTCTTCCGGCGTGATGAACTGGCGTTCCGGCTGCAGGATCTGTCCGATCTTCTGGTCCAGCGTCATCTTGGCCAAGAGCGCGGAGACCTTTGCTTCAATCTCTTTCATTTTCCTCATCTCCTGTAAATTCATTTATCTCGTTTTAAATTTTAGCGGAGTTCCACATCGATGCGGCTCACCTTGCGATCCCGGATCTGCCGGGCTGTATCGCCGGACAGAATCCTGGCCGCAAAGTCTTGCACGTGGCCTTCCAGATCGGTCACTTTCCACTGTACCGGCGTTACTCCTTGGGGTCCGAAAGTGTCCTTGCCTTGCGGATTGTGATAGGTAACCAGGATCTGGCCCAAAAACATGAAACTGATGCTGCGGGCTGGGAACTCCACATCCTGCCAGGAATCTCCGATCAGTAGGCGCTCTGCGCGCGCCTCCTGGGTGAACAGCCAGGCCGGCAAAACCGGCTGGAGGCGGAACTGCAGTTCGCCCTCCTGATCCAACGCGAAGGGTTTTGGCCCTGCCAGCATCCAGTGCAGGATGTGGATGAATTCGGCGGTCGCTCCGCTCAACCTTGCCACAAAACCGTTGCCGTGCAAGGACGGATCCGGATTGGCGCTGCTGACGATGAAAGACGAGTTTTCCAGGATGCTGCGGCCATAGAGCTCCGGCTGGAAAAAAGGCACGAATACGCCGCGGAAATCCCGGAAAAACTCTTCATAGAGTCCGTTGCGCAGCAGTTCCAGCATGTATTTGTATTCCATGTGCAGCCAGATCGATTCGTTCTCGAACCAGCCAGGGGAAAAGGTCCTGGCTCTGCCGATCTCCATGGGCTGGCCGGCCAGCGATTCGTTGACCTTGTACATCTGGAGAGAGGGGTCGAAGAGAGCGCTGGAACGGACAGCCGCGGCGAAGCTGCGGGCCTCATCGGCGTTCTGGACGCTGCGCAGGTAATGCACCGGCCCCTCCAGGAAAAGCGGCAGCGCGGTTTGGCGGAACTTGGTAGCCCGGAAATAGGGAAGGCCTTTGGCATTGCAGCGCGCTTGAGTGTTACCGTCTAGACTGGGCTGCCGGAGTTCTTCATACTCCACCGCGGCGTTCACAAAATAGGTGGAGACCACGCGGTCTTTTGCGCTCCAGGCCTTGGCGATCCCGGCATCCAGTTTGCTGAGTCCGGATTCCAGGAATTCCATTATCTGGCTGCCGGATATGCCCGCTTCAGAACCGCTGATGCCCAGCCTGGTTCTGGCCCGGTAGTTTTCCTTGAGCGTGGTGGCGGCATCCCAGAATTCGAAAGGGCTCATCCGCGTTTGTAACAGGGCATGCAAGGCAGTGAGGAATTCTTGCAACTCCACGAACAAGGAAAACTCCCGGCTTGCTGCCTCGATTCCTGCCAGGGATTTGAGCAGGAATTGGATGTGGCGCTTCAGTTCCAGGGTTTCGCAGAGGCTGGATCCGATGAGCCCCGGCATGCCGTTCAGGGCGTCGTACCAGCCGGGTTTGCCGGCCTCCATTTCCACGCCGACGCCTTCCGGATCCAGCGAGGCAAGTTTGTTCACCACCACAGACAGCAGCACCGTGAACAGTGTGGTTTGGTAAACTTCGCCGGTTCCATGTTCCGTGCGGACTTTGTTGGGCTCAACGCAGCGCCGGTTGATCAGCGCTTCTTTTTCGGCGTCGTGGACCACGGCATCCAATTGCATGGCCCGGCCTTCACAGATCACGTATTTGAGGTCGCGGGGCTGCACGCGCTGCGGATTGTCGTAGAAGGAAAAGGCCTTCTTATCGAACAAGATCTGCCTTTCCTGATCGGGATACACGGCGAGGTAGTTCTCCAAAAGGTCCAGGTTATAGGTCCAGTGGTCGATCCAGAAGCCTTCCCCGTATTCGGTGCCATACTGCTTGGCGCTGATGCCCAGCAGGTCGCCGATGAAGCGTTCGGTATCGCCTGTTAGCTCGATGCCCAGCTCAGGCAAATGCAGCAGCAATTCGCCCGGCGTGAAAGGATCGGCCAGATAGGCTTGCACGGTTTCGGCCTGCGCGGAGTTCATGTAGCGCTGCAGGACCTGCGCCAGTTTGGCCCCGTCGGAGATGCTGAAGCGGAGTTCCTTGATCACCAGGGGATTGAAGCCGTCCAGCTGGATCAGGTTGAAGAACTGGACCACGTTGCCGTCGCCCACTTCGGGATTGAAGAAGAGGTCGCAGCGCCGGTTCTGGTTTACGTCGCGGAAGTTTCCGTTGCCTTGGGAATAGGGTGTGGGGGTGAGGCGGTAATCGTTGTAATCCCGCTCCAGATCTCCGTGTTTGCGGGAATATAGGTGCAGGGTGGAAGTGTTATCCGTTCCTCTTATCGAGTGCGGAAATCCGCCCCGCAGCGCGTTGTCCAGAAAATTTTGCCTTGCGTATCGATCCCAAACGGGCTCCGAGCTGCAAACGAAGCTCTTTTGGGTCAATGCCGACACGAGCTCCTGATTCTCACCAGCCTTTTTCTCTATATATCCAGCCTGGACAATCTTGGGTACCAGTTCGTTCAGATCCCCGGTGGAACTGGCGTGGCCAATAACTGATGTATAGGTGTAAGTGCGATGTGCGGCTATGGTGGTGGCAAGAGATCCCATCGCGCAAGGCAAACGGTTCTCGTAAATCTGATGCGCGGCGAGTTCCGCGCAGGAACTCGTTAAAAACTTTTCGGGATAAGCGTAGTCGCCCCGGATGCCAAAGATTTTCACGGGATCGTAGATCGGGGTCACAAGCGCGTTATCGGGTCCAAAACCCAGGTAGAAATTCCCTTTTTTGATCCTCACCACATCAGGCCGGTCGGATGGCTCCACCTTCAGTTTGTAGAAGGGAGCCCGCTGCTCGAAATTGGAGACCTCCACGAAGGCCTCGAAAAGGCGGCGCATGTGCTTCAGGCAGAAGTCGTCCAGCCCATAAGGGACGATCAGGGGCAGGCCGTCCAACAGCTGCAGTTCCACCGGTTCGGAGTTCAGGTTGGTGATGGAAAGAATGCGCGCCAGGCCAGCGTATTTTTCGGAAGGGATGTTGAAATACTCCACGGTGAATTTCAGGCCCAGGGTGAGATTCTCTTCTTCCAGGGTCAGTTTGGCGGGCGCGATGGCCATTGTTTGGGTGCGCTGCGTCTGGGCATCCCGGCCGTCGTTCTGGAATGGCTCGTAAAAGGTGGCAGCCCCTTTGCCCAGAACCTTGACGAAGGTGCGGAAGCCTTGGGTGGGGACGAGGTTGTAAGCCCAATTGGCGGGCAAAAATTCCATGATGGGATGGTGTTTGCCTTCGATCCCCATGCTGCAGACGCACTGCGCGCGATTTACGTAGAAGGTCCACATGGGGATGCCGTTTTTGCCGGCTACCCCAGGGAAAAAACTGGAGAATGTCTTGGCGGAGTTGTAGTTGTGGATTACGAACTCGCCGTCGTTGGTAAGTTGGTACTTGGTTTGCAGGCTATGATCCAACACTCTTTATCTTTCCAATTATGTTTCAGCCGTTGTTCGTGAAAAATCAGCCGCCACCAAAACAGCGGCGGCCGATCGCATGTTCAATTCAATAGTTCCGCAGGTATTCTTCGGAATTGTTCGAGGCTGGCAGCCAACCCCAAGCTGGTTGCCGGGCCGCCTGGCTCAGTCGCGCCCCTGCCGAGCCTCCCGCGGATTTCGCGGGTGGTGCGGGAGTGGTCCGCCAGAGGTCCGTCAGCCAGCCACCGGGCCGATCCCAGGAACCGATTCAAGGGCTTCTTGTATTTATCGGTCTGGAAACTGCCCGCTGGTTTGGCAGGCCAGCCGGATCTAATTGCATGAGGATGGGCGTGAACGGATGCTCCGGCCTTTTTTGTAGGCTGGGCGATCTCCCGGGAGGGGATCTTCAGCATGGCGTTCATTCCATCCTCACGCAAGCTTGATCCAGGTTATCAGTCGCTATCCGACGTCACGTAGTAGAACTGGGCAGGGCTGGTGCCGGAAGAGGTCCAGCTGGTGCCGTTGTAAGTTCCGCCGGTAACCTCGGTAAAGGCGCCATAGGGGTCATTCGCGGCATACACCGTGTAGGAAGTGGCGCCGGGCACCGCGTCCCAGGTGAGGGTGACGGAATTCATGGATGTGGTTATGGCTACGTTGGCGGGGATGTTGGCATCGAGGGCATAGAAGTAGAAGTTGTCGATGTACATGGTCCCCACGGGTGATTTGGACAGGATGTACTGAGCCAGGTGGCTGGTGCTGGCCACATTGGTGAAGGCGGCCAGAGGGATGTCGTAGGAGATCCATTGTCCGGTGGCAGGATCGTTGTAGGTGAGTTCGTGCTCGGTGTCGTCGCCGCCCAGATACGCACCGTCAGCGCCCCAGTCCACCAGTTTGAAGCGGAAGGCGTTGGGTTCGGGGGTCCACACATCGAGGTGCACGTGGGTCATGCCGGAAGCGTCGATCAGATTGGGTCCCACGGTTTCTATTCCCACGTAGTTCACCAGGGTGTATTTCTTGACCGGGTTGCCAGCCACCACCACGTCCTCCACAACGCCTTGCGACCACGGAGTGAGCCAGGTATTCACGGGAACGTTGGTGTAAGCGTCGCTGTACAGGGAAATGACGTTGGCGGGGTTATGCGCGGGAATGGGCGGCACGGAATTGGGCCAGGCGATCACAAAGGCCACGGTGTAGGTCTTGGTGACCAGGTTATTCTGGGAGGTAACCACCACGGTGGCGTTTCCGGGGACTGCTGGAGCCTGGGTGACCACATAGCTGGCGTTGGGGTCGTTGGTGAGCACGGATGTGATCTGGGGGGGAATGGTGGTGCCTTCCAGCAGGTCATAGCTGTAATTTTCGGTGAGGGGCGAGAATCCGCTGAGGGTGGTGCCGTTGACCTTGAGATCGGCCAGGGTGGCGTCAGATCCGGGAGGAGTGGGCTCTTTCCAGAAATAGAGGTTGGCAAACCAGACATCGCCGTCGCCCACCACCTTGAACTGGAACACGTTGGCCAGATTGACGGGCGGCACGTAGCTGTCCAGGCGGATATCCACGCTAACCCATTGTCCGGCAGTTATGGGCAGGCCATAGCCGGTTTCTGCGCCGGGGCTGATCAGGAAGAAGCTGAGCGCCGTGGAAGTGGCCGTCCAGAAATCCACATGGAGGAATTCATAGGCAGAGACGTCCTGGCTGGGGTATTCGGTGCCCTGATAGTTCAGGTTTTGATAGCGCAGGGTGTTGATGCCGTCGACCTGGTAATCCACGGTCACGATGGTCTGTTGGCCCCAGTTGGGGTTGAAGTTGGTACCGGTGACGTTGCCATAGTAATCGCTGTAAATGGAGATCACATCCTCGGAATCCTGGATGGGAGCGGGCGGGGCGACAGTGGGGAAGCCGGCTGCCATGGTGAAGTTCACGGAATAGGTGAGGGTGGTGATGCCGTCTTCCGCGGTCACTACTACAGAGGCGGTTCCCGGAACAGCCGCGGCCTGGTTGACCACGAAGCTGGCGTTGGGATCGGTGGCTGTGGCAGCCACGGTGGGAGTCGCGCCTCCGAAGGGCACTTCATAGCTATAGCTGAGCATTGCCGGCGAGAAGCCCGGAATGGTGGTGCCATTGACCCGGAGGTCGCTCAGGGTGGCATCGCCGCCAGCACCGCCAGCAGCGGAGAAATAGACGTTGTCCACATACAAGGTGCTGAGGTCGCCGGAGATGATGAGCTGGGCCAGATGGCCCTGGGTGACCAGATTGGTGAAATCAGCAAGCGGGATGTGGTAACTGACCCAGGTTTGGCTGAGCAAGGGAGGCAGCGTGGACATGTTGAAGGTCAGCTCGTGCTCCACGTCGTCGCCGCCCCAGACTCCATTAGCGCCAAAGTCCACCAGTTTGACCTTGAAAGCGGTCGGCATGTCGGTGGGTTCCGGAGTCCAGATATCGATGTTGAAGTGGGTCATGTTCGTGGCATTGATGGTTTGGGAGGTGAATTCGATGCCGGCGAAAGTGAGGTTGGTGTACAGCTTGGTATCGTTGCCCGCGATCTGCACATCCGCCACGTCGGCCACATCCCAGCCAGCGGACCAGGTATCCACGGTCACGTTGGTGTAGGCGTTGCTAAACAGGGAGATCACGTTGCCAGGATCTTCGGTGGGTGTGGGCGCGGCTACTGTGGGAACTGCCGGGGGAGCAATGTTTGCTTCGGGGACGCGGATATTGTCGAAATAGATATCATAATCCTGGGTCCTGGCGGCAAAATCCGGAATGACGACCAAGCGGCCGTAGGTATTGCCAATGGAGCCGGTGAAGTCGAAGGTCAACTCCTCCCACTGGTTGATTAGGGTATTGGACACTTGCAGTTCGATGGGGGTACTGGCGCCTTCGAATTTGATGGCCACAGGGCTCACGCGCGGTTTATAGACCATTATCTTAACGATGGCGTTGGTAGCGTTGAACTGGAAGTCGGGAAGATCGTCCGAGAAACACAGAGCCCAGGGCTGTCCAGCTGCCAGGGCGGTGAAATGGGCGACTGTGGCGGAAGTGTTGATCCCGCCCATTACTGGATTGGCGGGAAACGCCAACGGGGGATTGCCCGCGTTTTCGCCCACGGTCCAGTTCCAGCCGGCACCCATGCCAGCCGGTTCAAAATCCACCGTGCTGTATTGCGCGAGCAAACCCGCACTGGCTGCCAGCATGAGGATCACTAGTAAAAGCATTCTCTTCATTATCATTTGATGTCTCCTTACATTTGTTATGGCTAGAGATTTAAAGCAAGACCAGCCGCAACGCCGTAAACGCGCGGCTGATCCAGGATATTTACTTTAGCAGAACCATCCGCTTGGTATCGACTGTGTTTCCGTTTACCGTCAGGCGGTAGAAATAGACGCCGGAAGGCGCGTTTTCGGCATTCCAGACCTGCTGGTAGCTGTTGGGAGCCAGGTATCCGTCCACCAGGGTTTCCACCAGGCGTCCCTTGAGGTCGTAGACCTTCAGGGTGATGGAGGCGGATTTATCGACCCGGTAATCGATGGTGGTGGAAGGTTTGAAGGGGTTGGGCCAGCATTTGCCCAGCACTGCCGGAACCGCAGCCTGGACCAGATCTTCGTTGGCGGTGTTGCCGTTGTGGAAATAGATGTTATCCACAAACACGGTGTTGGGGTCGCCGGAAATGATCAGTTGGGCCAGATGCCCCGTGGTGGTCAAGCCGGTGAAGTTGGCCAGGGGGATGTCGAATCCGATCCAGGTTTCGCTAACCAAAGCGGGCGTAGTGCTGGCGTCGAAGGTGAGTTCGTGCTCCACATCGTCGCCGCCGCTCCACACTCCGTTGGCTCCGAAATCCACCAGTTTGA
>CAYSAT010000005.1:0-37533 GCA_964429035.1 uncultured Candidatus Cloacimonadota bacterium | reverse complement strand
TCCACATCGTCGCCGCCGCTCCACACTCCGTTGGCTCCGAAATCCACCAGTTTGATCTTGAAAACGGCAGGCAGCGCCGTGGGATCGGCAGTCCAGATATCCATATGGAAGTGGGTCATGGAAGTGGCGTTGATGGTCTGCGTAGTGAATTCGATTCCCGCGTAAACCAGGTTGCTATAGAGTTTGGTGTCGTTGCCGGCGATCTGCACGTCGGCTACGTCAGCCATGTCCCAGGAGGCGGACCAGGTGTCCACCGTGACGTTGGGATAGGCGTTGCTGAACAGCGAGATCACATTGGCGGCCGCGATTGTTGGTGTGGGCGCGGGCACATCCGGTCCTGACGGAATGGTCTGCTGCGAGAAGGTGATGTTGTCGAACAGGATGACGTTGTCGGAAGTTCTTCCCGCCAGGTTGAAATCCGGGAAAACGATGATCTGGTCGTTGGTTTCGCCGATCCGGCTGGAAAAATCGAAAGTAATCTCTTCCCATTGGTTGACCAGGGTGTTCGCGACCTTGATCTCGCCAGTGGAAGCTCCCGTGCTGGAAGCGAACTTGATCCCCACGTCGCTAAGCACGGTTTTGTACACCATGATCTTCACGGTGCAGTTGTTGGGGGTGAAGGTGAAGGTGCCGATATCCGCTCCATGCTGTGATTCGCAGCCAGCCCAGGGTTGCCCGGCCATCAGGGCCGTGAATTGGGCGACTGTTGCCGAGGTGTTGATCCCTGTTGCATGGGGATTGGTGATGATCTGCACCGGAGGATTGGTGCCGTTTTCAAACACGGTCCAGGTCCAGTTGGCTCCCTGGCCGCCCGTTTCAAAATTGATCGGCGCGTTCTGCGCGACCAATACTGTGCTCATCGACATCATGAGCACTGCTACGGACAACAAGATTGTATTTCTCATTTCTCTCTCCTTTGAGGTTTTGCTTTGCTTGTCATTTGTTACGTTGGTTCAGGTAATTGGTAAAAGATTCCTTTGGTTGGCGGTCCTGGTAATAGACGCCCCAGTTCTTTTCGATCTCTTTGGGTCCTGAAGCTTCCCCGCCGCCTTTCCAAGGTTCATCGAAAGCCTCAAACAGGAAGGTGGCGGCCTGGTTCTCATTGATCCACTGGTCCAGTTGCAGCAGGAATGTTTCCTGCGCTTCCACGCCCACTTCGCCCTTGATCAGGGTTCCCTGTTCGCCGTCGCCCTTCTTATCGGGATTGTAGTCGGTGGCCCAACCGATCTCTCCCAGCACCAGCGTTTTTGCAGGATGGAATTGTTTGATCCCGGCGAAAGTCTCATCCAGCCAGGGTATCGCGTTCTCCAGCGTTTTGCCGTTCCAGAGCGGATAGATGTGCGTGACCAGGAAGTCCAGTTCTTGCGCCACAGCCTGGCTCTCGGGCTTGTTCCAGAAGTTATAGTCGTCGGCTGTGGTTACTGGGATCGACGTATGCTTGCGGACGGTCCGGATGTACCGGATCAGGCTGGAGGTTTCCAATCTGTGTCCAGACCAGAACACCTGCGTCTCATTGCCCACGTTGATGGCCGTCACAATGCCGGGATACTGGTTGGCAAGTTCGATTCCGCGCAGCACATTGGCGATGTTCGAGCGTTGCGCTTCCGGCTTATTCTCTTCATTCTCCAGCCAGATGCCCAACATCACTTGAATGGGGAGGCCGCTCGACTGGATGGCTTCCAGGATGCGCCCTGTATCGTCGTCGGCGTTGTAGACCCGGATCAGGTTCCAGTGCCGCGCGATGATTTGGAGGTCTTCCAGGATTTCCGCTTTACTGGGGCCTTTGACCCCGGGAGCCTGGCCTTCCCTGTAACATCCGTAGGATACGGCCTGTCCGGTCCACTTGCCATTCAGCCAGGGCGAAAAATCGCGCTGGATGAAGGGATCAGCCTTGGCGATTTCCTGGCCGGATTCCAGCAGGATTCTTGTTCGATCGGGTGAAAACTGGAGAGTTTGAGCGGTATGGCTGGACGCGCACGATGCTGCCAACCCCGCGATCAACGCTAAAACAAGCAGAGTCCAGGCCGGCTTCATCTTCATCAGTTCCCGTCCAACTGGATCCGGACCGTCTGCACAGCGTTGGCAGGCAGGTCCAGTTCCGCGTAGCACCGCCCGATCTGCAGTTTGCAGGCGATCGGCTTGCCAGTGGTGTTCAACAATTGGACGCTCAACATTCCAGCGTCATTGAGCGTGGCGCAGGCATGCAGGTCGTCCTGGCCCAGCGCGTTCCTGTGAATTTCGGTCTGAACCGCTTTGTCGCCGGGACGGATCGTCCGGCTGAATTGCGCCAGGATGTGGTAAACCGGCGTGTAGTACACTTGCTGGGTTTGGGTGTCGATCATGATGGGCGCTCCGCAGAAGTTGCCCACGTGATTGGGCCCGCCATATCGGTCGAGCGCCACGTTCCAATCGATCCAGCCGGTGACCCAGTGATCGAGGCTGACGATGATGTTGCGCGCGTATCTGTGGACGGGAGGGTACATGGGATGGTCTTCCACGTTCACGCCCTGCCAGGTTACGGAATAAGCCCAGTCGGTGGCGGTTTTGTTCCACCAGAACGCGTCGTTGCCGAACCAGTTCGTTTCTTTGAACCCGATGGGATCGGCCACTCCACCCGGGGCATCCTTGCCCAGGTCGTCGATGCAGCCTTCGGTGTGCATGATCGCCATATCCGGAAACCTGGCTTGCACCCGCTCGAACACGTCTTCATAGACTTTGAACGTGCTTTCATACCAGTGCACCGCGGCGCCATACAGATAGGGCGCGGTATCCGGATCGGCGAAGATCTCATCTGTCCAATGTTCCAAGCCATCGCGGTTTTGATCGTAGATCAGCAGTCTGGCAGCGGAAAAGCCGCCTGAGCGGAGTTTGGGCCCCAGTTGCCGCTTGATGAAGTCATTCTGGGTCTGCGGTGTGAAGTTCATGCTTTCCCACTGGCCGTTAACTCCGTGCGGCTCGTTGACCGGACTCAAGCCCCAGATATCCACCCCTTCCGCTTTATAGGCAGCCAGGTACTTCACTATGTAATCAGCATAAACGGGAACGTATTCATCCAGCAAAGAGCCGCCGGTGCCCTGCCAGTTGTTTTCGGGAGCGCCCGGAATGTACCAGGCCTGGATGTCTTTCATCCAGGGCGGAGCCGTCCAGGCAGCAGTAACGATTTGCAGTTTCCCATTCTGCCGGCTCTTGATGGCCAGGGCTTCCTTGAGCATGGGCAGCAGGTCGTAGCTTGCATCCTTGATCCCCGGATACTCCGCAGGATCGAAACCTTCGGAATCCGGAGCGATGCTGAAGTGGGCAAGTTGGGAATCGCCAGGTACTTCCGCGTAGCAATACTTGCCTTTCACGCTGAAATCGCAGGCTCCCATGTGAGTGCGGGCCAGGCTAAAGTCCGCCCCCTGTTTCCCATAGATGCTTTCCATCACCGCTTGCCGTTTCTCTTTGTCCAGATGCGCCAGAACGAAGGCGGAGGACTCCGTGAAAGATGATCCGATGCCGTCGATCGTCTGTTTGGTTTGTTCCGGATGGACGCGGATCACGACGCCTTTGGCCTTGCCTCTGTGGAACTCGACGTTTTCCTGAGTGGCGAGTTTGGCTCCGGAGGAGGAAGTCAGCAGGATCTCGGACGTGGATTTGATCCTGGCAGTTGCTGCGGGCGCGTAACCTGTGAATACGGCCAACAGCAAGGCCAGGCTACACTGAGAAAGCATGCTGCGGAAAGGCAATCTGGCCGGCATCCTTTTAAGCCTCTGGAGCGGCCACTCCGGTATCAGCGCTTACCTTCGATTTGCCGCGGCGGGATTCCAGTTCGGCCCGGATCTCATAAGCCCGGTTTTCGGTGAGCGTATATTTGGCTATGATCAGAAGGGCGATCGCGGAAGTGATGACCGGTATGCCCACGTCGAAAACGCGCAGCAGGAACAGGGTGCGGGCTTCCTGTCCGGATCCCACAGCCAGGTCAAACTTCGAAACCTTGAGCAATACCCCGGTCAGCAAACCGGCCAGGGACATGCCGATCTTCACCATCCACCAGTAGATGGCTCCGAACACGCCTTCCCGTCTTTGATGCGTGGTCAGTTCATCGTAGTCGCACACATCCGAGATCATCGCCCCCATCAAGGTGAACAGCGATCCCGTGCCAAAAGCCACGAAGGGCGCGGCAAAGAGCAGCCAGTAGGGATAAGTGGGGTTGTAGCCGAACCACTTGATGGCAAAGCCAATCATGGAAAGGGAGATGGTGATCATGAAGGTCTTTTGTTTGCCGATCCGGGTGGCGATCCAGCCGGTGAACTGGATCACGCCAAGCGTGGCGATGGAAGTGAGCATGCCGTACCAGCCCAGAAGTTTGCCAGCGGCGGCATTGTTGCCCCCAAACAGGTAATAGATCATCACATACAGGGAGAAGGAGGACCCCAATTGGAATCCGTTGAAGACCAGGAAGGTCGCGCCGCAGATCTGCACGAAAGGCTTGCATTTGAAGGTGGTTTTCACTCCCTGGAAAAACTCTTTCATGTTTTTCCACAAACCCTTGGAAGCGTTTTTCACGGGTTCCAACACTTGGGTTTCGCGCAGGAAGATGGCGGGGATCACACCCAAAGCCGCAACTACGATACCCACGGCGATAGCCAGGGAGCGCGCTCCGTGCACGGTATCGCGGAACAGGGTGCTGGACATGATCGCGTAGAACCAGGGCACACCCAGCCAGGCCAATTGCCCGACCGTATTGGCAAAGGCATGCAGCCTGGTGCGCTCATGGTAATCCGGCGTCATCTCATATCCGAAGGCGACGAACGGGGTCGCGTAGATGGTATAGGCCAGGAAGAAGAGGATGGACATAACCAGGAAGTAGATGAAGTACTTGGTGAAGAAACCTTCGCTCTTCCTGAGTTTGAACGAACTGAGCGTGGCAGTGCCGGATCCTTCCAACCCCATTAGGCTCACGGCAATGCTGCCCACGGATTTGATGTCCAGCACCTTGTTGCCTGTTTGGGCCGACGCGCTATCGACCAATTTGAGGTCGCCCAGCTGGAACTTGTAGAGGTTGCCTTTCTGATCCTGCGAAGCGTCCTTGTTCAGGTCGATGGCATAGGATTCGGGGGCGTCGTTTCCGGCTTCGTTGACCACCACGCGCAGGGATTTATAGGCGGGGAATTGCACGTTCATTTCCACTTGGGGAAATCCGCCCAGATCGGTTGTGAACGCGGACCCGGTTTTGGTGGAGAGCATTTGGGGGCCATACAGCTGGAATGTCGCGTCAGGATTCTGCTGGTCGTAGTTCACGCTGAGCGCGCCATCTTCGGCGGCTTTGGCTTCCCTTGTTTCCGCTGCCACGGTTTGATGCTTGGCCACGGGATCCTTGCCCAGGATGTTGATGTATCCTGAGGGTACCTGCCACATCACGGCAAAGATCAAACCTGCCAGGAGAGCGCCGAGGAAGATGAACGGACGGCGCCGACCCCATTTCCCGCGATGGTTGTCTGAAATGTAGCCCATCAAGGGATCCGAGATCGCGTCGAAGATCCGGGGTATGGAACCAATCAAGCCCACCAGCATTACATCCATGCCCAGGCCCAGGTTGAGGATGACTACCATTGCCGGCAGGGCTGCTGCCTGCAGGTTGTTCACAAACATCCCTACGGAGTAGGCCGCTTTTTGTTTCAGGGAGATTCTGTCTTCAGGACGTGTGGTATAATGTGCGCTTTTTCCCATTTTATCCCTTCCTTAGTTCTTCAAATGAATGTCGTCGAAATAGAGGCTGCCGGCAATGTAGGCGTTGCCGCTGGTGGTAGGATTCCACAAACCCAGGAATTTGACCGAGGCCAGATTGACCGCGGGGAAATGGCTCAGGGGAATTTCGTAGCGGGCCCAGTTGCCATTGATCACGGGCGTGTAGGAAGCCAGGTCGACCTGCGTGTTGCCGCCTGCGGCATCCTCCCATTTGATGCCCAGATGTGCCAGCGTGGGCATCGCGCTCTTGTTCACATTGATCACAAACACGGTATAATTGGAGATGTCCTGGGAGCCGAAGTTGAAGGCGATGCCGCCCCAACCGATGCCCTGGTCGGTGAAGTTCACGGCCAGCACGTAGCTGCCGTCAACTGGAGTAACCGCCGTGCTTTGTTCGTTGGGCTCCGCCGAATTTCCGCTCCAGTCGGCGCTATTGATGATCTGGCTGTAGGGCAGCATGGGATCGGTGTGTGATTCGGAGTAGATGCCGAGCGTATTGGGCGCACCGCCGGTAATGTTGGCGGTATCGGTGCGCACGGTCCCGTTGGTGTCGGTATAGGAAGCGGTGATGGAGCCGCCCGGAGTGATGGCGATGGTATCCGTAGCGTCGTTGGTGGGGCCGAAATTCACGGTTCCGGTGCCTACGCCCAATGAGTTGAGCGCGATCCCTACGCCGATGGTGGCCCGGCCATTGGATACCGAAACGGTCACCGTGCTGTTCGCGGCTGCAGCGTCGATCACGGTGAGCGTGGCGCTGGTGGCGTCGAACGCGTAGCTGTCCTGGGAAAAACTCACGCTGCTGGGGCTGGAACCGCCGCCATCCCAAAAGATGTCGTCGATGGCCAACTGGCATTGGGTGCCGTTCTCTTCCAGGATGATGAACTCATAACTGAGCATCTCCAGGTCCACGTTGCCCCGGAGATCCGCAATGGGAATCACCGCCTGGCCCCATTCTCCGTTGCGCACCAACCCGTAAGCGGTTTGGTTGGCGGGGAAGGTCACGTAGTTTTCGTGATTCTGGGCGTCGTTGATCCCGATCTTGAAGCGGACGTTGGCTGGAATCTTGATCATGAATTTGAGGTTGCCTTCCGCGAATCCCGAAAGGTCCAGCGGAGAGTTCGAACTGATCCCGGCTCCAAACCAGCCTTGGCCAGCTGTGTTCCAGGAAATTCCGTTGGGGCCTTCATAGGGAGGGATCGTGCCGGAAGTAAGCGTGTTTTCCCACACATAGATCTCGGCGTTCACTCCCACCGTCAATCCATCGTCCACCGGAGTGTTATCGGTAAAGATGCCGTAGGTTTCCACCGGGATCAGGGATTCCTCGCTCTGGTACACCCGCACCCAATCCACAAACATCCGCTGCGGCCACTGCGTCGTAGCGTCGGGTGATCCGCCCAGATTGCCGCCCACTGCTACGTTCAGCACCAGGAAAAACTCTTTGAGGAATTCTTCCATCGTGCTGGGGTCCACGACCTTTACGAAGTAGATCATGTCGTCGATCCTGCCTACGACGCGCTGCTCGTCCCACTCCACTTCATACACGTGGTAGGCGTCGGAAAGCGGCGCGCTCAAGCGTTTGGAAGTGCCATAAGAGCGGTGGCTGTCGCTGTCATCGTCCCACCAATGCATGGTGCACAGGGAAGTCCGGTCGTCGTGCAGGAAGTTGCTGATCTCCATGATGTCGATCTCACCGCATTGAGGCCAGCTTACGGCGTCGATGTTTTTGCCCAGCATCCAGAACGCCGGCCACATGCCTTTGTCCGTGGGCGCTTTGATGCGGGCCTGCACTTTGCCGAATTTGAAGGAGAACTTGTTCTTGGTGTTGACCCGGGCTGAGGTTACCGAGCCGTTACGTTTGCCGGGAACGGCGAAATTCACCGAATCCCAGACTGCCGAAATGACCAGATTGCCGTCTTCCACCTTTACGTTTTGCTGGTTGTTGGTGTACAACTGCCATTCGTCGTTGCCCCAGCCGTCGCTGCCGTAGCCAAGGTCGTAGCCCCAGTTATCGGAGTCGGGGAGCGTGGATGACTGCTCGAATTCGTCGGCCCAGACCAGGGTGTAATCTACTGGTCCGGTGGTATCGGGTACCGGTTTGGGCGCGGTGAATAGGTCGCACCCAAAGAAAAACAACAGGAGCACTGCCAAGGCGGCTGAAAGTAGTGTCTTACTTGCCATCGTGAACCTTCCCTTTTATGATAATCGGATAAGTTATCAATTTCAAAACGACTCTTACTGCTATATAGCACGTTTTGGGTCTTGTCCCTTCTTGTCAAGCTTTTTTTTCGCTCCGGAAAAATCCCTCCCGCGCCGCTACCTTTTTTTTAGCCTTTGATGAAAGATATCTTGACTTTTTTTGCGGATGTGTTTTTTATGGTCTCGATGCTGTATAGCACTGCCGAGCATTTATCCGTCTTGCGCTGCAAGCAGACTAGATTGCTATATTTTCTATAAGAAGAAGGAGTAGCCTGGCCTCAAATGACAGATAGAACGCCCAAGTACATCCGCGTTAAGCATCAACTGAGAAACAGCATCAAAACCGGCTCCATAGTGGACAAGCTGCCGGGTGAAAGAGTCCTGGCTGCAGAGCTCGGAGTTTCTTACATGACGGTGCGCAAGGCGATAGCGGAGTTGGTGGAGGAAGGGATCCTGCACAAGGAAAGCACCAAGGGCACTTTCGTAAACAACAAATCCCGCAATTCCAAGGTCACCGGCAATATCGGCTTCTTTCTGGACGAAGAGATCAAGGAAGGCATCTCCAGCCCCTATTACTCGCTGCTGTTCAAGTCCTTGGAAGAGGAAGTGGCCCGCAGCGGCTACAACATGCTGCTGATGTCCGATTTTGACGACCTGAATCCGCTTCTAAGCCAGAAGAAGATCGACGGCGTCATCATCTGCTGCTTTCCCCGGATCGAAGACAAGATCCAGGCCATCAAGAACTTTTTGCCCATAGTCCTCTTGGACAACATCGCCGCGGACAAATCCCTCCCCTCGGTAACCATCGACAATTTCAACAGCTGCAGCCATTCGGTCGAGTATCTCATATCCCTGGGGCATCGCCGGATCGGCTTCATCTCCGGCCTGCTGGATTCCGATGTCTGCAAAGACCGGCTGTTGGGCTACAAGAACGCCCTGGCCAGAAACGGGATCGCGGCCGAAGATGAATTGCTTTACAAGGGCGATTACTCCTTCGAATCCGGAAAGCGGGGAGGGAAATATTTCCTGTCGCTTGCCAAAGCTCCCACCGCCATTGTCTGCGCCAACGATTCCATGGCCATCGGCGTAATGAAGGTGCTGCGGGATGGCGGGCTCAAGATCCCCGAAGAAATGAGCGTGGTCGGCTTCGACGACATCCTGGTGGCTTCCGTGGTTTTCCCTTCTCTCACCACCAATGCCGCCCCGATCGAAGAAATGGCGGCGAAGGCCGTGGCGATCCTGCTGGATGAGATCAGGGGGAAGCATTCCGTTTTTCTGCATGTGATCCTGGAGGCGCAACTGATCATCAGGGATTCCTGCGCCGCCCCCAATCCACGAGCCTGAGCGGCCTTACTATCACCCTGTCCCTATGGGACAAGCTGGGTGGAATATTATCGGCTTTCATTCTAACCGAGTGGTTAGGGATCCTGGATAGGGTAAAATCGGGGTGGGGACGTCCCGTCGCCACAGAGTCCGCAGGACTCTTCAGAAGCCGGCTCAGCCTACTCTGTCGACCCGGAGGTCGACAGCCCAATCCAGCAGCTCGGGTCAGGCGTATATGGTTTGCCCACGTGATTTGAAAGAGAGCCATATTCTCCGATTGAACCCGGGAAATCAGCAAATCAGTGTGCTGTGGTTTCAAGTTTACCAGCGGATATCCATTCTCTAAACCTGTTTCCATCCAGCTGCCCATTCAAACCGTGCCTGCGCCTGCTACTCCACAAATCTCCCGCTATCATTGCGCGCTAACCGCGCGCTCATTACGGGCTAAGCCCGCAGTGACCGCGCAATGACCCCGCAGTGATAGCGGGAAGGCCGCTGGGGGCGATATCTGGAACAGGGCTTGGCGAGCACGGCCGATCGTGCTGTCCGGCCTGGTTTTCCGGACGCCGCCCTTGCCTTTGCGGCAGATGAATCTGCCCCCGCGCGAAAAAAAACCTTGACACGAAATCCGCCTAACCAGAGGATGCTATATAGCAGTTTTTACTCTGCATGACTGGTCCATAGATAAGAAATGGGGAGGATCATATGATCGATGCCGGTTTTGTGCCGAAAACCAAACTTCTGCTCATCATCGCGGTGATGATGTTGTTACTGGGCGTTGCGGCGGAGTGTTTTGCCGCTGCGGACTTCGTTTCCACCTATCAGGACAAAGGGGGCTGGAAACTCAAGGTCAACGGGAATGATTATTTCGTTAAAGGCGTCGTTTGGGGTTACACGCCAGTCGGCGAAAATTACTCCTACAACCTCTGGGGTCACAAAGACGAGTTCATCAGGAAAGTGCTGGACTACGAGTGCCGCTTGATGAAACAGGCCGGGATCAACACCATCCGGTCCTTCGGAATAATTCCGCCCCGCTGGATCACCTACATGTACCAGGAACACGGAATCATGACGATCGTGAACCACCTCATGGGCAGATACGGCTACAACGTAAACGGAGCCTGGATTCCCCAGACCAACTTCGCCGACGGTCCCACCCGCGAAACCCTCAAACGGGATATTGTGGCCCTGGTGGAGCAGTACCAGGACGTTCCCGGCGTACTGATGTTCGCACTGGGCAACGAGAACAACTACGGCCTGGAATGGTCGAGTTTTGAGATCGAGAACCTGCCTGTGGGCGAACGGCATCGCGAGAAGGCGAAATACCTGTACACCCTGTTCGACGAGATCATCGCCGCCGCCAAGAAAGTGGATACCAGGCACCCCTTCACCATCGTAAACGGTGATATCCAGTATTTGGACCTGATCTCTACCCTGTGCACCCACATCGACCTCCTGGGCGTCAATGCCTACCGGGGCATCAGTTTCACGGATATGTGGAAACGGGTGGATAAGGAACTGGGCCTCCCCATCGTGCTGATGGAATTCGGCAGCGACGCTTTCAATGCCCTGGAAAACCGGGAAGACCAGTCCGGCCAGGCCTATATCGTGAAGGGCAATTGGGACGAAATCTATAGCAAGAGTTACGGCAAAGGCGCGGAAGGCAACGCTATCGGCGGCTGCCAGTTCGAATGGCGCGACGAATGGTGGAAATACAAGCAGGAAGAGAACCTCTTCGTGCAGGACAACAACGCTTCCTGGAGCAACGGCGGCTATTCTTTCGATTTCATTGAAGGCCGCAACAACATGAACGAAGAGTGGTTCGGGATCTGCGCCCTGGGAGGCCCCAACGACGACGGGGTGTTCACGGCGCGTCCCCGTATGGCCTACGACGTGCTGGCCAGGGTATTCCGGATCGATCCCTATGCCGTGGAAAAGGCGGAACTGAACTCCCAACTAGCCGCGATCGACATGGAATTCCTCAATGTGGCTGCGAACTTGCGCCAGCTGCAGATGGAAAAGAAGCAGAGCGACGCGATCCGCCTAACAGGCGGCAGTTTGAAGGGCGACCTGGTCTTCAACGGTAAATCTGAGGCTGTGCAAAACACTGGCAAAAACGGCCTGGATTTCTCGCACGGGGAAATGCTGTTCCTGGATTTCGCCTTCAATCCCCTCAGCAGGTTAAAGGGCAATTTTACCCTCAACGTCCTGGGCAACGTGGTGGATAAACAACTTGACGAATACTACGGCAAACGCGGCGCCAGCTACGTGACCGTGGCCTCGGAGATTGACTCGGACGGCCTGCAGGTGATTACCACCCGGGAAGTGAAAGACAACGAGCGCCTGGAGATCTATAGCTTCGACGCCAACTACCACACCCCGGCTTTCGACCTCAACGCCTTTTACCACGTTCCGCGCTATCATTGGGGCTACAAGGGGGATTTCTTCGGATTACTGTATGAAGCCACCGATATGGAAGGAATGGATATCTGGAACGCCAAAGCGCCCTACGGGCTGGAGTTTGTAGGCAACAAGTTCCTACCCGGCCTGACAGTATTGACAGGCCCGGAATTGTATTGGGGCGCCAATCCCAAGGCCATGGTCAAGTACGATTGGGCGAGCAGGTTTTTTAAAACCACTCTGATCCATTCTGAGGATTTTGCCCGCGCCAAAGCTTCCACCACCGCCACGGAAGCCACTTCGCGGCCCACCCGCCAGACCTCGTTGGCTCTGGAAACCAAGATCATTCCCCGCACCAAACTCGAGCTCGGCTATCTCTTCGCGGGCAGCGAAAAACTGGAAGAGACCTTCTATTACTACGAGGACGGCGAAGTTTATACCGACAAGA
Source organism: uncultured Candidatus Cloacimonadota bacterium (assembly GCA_964429035.1). GTDB lineage: Bacteria > Cloacimonadota > Cloacimonadia > Cloacimonadales > Cloacimonadaceae > Syntrophosphaera. The sequence goes on along the minus strand of CAYSAT010000005.1, from coordinate 25,439 downwards.
TCGGATTCCTGGATACCCAGGGCGCCAAAGCCAAGATCACTGTGGATGGCCCCAAAGGCAGCAAGATCGACGCCTCGGTCAATTATGCCGGCCTGGTTGCCGATGCCGGAAATCCACTGCGGGAATTCAACACCACCATACCCTATACTTCCCTGGGCAACAAACTGGAGTTCGACGCCGGACTGCTGGTCCCGCTGGGTAATTTCTGGCTGCTGCCCCGGGCCCTGTACCGGGAAAACCTGATCGATTCCAATCCCAGCCTGGAACCTTATGTCGACGGCGGGGACTTCTTCCCCGGGCTTTCGCCGCGTAACCGCGATAAAGACCCCTTCGCCGTGCTGGATAACCGGCAAGCCCTGGCCGGAGAATTCTTCCTGACCTACGATCCCACTCCGGCCAGTTACTTCTACGCCTGGGACAGCGACCGCAAGGAAGACGCGGCCTTCGCCTTCAGCGTGGGCGGCAACTTCACCCGCTATGAAACAGTGACCGATGCCAACCTGTTCTTCTATCGGGAAGGCAACACCAACGCTCCGTTTGGCAGCGGCATGCCAGCCGAAGATGTCTGGCTGGCCAAGGGACGCTTTATCCTCAATCCCAATCCCGGCCTGAAGATCATCGCCAACCTCGAGGGCGGAAAACAGCAGGCCTCGGGAAATCCCGAAGGCGCTTCGCCCCAATACCTATCGCTGGCCACGGATTTCGTAGTGGATCGCAAGCACTACATCTCCGCCTATGCCAAGAAAGACGCCTGGGGACCGCTGGACTGGTACCGCCAGTTCAACATCACTTTCCCCTATCAGTTCATGCTGGACTACTCGGTGTTGATCGACAACTTCCTCAGCAAGACCAATTCCAGCCGGCTGGGTTTCCGGTCCCTGTTCAGGACGCTCGACGAGAATTCGCCCAGCAACGAAGGCGTGGATGAGCTGAACGACTTCGAATTCCAATCCGGCTTCTATTTCATCTACGAGTTTTAAAAGGAGTAAATCGTGAAGATAAAATCGATCCTGATTATCCTGGGCCTGGCGCTGATCCTTCTTGCGGGCTGCGACCGCAGGACCGGCGATCTGGTGGGTGTGCTCGACCTGCCCACAGATTACGTCCTTGACCTGTACGGCGCCAACGAAGGGATCCATCCGGACCAAAGCGTGCTGGACGATCCCGCCAACGCTTTCGCGGATGCCAATCTGAACATGGAAAACGTCTGGGACCTGAACGACGCGTGCCCCTCCCCCAAAGCGAAGTTCTACCTCTGGGCGTCCATCCTGGCCAACATCCCCATCGGCGAATACCAGTATTTCACCGCCAAATCCCTACATGAACTATATACGGCGGGAGGCAGCGCCAACGCCAAAGAACAGGCAAAAAAAGCCTATCGCGCCACTCTGGACCACTTCTTCGACTCCGTGACCTGGTGGAAGGCGGACTGGATGCAGGACGAGACTTACTACGCCGTTCTGCTGCGGAATCTGGTGGCGAAAAGCCTCTACGATCCCTCCGAGATGAACCTGCTGCCGCTGTATGCTGATCCCGTGCAAGCCCTGGCTGACCTGAGCGAATGGGGCTACGTGTACGACCTTGAAACGGGGACGGTTTCCCGCAGGGACTAGAAACCGGTATTGATAAACTGAATTGCACAGCCCGGTTGAAATCCGCTTTCCGCCGGGCTTTGCACCATGGCGGCGGACTTCCGACAGCTGTTGCCGACCTTAAAGGAAAACCTATGAAACCACCAAAACTTGCGCTTGTCCGAATCTGCCTGCTGCTTCTTGTCTTGCCTGCCGGCACCTTATCCGCCCAGATCGGAGAACTGATCTGGGAAGAGAATTTCGACAACCTCGATAACTGGATCATCGAAACGGGCAACGGTTCCTGGGGTTGGGGCAACGGGGAACTGGAATACTACCAGGCCTCCAACGTATCCATAACACCGATTCCCGGCGAACCTGGCAACAATGCCCTCCGCATCACTGCCCGGCAGGAATCCGGACCCAATATCGTGGACCAGTGGGGCAATCCGCTCTCCTACACATCCGGCAAGATCAACTCCAAGTCCAAGTTCTCGCTCAGATATGGCCTGATCGAAACCCGGGTGCGCGTTCCCAACATCGATCTGGGAGGCTGGCCAGCAGTCTGGATGCTGGGCACGGCGAACTATGCCTGGCCACGCAAAGGTGAGATAGACCTTATGGAAATGGGCTTCACGGAAGCCTTTCGGGATCTGCACGACGACCACAACGGCGGCAACGGCCAGAACAACTCCACCGTCAACCAGATGGTGGGAGCCAACGCCATATTCTATTCCGAGAACGCCGTCAATCCCGGCAATCCCTCTGGAGCGGCCAGCATTTCCTGGGATCCCGACGACGACTTCTGCCGCCCCTATTATAACTACGATCCTTCGCTGGTGGAAAGGTACCTGATCTACCGCACCTATTGGGACGCCGACAGCCTTCGCTTCACCGTCACCGATTACGGCGTCGAACGCGACCTTTACACCCTCCCCTTTGCCATCGACAGCCTGTCCGCGGAATTCCGCCAGCCCTTTTACCTCATCGCCAACCTGGCCATAGGCGGCGCTTTTACCGATGCCTACAATTTGGGTGATCCGGGCAGCGGACTGCCTGTATCCATGCCCTTTCCCGCGGATATGTACATCGATTATATCAAGGTGTGGCAATGGAACGGGCAGGGAGAAGCGCATGTGGGACCGCCTGTTTTCGAAAGCGGAACTTATGGTATCTTCACAGATACGACGCCCATCGACAATGGCCTGGAGCCGGGCGTTGACGCCGAAATCTACGTCTGGGAAGGCACCTTGGCCGCCGGCAACATTCCCCCTTACGAAGGCGACAACGGCATTTCCTGGATCACCACAGGCCTGGGCTGGTTCGGCGCCGGCATCATGTCGGTCCAGCCGGTCAACCTGTTCAACTTCGGCGAGGGTTATCTGAAATTCATGATCAAGATCCCCGCCAATGTCACCTTCAAGATAGGCATCATCGACTCTTGGGGCAATCAGAACTACGTCAGCTTTCCAGCCGGACAGACCACGTATGGACTGGTTAGGAACGGAGAATGGGGGCAGGCTTCCATCCCGGTTTCCGTACTCCGTGGCCTCTATATCGATCTGCGCATGCTGAGCTACGAGTTCGTGATCCTGGAAGAGCAGGGCGTCCAATGCCAATTTGCCCTGGACGACATCTATTGGGCGGGTGGAAGTTCTGATGGTACAGAGGATGTCGCAGCTCCGCGGCCTTTCGAATTGCGGCCAAACTATCCCAATCCGTTCAATCCGCTCACCAACATCGCTTTTGAGCTCAAGGAAGCGTCCGATGTCCGTCTGGAGATCTTCAACGTCCAGGGCCGCAAAGTGAAGACTCTGATCGCCGGGCAATTGGCTGCCGGCGGCCATTCCATCGTTTGGGACGGCACCGATTCCGGCAACAAACCGGTCGCCTCGGGAGTCTATTTCTACAGGCTGGAAACGGGGAAGGGCGCCGCAATCAAGAAGTGCGTCCTGCTGAAATGATGAAGAAGACCGCATCCAAGCGCTGGCTCGCGCTTCTGCCGCTCCTGCTGCTAGCTCCAGCGCTGATTGCGCAGGCGGTCCCCGTGGAACTTGTTCGCCGCCCGGACAACCAATGGCAGTTGCTGCGGAACGGCCAGCCGTATTATGTCATGAGCGCTGGCGGAGACGGATCCAAAGAATTGTTGGCGGCCTGTGGAGCCAATACTTTCCGAACCTGGGGCGTGGGACCCGATCTTAGCCAGCAACTCGACGAGGCCCAAGCGCTTGGCCTCACCGTGATTGTAGGCCATTGGCTGGGGCACGAGCGCCACGGATTCGACTACCACGACTCTCTGATGGTGGCCGAGCAGATGGCACGCGTCCGTAGGGACGTTCTGGCTTACAAGGACCATCCGGCTGTGCTGATCTGGGCTCTCGGCAATGAAATGGAAGGCATCGGCGAAGCCGACGACCCCGCCCTCTGGACGCACATCCAGCAGCTAGCCGCCATGGTCAAGGAGCTCGATCCCCACCACCTCACCATGACTGTCACTGCCGATATCGGCGGTAAAAGGGTGGAATCCGTCCACCAATTCTGTCCGGACATCGATATCATGGGCATCAACACATATGGCGGCCTGCCCTCCTTGCCCCGGCGTTACCAGGAACTGGGCGGAACCAAGCCCTATCTCGTTACCGAATTCGGGCCTCCGGGAGTCTGGGAAACCGGCCGGACTTCCTTTGGCGCCCCGCCTGAACTTACCAGCACTCAGAAAGCCGCCCTCTACAAGGAATACTTCCTTCAGGGTTGCCTCGCAGCCAGGGGTTTATGCTTGGGCGGCTGCGCTTTTATCTGGGGCCATAAACCCGAAGCGACCGCGACCTGGTTTGGCATGCTGCTACCCAACGGCGAAAAACTCGGCGCGGTGGACGCCATGACCGAAGTCTGGAGCGGCAAAGCCCCTGCCAACCTCTGCCCTCAGATCGTCAGTTTGGAGTTGTTGGGCTCTGATGTCCAGCAGTCTGGAGCGACCCTGCAAGCCGCCCTGGAAGCGGTCGATCCCGAAGGTGACGATGTGCAGGTGGAATGGAAAGTTTGCACAGAGGCGCCGGAATACCCGACCTTTGGCGAAACCTGGTGGCAGCCCTTGGAAATTGGCGGAGTCATCCTCAATTCATCCAGCACCGGAGCGGATTTGGTGATGCCCGGGGCAGGCATCTACCGGCTGTATGTGGTGGTTTCGGATGGCGCTGGCGGAGCGGCCACGGCCAACATTCCCTTCCAGGTGGAAGGCGAGCCAGGGACCATAAGGCTCCAGCTACCCCTGGCAGTGTATGCCGATGGCGCATCCCAGCCTTGGGCTCCTTCGGGTTGGATGGGCAATCACGCTGGGCTCAGCATGGACGCAAAGTCGCGCGTTTCTCCTAATAGCGGCGAAACTTGCCTGAAGTTCCACTACCAGCCTTCGCAAGATTGGGTGGGCGTGGCCTGGCAGGATCCGCCCAACAATTGGGGCGATCTTCCCGGCGGCTACGACCTCAGCGGAGCCAAGCAACTTTCTTTCTGGGCGCGCAGCGAATATGGCGGCGAAGCGGTGGATTTCGGGGTGGGGCTGATTGGCCCGGATTCCCCATATCCGGACACCGTTTCCGCCAAGCTCGAGGACGTGCAGCTCAGCAGCGACTGGAAGCGTTACCGGATCAGCCTCAAGGGCCAGGATCTGGCCCGGGTCCGCACTCCCTTTTACTTCACTTTGGCTGGCCAGGGACGCTCCATTACCCTGTATCTGGACGATATCCGCTTTGAGTAAGGACTTGGTGTTTTCCATGCTATCTCCGCATAAGATTTTCCTAATGCTCCTCATGCTCAGCCTTGGCTGCTGCGGCGTTTTACAGGCGCGCGGCCAACTGGCCAATCCCAGCTTCGAAGTAGCCGGTTCTGGCGGAGCGGTCTTTGGTGGCTGGGACCAATTCGGCGCGATCGGTTCATCCAGCACCGCCTGGCATGGTTTTGTGGCTGCCAAGGTTAACGGCCAGGACACCGGCGCGGTCAATGAATCCGGCTTCTGGCAGCAACTGGCCTGCGATCCCGGCGAACAGTGGGACATCGGCGGCCGCATCCTGATCCCCTCCAACTTTCCTTTATCGGGAACCAGCACGGCGCGGATCAAAGTGGAATGGTTCGGCGCGGGGGGAAACTTCATCGATTTAGCGGCTTATCCCATTGCCGGCGCCTCTTCATCCGTGGACGAGTATCTTCCCTTTGAGCTGCTGAGCGAGCCTGCTCCAACCGGAACCCAGGCCATGCGGATCGTGCTCACGGTGCTGCAAAGCCCGGGAGTTCCGGCCTCTGAAGTGGTTTACGACCAGATCTTCTGCTACAGCGCCACCGTCCCCACCATCGACGACGTGCAATGGAACGACTTTCCCAGCGGCCGCATCCTGCAATTCTCGGACCGTGACTGGCGGGTGAAAGGGCCGGGAGTGTATGGACCCGGACCCAACAATTTCAGCCATCAGCCCCAAAACGTATGGGTGGATGCCGAAGACCGCCTGCACCTAACCATCAAGCAGAGCGGAGGAACCTGGTACAGCACGGAGATCACGCTCATCGACACCCTGGGCTACGGCGATTACGTCTTCACCACGCTCGGAGCCCTCGATCAGCTGGATCCGCGCGCCGTATTGGGCCTCTTTCTCTGGCAATACAGCGACGTCTGGGACCCCAACTCCGCCTGGTGGAATCCCTACAACGAGATCGACGTCGAATATAGCCGCTGGGGCAATCCTGGCAACGACATCGGCCAGTTCGTGGTGCAGCCTTGGGATTGGAGCGGCAACATTGTCCGTTTTGACGCGGCTTTTGGCGCCCAACAGCTTTCCAGCCACGCCTTCAAATGGCTGCCCGGCAGCGTGGAATTCCGCAGTTGGTTCGGAGGCCCTGCTGATGAAGCTCCCGGCAACCTGATCTTTTCCTGGAACTACTTTGGACCCCATATTCCGCGGCCCGAACAACCCCGGGTGCACCTGAACCTCTGGTATGTGGGCAGTCCGCCGGCTTCAGACCAGGAAGTGGTCATTAGCGCCTTCACCTTCGTTCCAGCTGGCGGTGGCACTCCAGGCAATGATCCGGCCTGCGTTCCCAGCCCCATCGCCCTCAGCCAGAACCATCCCAATCCCTTCCGGGGCATCACTTCGATCCGCTTCCAGCTGGATGTGCCGGGAAACGTGCGTTTGGAAGTTTTCGATCTCCGAGGCAGGAAAGTGGCCACCCTCGCTGAAGGAATCTGGCAATCCGGCGCGCATAGCCTGGAATGGGACGCCAGCGGACTGGCCAGCGGGATCTATCTCTGCAGGCTTAGTTCCGGTTCAGCGACCGTCAGCCGCAAACTGCTGCTGATCAAGTAGGCCGCGACCTCAAGAATTCGATTGACACATTCCCCCGGCTGGTTTGCCTTGCTTGCAGGCAGGACTGCTCCATATAGTCCGTTTCCCCAGAATTGAAATTGCAGAGGTTTGAGCACATGGTAGGCATAGTACGCACCTACACCACCATCGGCATCGACGGCCAGCAACTGACCGTGGAGTGCGACGCCAAGGGCGAAGTCTATAACGTCAACATCGTCGGCATGGCCTCCAACGCCGTCAAGGAAAGCAAGGACCGCATCTTCGCGGCCCTGCGCAATTCCGGGTTCGACGCCGCGATCCGCCGCTTCACGATCAACCTCGCCCCGGCGGACATCAAGAAAGACAGCGCCGCGCTCGACCTCCCCATCGCCATTTCCGTGCTACAGAGCATCAAACAACTGCCCGTGGAATACCTCACCAAGACCGCCCTGATCGGCGAACTCTCGCTGGACGGCAATCTGAGGCCCGTGAAAGGCGTGCTGCCCATTGCCCTGGCTGCCAAACGCGACGGCCTGGACGCCCTGATGCTGCCCTATGAGAATGCCGAGGAAGCCGCCATCATCGAAGGCCTGAAGGTGATCCCCGTCACATCCCTGCGCGAAGCGGTGCAGTATCTGAAAGGCGAAGCCGAAATCAAGCCGGCAACTGTGGACAGGGATAAGATCTTCGCGGTACTGAACGATTTCCCCGTGGACATGCACGACGTCAAAGGCCAGTACCAGGTCAAGCGCGCCCTGGAAGTTTCGGCTGCCGGGGGCCACAACCTGCTGATGATCGGCCCTCCCGGAAGTGGCAAAACCATGCTGGCGCGCCGCGTGCCCACCATCCTGCCGGAACTCTCTTTGGAAGAGGCTTTGGAGGCCACCAAGATCCATTCCGTGGCCGGCTATGCCAAGGACTTCCGCAACGGCATACTCACCACGCGGCCCTTCCGCGCGCCGCACCATACGGTGAGTGATGTTGCTGTTGTAAATAGGGTGGTGGAGTAAAGCAGATAAAAAGAGTCATAGATCCCCGCCAACCGTGGTGATTTTTACCACAAATTCCAAGATGGCGTGGTTATATTTACTTCACGCGCATATAAGACATAAAGCATTGGTAATATGCATCTTATAAAATAGAGAGTCCTAACATCAATTCATGTTGTGGTAGAATCTACCACATCAAGCATATATACAGATTTGCAATGTGTTGATTACAATACACTTGCGGTTCTATCTACTTAGGAATAGTACTTGCATTAAATAACAGGTCCGAGTGAAATTAAATTATCCTGCAAACCACTTCTTAAGACGCTGGAGGTAACATGAAAAGCCAAGTTTTGGTGACTTTCCTTATTTTACTTTGCTGTTCAATTGTCTTAGCCGACACAGTGATTAGGACGGATAGGCAAGACAAGCCGATATTTGCAGATGATAGGATATTAATCAAACTCAGCTCTGAAGCTGAATCTCTGGCCAAACTTCCTCATAATCTGTATGAAGAGTATGAAAGATTCGATACTCTTGAACTTGATGCAATCATGAACAAAGTCGGGGGACAAAAGATAATAAGGGCTCATGACAAGGTCAAGAATAAAGAATGGGAGAAAAGAACCGGATTCAACAGATGGTTCATCATCCAATTATCTGGTGATATCAGCATATTGGATGCTGTTAAGCAATTTGAGTACAGTAAGTTGGTTGAAGAATCACACCCATTGTATCTGGCCTACGAACTAACAGAGCCAAACGATGACTATTACAAAATGAACTGGGGCCATAATAACACAGCTCAGTTGCTAGCGTATGTTCCTGGGAGTGGGCATACTGGTTCGCCAGTGGGTATGGTTGGATTTGATTCTGATGCCGAAAAGGCCTGGGAGTTCACACAGGGCTATGGTTCAGAGAACATTATCATAGCCATCATTGACTCAGGAGTCGACATCAATCATCAAGATCTGAGGCTTGTAACCGGATATGACTATGGGGATAATGATGATAATCCTATGGATGATTCTGTTGATCCCGGACATGGAACAGGTTGCGCTGGGATAGCTGCGGCAATCGCCAATAACTCGTCGGGAGTTGCTGGTATCGCCGGTGGGTGTAGTATAATGCCTATCAAAGCCGAAACCACCTCCGGAGAGTATAATTCTGTAACCATAACAAATTCAATCATATATGCGGCTGATCATGGTGCTGATATTATAAGTATGAGTCTTGGCTTGGATAGCTCCACAGAGATTAACAGCGCTTTAGAGTACGCATATAATCAGGGCATCACGATTTTTGCAGCAACAGGTAATACTAATAATAGTTCGATACGCTATCCTGCCAGCCACCCTTTAGTGATTGGGGTTGGTGCGGCCAGTCCGTCTGGAGAAAGGAAAAGCCCAACATCCTCTGATGGAGAAACAGATTGGGGCTCAAATTACGGTGTTAATACTCAAGATGCCGCAAACGCGGTTGATCTCATGGCACCAACGATTCTGCCTACCACAACCGTTAATGGTTATACCTTCTGGTTCAATGGCACATCCTGTGCCGCTCCCTATGCAGCAGGAGTTGCGGCCTTGCTTCTATCATATAAACCTGATCTGACAACGACACAAATAAGGGAGGCTCTTATCACGACAGCTACGGATATGACCATTGATGGCGGAATAGGTTGGGACAGGTACACGGGTTATGGCCTGGTTAATGCCTTTGAAGCGCTGGTTTCCCTTTTCAAACCTTCCGCGGGGGACGGTTCAGAGGGCAGTCCCTATCAGGTAGCCTCCTTGGAAAATCTCTATTGGATCGCACATGATATCACAAGATGGGACAAACACTACATACAGACCGCAGATATCGACGCTTCCTTATCACAGCAATGGGGAAATGGATGGATACCAATTGGTAATGACACCTTTCCATTTACTGGTTCCTATGATGGGGATAATCATCTTATATCAGGTCTGTACAAGAATGCTCCAGCACTATTGGAAGTCGGCATGTTCGGATGCTTGGAAGGGGCATCTGTCTCCGATGTGAGATTGACAGACGTGTTCATGCGTGGTTACAGGTTTGTGGGAGGTCTGGCAGGGAAAATTGGCTATGACTCACATCTCGACAATTGCCATGTTTCTGGGGTAGTCATCGGCGATGAGAGTTTCATCGGTGGTCTCACAGGCTACGCCAATGTCGATTGCACGGTCTCCGTATGCCATTCCGAAGGCAATGTGACAGGAACAGGGAACAACAATACAAATGATCGGGATTACCTGGGCGGATTGATTGGATACTTGAACGACTCCGCTGTTAACAATTCATATAGTCTATGTACCGTTACTGGGTCGAGTTATTACGAAGTGGGCGGGTTGGTTGGCAAGACGAGCTCATCCTATGTTGCCAATTGCTACAGCGCGGGATCAGTCACAGGAATCGGTGGAAACAGCATCGGAGGATTGATAGGTTTTGACAATCCCGCTTCAACGATAACAAGCTGTTATTGGGACATCAATGCATCTGGCCAAACCACAAGCGCGGGAGGTTCTGGTAGGGTGACCACCCAGATGATGCAGCAAGCGAACTATGTTGGTTGGGATTTCACCAACATCTGGCAAATTGAAGAGAACTTGAGTTATCCACACCTAAGAAATATGGAATCCGCGACCTACCTGCCAAATCCGATAGGTTTGGTCGGTATTGGCGGCAATCAATGTATCTATCTATCCTGGGAATGCACGGGAAACCCCATCAGTTACAATGTTTATCGCAACGGTTTGATGTTGGATGGGGTTTCACAAAAACACTATCTGGATGCTGGAGTTAGTAATGGAGAAACCTATTACTACTATGTCAAGTCTGTTTACCATGATGTAGAATCCACAGCTTCTAATATAATCGAAGTTATTCCAACTCCCTTTTTATCGTATCCACCTTCCTCAGGAGACGGTGGTGTTAACAATCCATACCTGGTCAATACTATGCAAAACCTGGCGTGGATAGCTGAGGACGCTTCAAGATGGAACAAGTTTTATGTACAAACATCTGATATAAATGCCGCTGTGACGAATACTTGGAGTGATGGTGGTTGGCTTCCGATAGGGAACAGTACGACGAATTTCACTGGCAACTACAACGGTAATGGTTTCAGCATCAGCGGGCTCTACATCAGCCGGGCCGGGTCGGACTACCAGGGTTTGTTTGGCTTGGTGTCCGGAGGTGGGGTTCAGAACCTGAACCTGGTCAGCGTGAACATCACGGGTGGAAACCGTACCGGGGCTTTGGCCGGCGGGCTCAGCTCCGCCGCAAACGTTGTCAACTGCCACAGCAGCGGTAATGTGACCGGAGCCAACTATTGCGGTGGCCTGGTTGGATCGATCTTTATTTCTTCCGGAGTAAGTGCCAGTTCCAGCGCCTGTTCCGTAACGGGTGTAGAAATGGTCGGAGGAGTTGTAGGCTATAGCCATGGCAGTGGCATAGCCAATTGCTACAGCCGTGGAGCGGTCAACGGGGGTACTCAGATCGGGGGTCTTGTGGGTTCAAATGGCGTTGGTGCGGCGATATCGAGTTCTTACAGTACGGGAGCGGTGACGGGGTCGAGTTACGTGGGCGGGCTGGTTGGCTTTTCATCAGGCTCGGTCGGCTCCAGTTACTGGGACATCGAGGCCTCAGGCAATGCCACAAGTCCCGGGGGTGGCATCCCAAGATATACGTATGATATGACATATCCATATTCAGACAGTACTTTTGTCGATTGGGACTTTTCGACTATCTGGATAGCGGATACCAATCATTTATATAATGGAGGATATCCCTACTTATATTATGCGCCGATTGAACCCCCACCCTATCTTCCAACTCCTGTTGTAAGTATAACCCTAGCCAACCAATCGATATTGCTAACGTGGCAGCAAATTTATGGTAACATCTTATACCTGATATTTATCTCCGATGATCCAAACGGCGAATTTATCTATCATGATTCTACGTATAATTCCCAATATACTCACTACCTTGCATCCCTTTTCCAGCTTCGCTTGTTCTACAAAGTTGTTGCCTTCCAATACGCAGGCAGGGAAGCGCTCGTCGATCTCAAGATGGCCCTCAGACCAGGCATGCCTGAGAGTGAAGTCAAAGAGTTTTTAAAGTCTTTTAATCGAAAACCATAGTAGAATTTGTGAATTTCCAAGAATTATATTGACCAAATAGGAATCACTCATAAACAGGAATCTGGTGGAGAATCTATGGAACTTAAATTGTTTCTGCTGGTTGTAGTTATACTGGGATGTAGTTTGTACTTGGCTGCAGGCGAATATCGGGACGTTGGTTACGGTATATCCAACAGCCTGGAGATCTATACCGGAGGCGCTCCCAATGGCGGACCGTCCACAGCCTATTCCAACACCATGCTTTTCAGCACACTGGCCAGCCAGATCAGCGGAGGAATATCCGGAACGATTGCGATCAATACACTGATCATACCCTTTACAGCATTCCGTATCGTACCGGTAAGCCAGGCTCCCAATCCTGCGGTCTTCCATATCCCCAAAGGCGGATTTGGCTACGCATGGTTCAGAGTGGAGGGATTGCTGAATGGGAACTGGCTGCCGGCCACAGGGGCTACTGTCATGGCTGTTGACGCTAATGACCACTGGATCGCCTGCCAATCAGGGCTTTTTCCTTATCAATTCCTAAATAGTCCGAGATTCACAGATGATCGGGGTGTGTTTGCCGTTGCGATACCTCATACCATGATAGGAAGTGGAGAGGTTGGCGCATCCGAATCAGTATTCATCAAAATCGTTAATGGAACGATGCTCGATACAGCCGGACAAATCCCTATCATGTGCACAGTCGTGCCTTATGAATATGAGAACTTGTGGGGATACCGTCTCTATGGCAAGGCAGGGGTCGGCGCTACTGCCGGCGTGGTTACAGGCACAGGTTTCTTTGGCGGTGGCTTTGGATCGACCATCAACTGTAAAATGAACAATGAACTACCAACTCCCGACTGGTCTCTGCTCCAAATATCCCGCAGAGCAGATTTGTTCTGTGGAATTGATACCCATGTGGGACCTCCTGATTTGATCAACTTCAACCAACCTGAAGCCGGTGCTTCACTCAAATTCAGTTTCCCCTACGAAAGAACATACGAATTTGAACGGACATCGATGACTGGCATGGATGCCCTGATGGCCTTGTATCTGATTGCTGAGCCAGCCGTAGTATCCTATAATGCTCCTACTGCACTTTTCGTTTCCTGCCTGATGGAAGCTCTGATATTGGCTGATCCTGGCGATTACCTGAATATAGAGCTCGTATCGGATGAGATCGGGATCGATTTAGAGGGGGCTCTGTCAATTTCAGTACCGTTGGTTAACTCTCTTCCCTTTAACTTGCAGGGTACAGCCGGGCTTGGCTTCAACTCCCACATCGGAATTACAGGAAAGTCATATCCCTCTGGTAGAAGTGAAGGGAAATTCTACGGGATGTCCGAGCTGGATCTCAACCTGGGATTTAGGCCGATCTGGAATCACGGGGGAGGGGCCAGTGGTTTCTATCCACAAAAATTTGCAGGCGCAATGGATTTCAGCTTCGGCAAGACTGCCTATGAAGTGACAACTGCCAAACAGAACGATGCCTGGGTATCGACCAAGTACCTAAGCAAACTCCGAAATCAACTATCCTTCTGGAACCTGTACAATTTCCCTAGCAATACCGAATATGCGACTTGGTTCGAAGTCAGCAATACAGCTGCACACAGCTTGTTAAGCAATACCACCGACTTGGGTGAAAACCTGGAACAATCTGATATATCAGGATTTAGTGCCACTGTGACCAACGAAGGACCTGGCCAGGAAGCAGCCGCATATTTAAATAGTCTGAAAACTGCCCAACAATCGGGAGCCACCCTAACAACGGATTACGGGGTGGACGCGTCAGTGACCGAAGAGATGAATTTTGGTTTGGACCTGGAATTCCCGCTGCCCAACGTTCCCGGACTGGTTTTGAATCTGGGTGGTGGGATTGAGATGACCCGAGAGCAGAAATATCCCATTATGCGAGGTTCCTGGGTCAAGGGCTATCCTTACCTGCGGAGCGAAATGCCAAATCCTCCGATCTATACTCCAGCTTTCTCAACGATCGTGGGTGACATCTTTGACGAACTGAGCGGGCCTGAAATCTATGACTATATGGTGAATGTCGTGCTGACACGATTGGCCTCACGGTTTCTTACTTTGATTGGATTGAGGACTGTTCAGGTTGAGATACTATCTGCCAACGGTTCATCGATCATCCTCAATGAGAACTCCCTGCCGGCTGGAGCAGATTCTATTCTGTTCAGGTATTGGGACTGGGGAGACCAAACGCGGTCGGATGGCAGCTCTGGCGATAAACAGAGCCAGGTCAAGGCCTATAACCAGAAACTTCGCCAACTGAGGGAAGAGGCCATTGGCTTGCAGTATGGGATCGGTGGATTCTACAAGTTCGAGGCCGACGCGGACTCCTGGGGCGAAGCTCCCTTGCTGACCATTAAATACACAGATGCCGAAATCGAACCAGGCTATGAGAACCAACTGGCGGTCTATTGGGAAGACAGCGAGGGCAACTGGCAGCTACTGCCTTCCACCTGTGTCCCTGATTCCAACCTTGTCCGTGCTTACATACCCTATTTTGCCACCTATACGCTGGCCCCTCGCCTGCCCAACGGAGAGGTCGGGCTTTCAGCCAGTCCGGATAGCCTGCTGGCCGATGGGCAAAGCACAGCGATCATCCAATCCCAGAACCTCTACAACAACGATGGCAGTCCTGTGGCCAACGGTACGGCATATACGGTCCACATAGACCGCGGCAACATTATTGGTTTGGACGCGAATCCTCTGATGCTGGGACATCAGGTGCTGGCCTTGGGAGGCATGATCACTTTCACGGTACAGGCCGATTCGATTCCCCTACCCATGAAGATAGACGTCAGTTCTGCCCAGGGATTTGCCTATGGCCACTTTGATCTAACCCAATACAGCACGTCCAATCTGATCTCGCCGATGTTGCTCAGTGCTGAGCCCGAACACAAGGCTTTGAGGCTCACTTGGCAGACCACCAACGATCCGGAAATTGTGGGCTACAGGATCTATTATGACACCGATTACGCGGGACCTCCCTATACTGGGACTTCGACCGTATACGGATGCAACAGTCCAGTGCAGGTTGGCAACCTCAGCTCCTACATACTCTCCGGCCTGGACAACAGCCAGCTGTATCATCTGGCGATAACTTCAGTGGACGCCTTTGGTGTGGAAAGCCCGCTCTCCAACGAATTGGTATCCCAGCCTGTGCTGCGAGCGGTGGCCGATCTTGCCATAGCTAAAAGTGCAGCAGGCATCAATCTATCCTGGTCCCAAGCTTTCGGAGCCTCATCATACAAAGTCTATCGGAGCGAGCTGCCGACTAGCAATATCAGCCAAATGCAGTACCTGGGCGAAACGGTGGAGCCTGTTTGGCTCGATAGTACCGTGGGGGCAGCAGGTAAGTATTTCTACGTAGTCATTTCCATAGGATATTAACAAGGGAGGATAAATGAAAAGGACTTATCTCATATTGGTAGCCTTGATAAGCGTCGCGGTGCTTTGCGCCGCCCCGGTTGTGACAAACGTTTCCGCCACACAAAGAACCGACGGTTCCTATATCGTGGATGTTTACTACAATGTATCGAACTCATCGGGAACCGCGATGACCATGATGCTGACCGGCTCCAACGACAACGGATACTCGTGGAACATCCCCTGCAACACGGTTTCCGGCGATGTGGGGCAAAACATCTACCCAGGAAATAATAAACATATTATCTGGGATGCCGGGACTGACTATCCCAACACATCCTGCGCCAACTTCAAATTCCGGGTGGTGGCCTTCGATGGCAGCACTCCACCTATACCTGGGGATTTTGTCTATGTCAATGGTGGGACTTTTACCATGGGCAACACTCTCGGTGGAGGCTCATCAAATGAGATCCCATTGCATCAGGTGACGTTGTCATCATTTCTCGTAAGCGTCTATGAGGTCACCTTATCTGATTGGTTTGCAGTAATGGGTAGTGGCGGTACCCCAGGAAGTTTATCGCCAAAACAGACAAACTGGTACGGGACTATTGCCTATTGCAATAAGCGCAGTATAGCTGAAGGTCTTACTCCTGTTTTCACAATCAACGGTTATTCAAATCCTGACTATTGGGGGGCAATACCGTCATCCAGTAATGCTACTTGGAATGCAGCAGTATGTAACTGGAGTGCGAATGGTTACAGGTTACCTACTGAAGCCGAATGGGAGTATGCCGCGAGAGGCGGTGTGACCGCTCCGGACTATACTTATTCAGGTAGTAACAACATTAACCTGGTAGCTTGTTGGATTGGGAACTCAGGCCAATATCAAAATGTTATTAATGTAGGTAACTATGCATACAATGGACTCTTTCTCTACGACATGACCGGAAATGTTTATGAATGGTGCTGGGATTGGTACTCAGAATATACATCCGAAGGTCAAGCTAATCCCACCGGACCCAATACAGGAACATACAGAGTGATGCGTGGAGGTAGCGCGAACACATATGAAGATGGCTGCAGAATCTCAAAAAGAACTTATGGTGGCCCCACAGCTTCAGATCGTGTTGGCTTCCGTCTATTCCGTTCGGTAGATTATTGAAGTCGTTTAATCGCTCGCCACTATCCGTGAAGTAAGATGACACATCTTTAGCCCCGCAGTCCACTCCAACAATCAGGAGACGCCAATGAAACCACTTGCTTTTTTCGTTTTACTGCTCTTAGCCATGTCTGTAGCCCAGGCTATAGATGTCACGGTTTACGGCACTATCCGGGATAATAACACCCAGAGTGTGCTGGAGAATATCCAGGTCAAGCTGTACCGGAATTCCGCCTATTACTCCCAGAGATACACAGCCGCTGACGGTTCCTATTCCTTTACCAGCCTACCCAGCGGTATATACTATATTCAGGCGGTCCATGCCAATTACCTGACCCAAGACAGTCCCTCACATAATCAGCCGGACAGCACAAGCGTGAATATATCGCTGTATTTGCAGCCCAAGATAGTAAATGCGAATATTGAAACGATGACGATTAGTGGGGTGAACGTGATGCTGGAGCCTTATAACGTCAATATCAGCGAGACGATGCCTCTGTTGATCACACTCAGAAATACTGGCAACGTGACAGCGAGTATCAAGCTGGATCTCTGGTCAACTCAAATCTCCCTGGAGCCAACAACGATTTCCACAAGTTGGGTTTCTGTGCTACCAAATCAAACCACGCAGTTTAACATAAACTTCATGGTCGATTCCAATTACCTCAACGGAACCAGGGATATATCACTTAAGATCAAGGTTTGGGATACGACTCGGACTCAATCCACTGTCTATCCAGCCAGCTATGTGGAACACGATGACATCATTCAGGTCACATCGTATTTCAAAAAAGCGGTGGTATCCCTGATCGACTTCGACAAGCCGGTTTATCAGCCGCAGGATGTGGCCAACATTGCGGTCAAACTGCAAAACAACGGAGAGCATGGCGGCAGTTTCAGCGTTAACTATTACATCTCGGACATACCGGTGAGTACTACCGACTACAACGGTTTTCTCTACACTTCCTCGCAGACCAATATTATCCTACAGCCCGGAGAGGAGCTGCTGCTGGACAGATTACAGTGGACCCTTCCGGCAAGTTCAGATAATAAGAGTTACTATCTCTTCATCAGCGTTACCAGTCCGGTCGGCAGCGATTCGGTACAATACGATGCGCCCATTGTAAGTTTTACAGCGCCTCGGTACCGACTATTGTAAACAACATAGCCGAGCATTACCGGCCTGTGGGTACTGTGATTCAGATCATCCCGGTCGATGTAAACGGTGTTAGCTATTTTGTCGCACTTTATTATACCCAGGATTCGGCTGTTCTTTATAATGACGGTGGCTCTTCCTGGATTGGAGGCTATACCGGAATTGAGTACATGAGCGTCATCGATCCCCAAGGCTCTGTAGTTAGGCAGCAGAGCGATACCTGGCGTAAGGCGCTGTTCACAGCCATGGCTAGCCACATCATGCAAAATGGTGAAAACTACTGGGTAGAAGTTCTCAAGCAGATCGATAAGCTCTATGTTTTCGCGGACGAGACTTACGACAATGACAGCGCATATATCAACGGACAAATCGACCACATCACTCATATGCGCTTGCTCTGTAAAATTGGTTCATTCATCAGCGGTCTGGGAGCTAGTGGTGTGGGCGGGGCAGCAGTAGCCGGAAAAGCACTGGCAGAGATGAGTTTTAAGAAAACCCTCTATACCTATGTGATGCCCTGGGTTGTAAACGAAATTGTTCAATCAACAGTTCCAAGAGGTTCCGAGGCTATCCTGGAAAACACCGTTGCCAGTGACGATCTCATGCTTGATTTTGAGCGTTTCAGCGATGTTGGCTCTCTTGAAGAAGCCCAGGCCAGATATGAGCAGCTTTTAAGTCAGGGATCGGATGACAGGGTAGTGATCACCATTGCCTTGTTTATCGCATTCACAGCAGCAGACATCTTGATCAAATACTTCGATAGCGCGTATGAAGCGGACCTGGCAGAGCTGAATGCCAATGCCAACCTTGTGCTTCCACCCCTGCAACGCATGAAGGGTTATCTGAAATCAAACACCAACAGCGGATACAACGTCGGCAGGATAATATACGACAAGCTCTGCAAATTTAAGGCGCAGAAACCTAGCTATGCCAAAATATGCGATGTTCTGGGCTGGGGAATAGACGATCCTTTTGGAATAGTTTCTGGTGACCTCAGTTCTGTTTTCTTCAACTACTATTCCGCGGGAATCACCGAGAATATAGCCTATCTGGACGGCCTTAATACGATTGACGGCAACAACACCTTCCTGCCGCAGAAACTTGTTTCCCAAGGCATATACAATACCCTTAACACGATGCAGAACCGCTATTTCCTGATGAAAGGATCGATCTATTTCGATTCCTACTCCCTTGGCTTGCTGGGGCTGGAGAAAATGAACCAGATCGACACCGGCAACTTCTATCAGAATGGCTATGCGATGACCATAGATATCCCAGATAATACCTCATCTTCGCCAATTCCGTTGGGAGTTACAGTATTTTTCGATGGTGCGCCTGTCACTGTAGCCAATGTCGTTTGGACTATTGAAGGTACCGGGATCTTGGGTTCCATGCTGCATCAAGGTAATGGGATATATCTAGATGCGGCCAATATAACTTCTTTACTCGGTCAGAATGAACCAGCGTTATACAGGATAAACTTTACTGCCTACATTGATGGTTTTGAGATCAGCGGATTCACTTTCTTTCACATACTTCCTCTGGGAGACGATATTGTCTACTATGCCTTGCCAAATCCCTATGCCATGAACCCAGAGGAACTTGCTTTTCACGCCTATCTTGAATCCAATTACGCCTCCGTGATCCTCCTGTCTTTGAATGACCTGTCTTATAATGCCATCAGCGCTGATGATTATCCCCTACTGATCTTCTTCAATAATACCTCTGCCATACCCGCTCAGTATGATAACGCTGCCTTCCGCGTAAACATAGTCTCCTACCTGCAATCCGGCGGTAACCTGGCCTTGTTTGGCAACGCTGCGGAGATTCTGGATTTGGCGGGGGTTACAAACGAGATGTTCGGCAATGCAACTTTTAACAATGCCTATGTACAGAATATATCTAATACGACGCATCCTCTGACTTACGGCTTACCATCTCAACTCACTTTGTCCACAACAAGTAATAGCTTCATTGGCAGTATCTTCACAGTGACAGATCCAACCATGGGGATGACGCTATTAGGAAGCCACCATTTTAGTAGTGGATCTTGGTTATCTGACTTTGTTGAGGTTCCCTACGATAATGGCAAGGCGGTGGTGCTGGGTGCGGTCAGTTTCCAGTACGCTTCCAATGATATGAGGACCCTGACCGGCAGGATCATCGACTATCTGCAAAACAGCACCATTGGGGTACAAATGACCAGCCCCGTACCGGGCATCCAGAACGCGGTCTTTGAGATCCAGGTAGATGTTATTTCCTATTCAAACGATGCCCCCATCAACAATGTTGTCAATACGCTGACCATGCCGAGCGACTGCGTCATAGATTATATAACCGTAGATGGATTAACCGTACCATCCTTACCGGCGGTATCCCTTGGTACGATGCAGCCCAATCAGTCTAAGATGGTTGTTTATGGCATACACTCCACTAATCAGGGGGTTAAGGACTTTATATCCAGTATTACCACTCAGACTGATTATATCAGAGCCCTAGATAAGATGCAGAAGCATATCCACCTTCCGGGAGCGGTGGACAGCGCAGTAGCCTTAATGAGCAATGGCAGTATCACCCCAGAAATATTATGGCTTAAGGCATTTCTGGAATGGTCAGGTTACTCGGTTGACCTGATGTCACCCTCAGTTGTAATCTCCCCGGGCGTCTTGGATGACTATAATCAGTTAATCATTATGAACAATGTGAGTACACTTCCCCTAGAATACTCTAGTACAGAGTTCCAGACCAATCTTGTCTCCTACCTGCAATCCGGCGGTAACCTGGCCTTGTTTGGCAACGCTGCGGAGATTCTGGATTTGGCGGGGGTTACAAACGAGATGTTCGGCAATGCAACTTTTAACAATGCCTATGTACAGAATATATCTAATACGACGCATCCTCTGACTTACGGCTTACCATCTCAACTCACTTTGTCCACAACAAGTAATAGCTTCATTGGCAGTATCTTCACAGTGACAGATCCAACCATGGGGATGACGCTATTAGGAAGCCACCATTTTAGTAGTGGATCTTGGTTATCTGACTTTGTTGAGGTTCCCTACGATAATGGCAAGGCGGTGGTGCTGGGTGCGGTCAGTTTCCAGTACGCTTCCAACGATATGAGGACCCTGACCGGCAGGATCATCGACTATCTGCAGTATAGGACCTACTTGGAACTTACTGCCCCAGTAGTATCAATCAGCGTTGTAAACAACACCTGTGAATTGCAGTGGGAACCAGTCTCCGGAGCCCAGTCGTATAGTATCTATTCCTCTAATGTACCTGATGGTGCTTTCGAACTACTTGGATCTACAGATGAGACGTCTTACAACCTCCCTCTTACAGAAATACACAAGTTCTTCCACGTCACCAGTTCCACGGATACGCTACCTGTAACCAAGATGGAGGTAAATCATAACTAATAAGCCATTGCATTAACCCAAATAGAGAGTTACACTTAGCCGAAACTCTGCGTTCACGCGGTAGGTTCGCAACCTTTAAACCACAGAAGCATCTGCTCCCAAGGTAGTTAAAGTCGCCTAAAATATGCCCATGGGTTGTCGCTGTATCTGCTTCTCATCAAAGGTATTTTCCTTGTGGCGCTTATAACTTTCATCATAGCAGGCGCAATGCTGGGCACTTTTTCCCTTGACTGATGAAACGAATGTCTATTAGTGTGATTTGATTAAAAAACAAAGGACAGAGCAAATGGTCGGCATAGTACGCACCTACACCACCATCGGCATTGACGGACAGCAACTGACCGTGGAATGCGACGCCAAGGGCGAAGTTTTTAACGTCAACATCGTCGGCATGGCTTCCAACGCGGTCAAGGAAAGCAAGGACCGCATCTTCGCCGCCCTGCGCAACGCCGGGTTTGACACGCCCCTACGCCGGTTCACGATCAATCTCGCCCCCGCGGATATCAAGAAGGACAGTGCCGCGCTCGACCTCCCCGTCGCCATCGCCGTGCTGCAAAGCGTAAAGCAACTCCCTGTGGAATATCTGACCAAAACCGCCCTGATCGGCGAACTCTCTCTGGATGGCAATCTGCGCCCCGTGAAAGGCGTGCTGCCCATCGCTTTGGCCGCCAAACGGGACGAATTGGACGCCCTCATCCTGCCCTACGAGAATGCCGAGGAAGCCGCCATCATCGACGGCTTGAACGTGATCCCCGTCACCTCCCTGCACGAAGCGGTCCAATACCTGAAGGGCGAGATCCGCATCAATCCGGCAACCGTGGATAGGGACAAGATCTTCGCGGTGCTGAACGATTTCCCCGTGGACATGCACGACGTCAAAGGCCAGTACCAGGTCAAGCGCGCCCTGGAAGTTTCGGCTGCCGGGGGCCACAACCTGCTGATGATCGGCCCTCCCGGAAGTGGCAAAACCATGCTGGCGCGCCGCGTGCCCACCATCCTGCCGGAACTCTCTTTGGAAGAAGCTTTGGAGGCTACCAAGATCCATTCTGTGGCCGGCTATGCCAAGGACTTCCGCAACGGCATCCTCACCACGCGGCCCTTCCGCGCCCCGCACCATACGGTGAGCGATGTCGCCTTGATCGGAGGCGGAGCCTTTCCCCGGCCCGGCGAAGTTTCCCTGGCCCATAGCGGTGTGCTGTTCCTGGACGAACTCCCGGAATTCAAACGCGGCGTGCTGGAAGTGATGCGCCAGCCTCTGGAAGACGGCATCGTTACCATTTCCCGGGCCGCCACCAGCCTCACTTTTCCCGCGGAATTCATGCTCATCGCCTCGATGAATCCCTGCCCCTGCGGCTATTTCGGCTCCCACATCCCCAACCACAGCTGCGGGTGCGAATACGGCGCGATCCAGCGTTACCGGGGCCGCGTCTCGGGTCCGCTGCTTGACCGCATCGATATCCATGTGGAGGTCCCGGCGGTCGGTTACTCCGATCTCGCGTCGCTGCCCTCCGGAGACAGGTCCGCGGATATCCGCGCCCGGGTCAATGCCGCCCGCGCCATCCAACGCGCCCGTTACTCCGGCGACGGTATCTTCTGCAACGCCCAGATGAATTCCAAACTTCTGCGCAAGTATTGCCAGATGGACCTCGCGAGCCAGGAGCAGATGCAAAACGCCATCGATAAACTGGGTTACTCCGCCCGGGTCTTCGACCGCATCTTGAAGGTGGCCCGCACCATCGCCGACCTCGAAGGCCTGCCCAACATCACTTCCGACCACATCTCCGAAGCCATCCAATACCGCACCCTGGACCGCAAATACTGGGGCTGAACCAGCTGGATTATGTACAGGCTGACTATGTGCAGGCGGACATCGCTCTTAGGTAGTGTAGCATTCCAGTGCTAAACAGCTGTAGGATCGGAGACCTACACTGCAGCGAAGGTCTCTTCAAAATCCCGCTCCGTCGCCCTTTCAGCGCTTCAGTGAGCGCCGCTACCCAGTCCCCCTTTTCACGCCTGTCATCCCGGAAACACGGAGTGCTACCCGGGATCCAGTCTTTTCGGCTCTCGTTCAAACAAATCGAGTGTGTTAGTGAACGAAACTGCTTGCTACTGACTAACCTGATTCAGCAGGTTTACTCCTCCATGTTTCTACCCACTCAAATTGGTAGAAAGCCAACAATAAGGTAAAAACGTTAGGAATATCTTGACAGAACCTGTGTGCTGAGTCAGGAACGTTTCAGGGCTGGGTTAGCCGACCGGGCTGCGCGGCCGCGAATGGGGAGGCCAGATGATCCGTTACATACCTGAGTTCATTTTGCGGCAATATGCCGCGGGCTCTATGCGGGGCAGCGTTTCCGCTTATGCCTTGCTGCTGGATATTGTGGATTTCACGCGCATCGGCACCGCGCTGCAAAAGCAGGGCAAGCAAGGCGCGGAAGACCTGAGCAAGATGCTGGACGAGGTATTCGGAGCGCCCATCCAAAGCGTGGAAAGCTACGGCGGCTGTGTAACCCTCTTCGCCGGCGACGCCTTTTGCTCCATCTTTCCTGCTGAAGGCCAGCCCGATATCCTTTTCGCAGTAAATGCCATCGCCGCCCATTTCGCCGATCGCGCCGAATTCTCCAGCTGTGCCGGAACCGTTAAACTGCAAGTGCGGCAGACCATCACCTACGGCGAAATCCAGTGGCAGATCTTTGTCAACGAGTTCCAGAACGAATACGTCTTCCAGGGCGAACCCATGCGCGAACTGGCGGAGCTGGCCGCCCTCAAACAACCGCTCATCTTTTCACGCGGCGCGGCCAACAACGCGGGTATCACGCTGTTCCAGCCCCTCGAGTCCGGTTTCCGTCCCCTTGCAAGGAGTTTCGCCGTTCCCGCGCAGTTTGAGCCGGTCAGAGCAGCAGCCAGGGCCGCTTCCAGTTTCCTAAATCCCAGGTTCAAAGCGGAAACGCCGCAGCCGGAGATCCGCACCGGAGCCTTTTGCTTCGCCAGTCTGGAAGGGATCCCGGCCGGGGAGAGGGAAGCCTCCATAGCCGAACTGGAAAGGCTTGCCGACGCCTGCCAGGGCCTCGTGAACAAACTGGACGCCACGGACAAGGGCTTGGCCGCGATCATCCTGTTCGGCTTGCCACGCAGCAGCGGCAAGACTTTGGACCAGATCTGCAAGTTCTCTCTGGACGCGCTGGAAAAACTACCCAAACTGGCTGTGGGGATCAGCTGCGGCGAGGTCATCGCGGGTTACACGGGCGCAGGCAACGCCCGCGAATACACCGCCATGGGGCATCCGATGAATCTGGCGGCGCGTCTGATGGGCAAGGCGCGTCCCGGCGAAATCCTAGCCGACGCCAATTTCTGGCAGGAGTTCTACCGCAAATACTCCTTCGATTTTCTGGGCACCCTGAACCTGAAAGGGATCGACACACCGCTGCGCTATTACAGGCTGGGCAAGCAGGCCGAGGCAGGCTCCGCAGTGCAGGTGAACCGGTTTACAGGGCGGGAAACAGAGACCGCCTTCATCCGGGATATCGTGGAGCGCGGTCTGGCCGGGGGATCTAGCGCGGTGGTCTATGTTTCCGGAGAGCCGGGGATTGGCAAGACGCGCCTGGTGCTGGAGGCTCTGGCGCCATACGCGGATTCCTGCCATTTCTTCCGCCTGGGCTGCGACGCCCTGGCCGCCAAGCCTCTGGACGCGGTCACCCAGCTCGTAAAAGCGCGGTTCTATTTCAATCCGCAGTTGCCGGCACCCGTGGGAATCGCGATGTTCCGGGCTATGTGGCAGGAACTGGCGGCTGGAAACGCGGAACTGCAGAGGGTGGAATCGCTTATCGCCTCGCTGCTGGGCTACACTTGGGAAAACTCCGTCTGGAGCATGCTTCCGGCAGATGATAAGCCCGGCCAGCTGACCCAAGCGCTGCTGCTGTTGTTCCATAAACTGGGTGAAAAGAAGCCCTTCCTGCTGCATCTGGACGATGGCCAATGGCTGGACGCGGAGAGTTTGGACATCCTGCGGATTTGGAGCCGGCAGAAAACCGCACCGCTGCTGATAGTCTGTCCCTGCCGGCAACTTGAAGACGGCTCGGAACTGGATTGGGAACTGGCGGGGCATGAGAAACACAGGCTGGAACTGGATAAACTGGGCGACTTCGCCTGTCACTCCCTGATCGGAAGCATCCTGCGCCTGGAATCAGTTCCCGCAGCCACGCTGGACCTCATCACCGCGCGCTCCATGGGCAATCCGCTCTTCGTGGAGCAACTCACGGCCTACTTGCAGG
>CAYSAT010000004.1:17976-70124 GCA_964429035.1 uncultured Candidatus Cloacimonadota bacterium | reverse complement strand
AGACCATTCTCTTGCAGGCAATCCGATTTACCCACCATAATTGAACTTGAGCCTTTTTTTGTTACACATTCTCCTGCCCATTCCAATGTCCTCTTTTTTTTGGACTCCTCTTGGCCTCTTTTTATTAGCTTCTTTGTGGCCTCTTTTTTTGTGTGTAGCATTGGAATGCTACACTACGCTCCCGGGGGTTGGCGTCAATCAAGTGTCTATCAAGCCTCAATCAAGTGTCTATTATAGACGCTTGATTGACTAGTGATAGACAAGTGATAGAGAGATGCCCGCGGGGGCGATTTGGATATCTCCATTCAGGATAACAAGTTGGGAAAAACGGGCAGATACGGGATGGGATACTGTGATCGGGATGGGAAGGGATCCTGATGCTGCCTGATTCAACCCTCGCAAACAAGGACATAAGCCATCCGGGCTGGCTTGGCTTATCCCAAAAACAGAACAGCACGCCGCAGTTGCCGCCTGTTCACATTCGGGACAAGATCCCGGGGTTCAGGCCGGCAGCATCGGCGTGCTGCTCTACTTGAGAAGTGAAGTAGCCGAAAACCGGTTGCTTACTTTTTTACGACTTTCTTGGGTGCCGCTTTTTTGGGAGCGGCCTTGGCCACGGGTTTGGCCACTTTCTTGGGAGCGGCTTTCTTCGGGGCGGCTTTGACCACGGGCTTCGCCACTTTCTTCGGAGCGGCTTTCTTCGGAGCTGCCTTGACCACAGGTTTGGTCACTTTTTTCGGGGCTGCTTTTTTCGGAGCGGCCTTGGGCTTGGCGGTCTTGACCACAGGTTTGGTCACTTTCTTGGGGGCGGCTTTCTTCGGAGCGGCCTTGGGTTTGGCAGTCTTGACCACAGGCTTGGTCACTTTTTTCGGGGCTGCTTTTTTCGGAGCGGCCTTGGGCTTCGCGGTCTTGACTACAGGCTTGGCCACTTTTTTCGGGGCTGCTTTCTTGGGAGCGGCCTTGGGTTTGGCGGCTGCTGCGGTCGTCTTTTTCGGTGCGGCTTTGGGCTTTGTAACTTTGGGTTTGGTAAGAACCATTTTTGTTCTCCTTAGTGCAGAATGTGTAATCCAACACTGATTGGTTCGATTACGGTTAATGCATATATTATAGGTGATTAAAACCAGTCAAGTTTTTTTTCCAAAAATCGCTTCAGATTGGTAATCGCATAGTCTGTTAGTGTTTACTGATTTTGCCCCAAATGCCTGATTTAATCGCATTCAAATGTGTTTCGGGCGAAGGTCGAAAAGCAAAAAAAAAGTTTTGGTGGGAGCCGTGATCACCTGCATTTTCTATGGTTCACGAGCGCCACCATAACGAGTTTTTTTCTGCCGCAGGCAACTCATGGTAAAACTGAACACCCCTGCAACGCAGGCGGAATGGGGTTTGGCAGGTTATCGAAGCATTTTATTCTGTGCTGCTGTTTCTCTGCGACTCCTGCTCCGCCGGGATATCAGTTGATTGGGCACGAGCCGCGAACTGCGGCCATTAGAAGCTTCCCGGGATTCAAACGGATATAGTGCTTGACAAAACACCCTATCCAGCGAGCGTCAACCGCGATAGGCAACGCTAACCTGCAAGAATACAAAAAACAGACAGCCAGGAGTTACAATGTTCAAACGCAAAGAAAAACCAGCCCTCAACGCAGACACCGCGAGTTCGGCTCCGACTGAGTTACAGACTCACGATCCGGCTCAGGAAATGCAAGTATCCTCAGCTGGACAGGAAAAGAAAAAGCATCGCGGCGGCTGCGCACTTCTGGCGATAATTGCCCTCATCGGCGTACTCGTTTTGGTGGGCGTGATCTTCTTCCGCGAAAAGGTCGCCGACTATTTTCCCACCGAATGGGTGAAGAAAGAGATCAGCATCAACTCTGGATTGCCCCAAAAAGATAAGGACGCGGTCAACGCCATCTTTCAAGACCTCGTCACGCGCCTGGACCAGGATAAACCCTCAGTAGTCAAGGATCCCAAGACTATCGACAATTACGACTATCTGGCCAACCTGCCCGCGAGTTTGCGCAAATATAAACGCCTCAGCCTGCTGAAATTGCTGGACGCCATCAAAGAAGATATCGGCAAGTCCGGCATATTCGTGCGGCGGGATTTTTTCCTGCCCTACTTTGATGACGCCGAAGTGCTGCAATGGGAAGTTCAATACAACAAATCCAACAACGCCGAATTCCCGTCTTACCACCTTGTGGCCAGGATCCGGAACTCCACCGGTGTTGCCATTTCCAAAGTTCTGCTGGAGATCGATTCATCTGGATTCAACGCTGCCGGGCCAGACTCGCTTGCCGTCCAAACTCCATTCCGCCAGGTGTTCACGCTGCTGCCAGCTGAACGCATCCCCGTCCCGCAGTTCGAAGCTTTCCATTGCCCCATCAGCGCTGAGGAGTTTGATATGCTGAACGGCAGAAGCGGAGCGGCGAAGCTGTTGAAAGTGTTCCTGATGGAAGATTAAGTAAAAAGGTATTGGGAAAGGTTACGGACCGCGGTACAAACCGGGGTTTCACTCTCCTGGCCCATTCGATAACACGGTAAACTCCAGCTATGAACCCCGACGAACAGCTGGGGAAAAACCGGTGGAGTAGCTCATTCCCATTCCTGAGTTGCACTTATAGAAGCGGGCAGTTTTTGATTGACATTATCACACTCATTGGAGAGATGTCCTGCCATGCGCAGTCAAAACACAGACAAAGGAAACACCAGCGATGAAACCGGATAAAACTCAGAAGCGACGCAGAATCGTTCAGAGCGTCAGTTTCCTGTTGTCCCTGGGTTTTCTGGGCCTGGTGATCCAGGGCGGCAAGTATGTGATCCATCAAGCCTGTCCTTACGCCGTGGTGTGTTTTGGGCTTAGCGGTTGGGGCTTCCTGAAATTGGGCGGAGCTGCCATGGCCGCAGCAATCGTGTTTGGCTTCGCGGTCCTCGTTCATTCCATGTTTTGGGGCAGGCGTTTCTGCGCCTGGCTCTGCCCCCTGGGTACCATGCAGGAGTTCATCTACTCGCTGCGGAGCGGGAAGTACCGCGCCAAACACCAGACGCCCTTTTTCGTTGACCGCAAGCTGGCCTGGCTGAAGTATCTTATCTTGCTGGCAACCGCCGTCATGACGATCCTGGGCATCAATTACATCTATTTCCGACTCTGCCCCTTTTACGGGCTTTCGCTATTACCCAGGCTGATCGCGCCGGGGCTTGGCGTGTTGGCTTTGGTCTTCCTCAAATCCTGGTTCGGCAGCCGGGAGTGGTGCCGGTTTTTATGCCCCTATGCTGCCTTGATGAACGTGTTCCAATGGCTGGGCGAGGTGGCGGGTATCAAGCGCAGCCTGGTAAAACGTAATCTGGAACGCTGCACCGACTGCGGAGTGTGCATGCTTTTCTGCCCGATGAACATCAACATCGCCGTAAACGAATATGTGCGCGACAGGAACTGCATCCACTGCGATCTTTGCGCGCTAAGCTGCCCGAAACCGGGAACGTACAGCGAGGAACGCGAATGCGCAAAGTGATCCCGGTGATAATCATCGCGTTGCTTGCGGTTGTCATCTGCCTGCAACTGATGTCCGCCCTCAACATCTTTCCGCGCACCCAGCTGGTAGAAGTATGCCCGGTTGACGCCATCTCCATGCGCAATGGCAAAGCGGTGATCAACGCCAAGAAATGCATCGGCTGCACCCGCTGCGTTGCGGGAGTTAGAGCTGCTTATGATTCTGTTCCAGTGTCCGATTCAGTGGCGGGAAGGACTGCGCTGCTTGCACAAACCACCACATCGCCAGCAAGCGCAAAAGCCGTACCTCTTGCCAAAACCACAGCTCCAAAGCAAGGCGAAGCTGCGGCGAAAACTGAAACCAGGGCGGCAGCATCCAACTACGCAGTTAATGCCGAAACCTGCATCGGATGCGGATTATGCACTCTCTATTGCCCGGTTCAAGCCATCACTCTGGTGAGTAACAAAGCCGTGATCGATGCCCAGAAATGCATCAACTGCGGCATCTGTAAAAATGGCAACGGCGACGATTACAAAGGATGTCCCGTGTCTGCGATCTCCGGACCTTGATTAAGTAATGGCGCTGTTAGCAAGCATCAGAAACATGCAGATGCAGAATGGATTTTGTACGAAAAACATAAATAAAACACATGGAGGAACCAATGCGTAAGACAGTCGTGGTATGCGCCAAACGCACTCCCATCGGGAATTTCGGCGGCGCGTTCAAAGACGTTTCGGCCGTGCAGCTTGGCGTGGCCGTTCTCAAGGCAGTGCTTGCCGAAACAGGCTTGCAAGGCGGACAACTGGATGAAGTGATCCTGGGCAATGTTTGCGGAGCCGGACACGGACAAAATATCGCCCGCCAGGTGGCCATACACAGCGGAGTGCCGGATCGCGTGCCCGCCTATACGGTGAACAAAGTCTGCGGTTCGGGCATGAAAGCTGTGACCCTGGCCGCCATGATGATCGCTGCCGGCGAAGCCGACATCATCGTTGCCGGAGGAACGGAAAACATGAGCCAGATCCCCTACGCCTCGATGGACGTCCGCTGGGGCGGCAAGATGGGCAACAAGGAACTGGTGGACCTGATGATCCGCGATGGTTTGAGCGACGTCTTCAACAACTATCACATGGGCATCACGGCGGAAAACCTGGCCGCCAAACACGGAATCAGCCGCGAGGAACAGGACGCCTTTTCCACCGCGAGCCAGAACAAAACCGAGTCCGCCATCAGCAGCGGACGCTTTCGCGATGAGATAGTGCCCATCAGCATTCCCCAGCGCAAAGGCGATCCCCTCGTGATTGAAAATGACGAAATGCCGCGCTTTGGCGTTACCGTGGAAAGCCTGGCGAAACTGCGCCCAGCCTTCGAATCCGACGGTTCGGTGACCGCCGCCAACTCCTCGGGGATAAACGACGGAGCCGCGCTGCTGCTGTTGATGAGCGAAGACAAAGCGCTCGAGCTGGGGCTGCCCATCCTAGCAAGCTTCGTGAACAGCGCTTCAGCTGGCGTGGATCCCGCGATCATGGGCTACGGGCCGGTACCCGCGATTTCCCGGGTCCTGCAAAAATCCGGCTGGTCCATTGGCGACATCGAGCTGGCGGAACTCAACGAAGCTTTCGCCGCGCAATCGCTCGCGGTACTGAAAGGACTGGAATCCGAAGGGCCGGGAAAACTCGATCCCGCCATCGTCAACGTCAATGGCGGCGCCATCGCGCTCGGCCATCCGATCGGAGCCAGCGGAGCCCGCATCATCGTCACCTTGCTGCATGAAATGCAAAAACGAGATGTCCACAAAGGCCTGGCTTCGCTTTGCATCGGCGGCGGCATGGGCATCGCTTCCCTCTGGACAAGGTAGGAGAACAGCATGGCAGACAAACTCAAACTCGATAAGAGCATGGCTCTCTTTGCCGAGGCGCAAACCCTAGTCCCTGGCGGCGTGGCAGGCATCCGCCGGCCCTACAATTTCGTGCAGGGCGAATACCCGATCTTCTTTGAAGCTGGCAAGGGCGGTCGTATTCGCGACGTCGACGGCAACGAATACATCGACTACCTCTGCGCCTATGGCCCCATCATCATCGGCTATGGCGAAGAAGAGATCGACAACGCGGTGATCGAACAGATCCGCGGCAAGGGCTTCTGTTTCTCGCTCACCCAGCCCATGCAGAACGAGCTGGTGCGCAAACTGCAGGAAGTGATCCCCTCCTGCGAAATGGCGGCGATAGTGAAAACCGGCAGCGACGCCACCACCATCGCCATCCGGGTCGCCAGGGCTTACACAGGCAAGATAAAGATCGCTCGCTGCGGCTATCACGGCTGGCACGATTGGTGTGTGGAAGTGAAGGGCGGCATCCCGGAAAAATTCTACGAAGACATCCTAGAGTTCCATTACAACGACCTCGACCAATTGGAAGATATCCTGAAAACCCACGCCAACGACATGGCCGCCATCATCGTGACGCCTGTCGGACATCCTCTGGGTTCCGAAGTGCAGATGCCTTTGCCGGGCTATCTGGAAGGCGTGCGCAAGCTTGCCGATCGATATGGCTGCGTGCTGATCTTCGACGAGATCCGCAGCGGCTTCAGATGCAGCCTTGGCGGAGCCCAGGCCTACTTTGGCGTCACGCCCGACCTCTCCACCATCGGCAAAGCCATGGCCAACGGCTTTGCCATCGCCGCTTTGGTGGGCAAACGTGAAGTGATGAAAGTGCTGGAGAAGGAAGTCTTCCTTTCCTCCACCTTCTTCCCCAATAGCGACGCCCAGATCGCCGCCCTGAAGACGATCGAAATCCTCCAGCGCGACAAGGTCCTGGACGTGATCGCCGCCAAGGGCAAGAAGTTCGGCGAGCAAGTGGAGAAAGCCGTGGCTGAATCGGGTATTCCGGCCCGCTTCAGCGGCTCGCCTTGGATGCCCTTCGTCACCTTCCCCAAAGACGAAGCCGGGCTTTACAAGAAACTCCGTCCGGAGTTCTACACCCAATTGATCCGCCGGGGCGTGTTCCTGCAGCCTTTCCATCATGGCTACATCTGCTACCGGCATACGTATGATGATCTGGCTTTCACCGTGCAGGCGATCAAAGAATCGCTGGCCGAACTGAAAAGCCTGGCCTGATAGGCATCAACGTAAAATAACGCGACAGCGGGAGCGGAGGCCGGATGGCGGTTTCCGCCTCCCCTGGCGCTTGAATAGAGGTATTATGGCCAAGTACATTTTCGTGATGGGCGGCGTGATCTCGTCCTTGGGCAAGGGCATCGCCACCGCTTCCATCGGTTTGTTGCTCAAATCAATGGGTTACCGGGTCGTAACCCAAAAGTTCGATCCCTACTTAAACGTAGATCCCGGCACCATGAGCCCCTTCCAGCACGGAGAAGTTTTCGTTACCGACGATGGCGCCGAAACCGACCTCGACCTCGGCCATTACGAGCGGTTCGTGGATGAAGCACTCACCCGGGATTGCAGCTGTTCCGCCGGCCAGATCTACGAAAGCGTTCTACAAAACGAACGCCATGGTGTGTATCTGGGCAAGACCGTGCAGGTGATCCCGCATGTGACCGACGAGATCAAGCGCCGGATCCGCAAGCCGGAAAAGGATTACGACATCATCATCACCGAGATCGGCGGAACGGTGGGCGACATCGAAGGACTGCCCTTCCTGGAAGCGGTGCGCCAACTCCGGCTGGATCTGGGATATCAAAACACGCTGTATATCATGCTGACCTACATTCCCTTTATCCACGCCGCCGGAGAACTGAAAACCAAACCAGCTCAACACAGCGCCTACAAACTCCGGGAGATCGGCATCCAGCCCGAGATCCTGCTCTGCCGCTCGGAAAAGCCTTTCGCGGACGAGATCTACGCCAAGATCGCACTTTTCACCAACGTTCCGCGCGAACATGTGATCAACGCCATCGATGTGCCCAGCGTCTATCAGGTCCCCCTCACCTTCGGCAAGGCGGGCTTGCACAAGATCATTTGCCAGCATTTCAACCTGGAATGCAAACCCCTGCGGCTTCACGCTTGGAAGCAGTTCCTCGCCAATAGCGCTGGCAGCAGCGCCAGTGTCACCATCGCCGTCTGCGGAAAATACGTGCGCCACCAGGACGCCTATAAAAGCGTCGAAGAAGCGCTCCAGCACGCCGCCGCCGCGCACAAGCTCCAATTGCGGATCAAATGGGTGGATTCCGAGCAGACCTTCAAGACGCAAGAACTGGCCAAAGAACTGAAGGACGCGGACGGCATCCTGATCCCCGGCGGTTTCGGAGTGCGGGGGATCGAGGGCAAGATCGCCATCGCCCAGTATGCCCGCACCCGGCGGATCCCCTATTTGGGCCTCTGCCTGGGCATGCATGTTTCCGTGATCGAATTCGCCCGGCACGTCTGCCACTGCAAAGACGCGAACAGCACGGAATTCGCCCCCCAGAGCCCCCATCCTGTAATCCACATGATGGAAGACCAGCTTTACCAGAAAATGGTCGGCGGCACCATGCGTTTGGGCGCGTTCCCCTGCAAACTCGCGCCCGGTAGCCTGGCCCGCAAAGCCTATGGCAGCGCGTCCATCAGCGAACGGCACCGCCACCGCTATGAATTCAACAACCAATACCGCGTCCGGCTCACCTCCAAAGGGCTGGCGCTGGCTGGTTTTTCGCCCGACGACATGCTGGTGGAGATCGTGGAAATTCCCGAGCATCCCTTCTACATCGGCGTGCAATTCCACCCTGAGTTCAAATCCCGTCCCAACAAAGTCCATCCCCTGTTCCGGGATTTCCTGGGAGCAGCCCGGGAATACCGTCTGACCAGGCCAAAATAGCGCCCACTCCAGCATCGACACCGCGCTTGTGGATATGTTTCCACAGATAAAGTGTTTTTTTCGGTATTTCTCCTTGACACCTATTCGCCGCAGCTTGGGATTGACTTTGACTATCGGGACCGTGAAGCAGCGGCCCCGGCTGTATCGAAGATTAAGGAGTGATGTGAGCAAAACAGTTGGCTTGGCAAGATTTTTATCTTTACCCCTGTTCCCGTTTGTTTTCCTGGCGCTTTTTGCGCTGGCCGGATGCCCCCGCAACGGCGGACAGAGTAAAGGAGGAACGGAGTCTCTCCCCCAGACACAAGAGCAGCCCGCCGCGGACCTGTTCACCATCCGCTACCGTCTCAAATGGCTGTATCAAGCACAGTTTGCCGGAGTATTCATGGCGCAGGAAAAAGGGTTTTACGCCAGGCAGGGGCTGAATGTGGAGATCCTTCCAGGCGGTCTGGAATACCCGCCCTATCAATCCCTCATCTCAGGTAGTGCCGATGTTACCAGCATCAATCTGATCTACGCCATCCACAACTATCACAGCGGGCCTGGTGTGGTCAACCTAGCCCAGATCTCGCAAAAGAACTCCACCCTGTTGGTGGGCAAAAAAACCTCCGGGATCAAAACCCTGCGCGACCTGCGCGGCAAAAAAGTAGGCGTCTGGCGCGACGAATCCGGGGAATATGTCCGCCACTTCCTGGAAGAGCAAAACCTGGGCATCCAGGTGGTGCCGATCGAGTGGTCGGTAAGCCTGCTTCTCAGCGATGCGGTGGACATGATGAACGTGATGGACTACAACGAGTATCACCGCATCCTGATGGCCGGCCTGGACGAAGACGAACTTGTCACCTTCAACCTTGGTGATTACGGCTTCGACATCATCGACGACGGACTCTACACCACCCGGGATTTCTATGCCCTTCATCCCGAGCAGTGCAGGGCTTTCGCGAATGCCACGCTGGAGGGGTGGAAATACGCCCTGGAGCATCGCGAGGAAACTCTGGACGTGGTGCTTAAATACCAGAAAATGGCCCATCTGCCTGCGAATCGCTCGCACCAGGCCTGGATGCTCGACAAGATGCGCGACCGCGTAATGGAAAATCCAGACAAGCTAGGCTGGCTGGATCCCGCCGATTTTGAGCGGGCACAGGCTATCCTGCTCAGATACAAACTGCTCTCCCAACCCGTGGACTATCATGAGTTTTACCCTCAGGAAACCAAGTAGCGGCGTCCGCAGCCTGGCGATCCAACTGACCAGCTTCACATTTTGGGTGTTGTCTATCGTAGGCCTGGTATTCGTGGCGATCACATACCGCCTGATCTCCGACGTCCTGATCGCCAATGCCCGCGAAGCGATGGGAAACCTGGCACAGGCCAAAGCCAGCCAGATCGGCAGAGAACTCAACAAAATGATGCTGCTGGGCGACAATTTGAAAGACCTCTATCTTCTGGAACCGCTGGATATGAACCGCCTGGAACCCTATTTCCAGCATCTGCTGCAGGAAAACCCGGAGCTTGCCTCGATCTGCATTGCCCCCGAACCGGGCGTTGGAAGCGCGCCGTTCATTTATATAAATGCGGATGGCACCCAGCGCAAAGAATATCTGCCCGGAACCGACTATCAGTTCCAGGACTGGTATCAGATCCCCCGCCTGACCGGACGCCCCGCCTGGACAGATCCCTGGTTCGACCGGGCTGGATCTGAGGAACTGATCTGTTCCTATTCCATCCCCCTGGCCGACACCACGCGCTACCCGGGAATCCTGCGCATGGACATCCGCCTGGAGGACCTCCACAAGATCATCGCGCCCATCAAGATCAAAAAAACCGGCTATGCCTGGCTGTTATCAGGCAACGGAGCGATCCTGGCGCATCCAGCCGATTCGCTGGCTATGAATTACACTATCTTCGACGTGGCGGAACTGCACCGTAACAGCCAGGCCCGGGAGAATTTCAGGCTGGCGCTGCGGGGTGAAGACCAGTTCCTCCGCACATCAGGCACCACCCTCTGGAAAAAAGCCTGGATCTACAGCCAACCCCTGCCTTCGATCAATTGGTTTCTGGTGCTGCAGGTCAGCAACGCGGAAGTTCTGGCCGACCTGCGCAAATTGATGTCCATCTACATCCTCCCTTCTGTGCTGGCTTTCCTGGCTGTCGGACTGGCTATCCGCGCCAAAACCAGAGCGGTTAACCGGCCTTTGGCGGAACTGGTGGGTTCCCTGCGCCAGGTTGGATCCGGAGATCTTGATCCGCGCCTGCCCGATGTTTCCGGCAGCCAGGAGATCGAAGTGTTGAAGAACTCCATCGGCTCGATGGCCTCCGCCCTGAAACAATACATCTCCAATCTGAAACAAGTCACGGAGGACAAGTCGCGCATGGAAACTGAGATCCAGTTCGCTTCCACGATCCAGCGCAACCTGATCCCCGGCAACGCCGTCCCCTCCCAGGCTTCCGACCGCGTTTCCGCCTTCGGCATCCTGGAGCCGGCGGGGCAGATCGGAGGCGACCTTTATGACTATTTCTGGATCGATGGCGATAATTTCTGCTTTGCCATCGCGGATGTCGTGGGCAAAGGCATCGCCGCCGCCATGACCATGACCATGGTTACCACCTATATCCGCACCGTGGCCGTGAACACAGCCAGCCCGCGCGAGATCCTGGGCAAACTGAACCTGTTCCTGACGGAAAACAACCTCGCCTCCGACTTCGTGACCATGATCCTGGGAATCATCGACTGCCAGACGGGAATGCTGGTCTTTTCCAATGCCGGGCATGTTCCACTACACATCCTCACCGCTGGCCATCAGGTGAAAACCTATGCCGCCACGCATGCCACCGCGCTGGGTTTCTTTCCCGCGGTGAAGATCGCGGAAGAAGCGGCGCAATTGAATCCTGGCGATCAGATCGTGTTGGTGACCGATGGGATCAACGAGGCGGTTAACGACCGGGAGGAACTCTTCGGCAATGCCCGCCTGACCGCCAAACTCACCCAGATCGCCTACCCTACGCCCGAAACCATCGCCCAGTCGATCCTGTCGAGCGTGCGGAACTTCTCCGGAAAACAGGAACCTAAAGACGACATCACCATCCTCGTGATCGAATTCGCGTGAGCCTTGTTTCCTACCTCTCTGCTTAGCGCCCCCCGAAGCAGCCCAACCGCCTAAACTGCTTGTTGGGCGGTGAGGTGGTTTGGCGGTCATTCCGCCGGGTTTACGCGGTTGTTATCAACACAGAGGAAAGCAGGGAATATTCAACACAGAGACACAGAGGCACAAAGGAATGGAGAAGTAAGGAAACTAAGTTAACAAATCCTTGCCGAGGTGTGGTTTTCTCACCCTATCATATATAGAGGGATATTTTGAGTTGAGAGTTGAGAGTTGAGAGTTAAGAGTTGGGGTGAAGGAGATAGTTAACAGACTGGATCCCGGTTCGCCACCCCACTCCCTGAAGACCCGGCGTCCGGGATGACTGTGTTGGCACTGGCGGATGAAGAGACTGAGGCTAGCGCAGCCCCCATCCCCCTGTAGATCCTTTTACCCGCCTGGTGTTACACCCTTTCACCCTTTCACGATTAACTCATTAACTCATTAACTCATTAACTCATTAACTCATTAACCCACTAACCCCGCAGTTCCAGCCCTGGCTAATCGCTATCCAGATCCTGCAAAGCCTCTCCGAGCATATTTTGAATCTGGGTGAAGAGGCCGGCTTTGTCTTTATAAAGGGGATCTTCCGGAGCGATGGGCGGCAGGACGCGGATGCTGATGCGGGCGGGTTTAACGGTGGAATCCAGACCCATGATCTTCCAGGTTCCGGAGATCGCCACGGGCACGATGGCGGCCCTGGCCATTAGGGGCAGCCTCAATGCACCGGGATGCCAGTCCCGCATCTGAGCTTTTCCGCTGCGTCCGCCTTCCGGATAGATCATGAGGGGGAATCCGCTTTCCAGCAGTTGCTTGCCTTGCGTGAAAAGGCGCAAGGCCTGGCGTGCGTCCTGGCGGTCCAGAAAGAGGCTGGGCATCTGCTCCATCCATTGGCGCAGCACTGGGAAACGCTTCAATTCGCGTTTGGCGATGAAGCCCACCGGACGGTTCACGCGGGCCAGGAAGGCGGGGATGTCAAAGAGGCTCTGATGGTTTCCCACAAAGCAGTAGTTACCATCCGCTGGCAAGTTTTCGCGCCCTTGCAGCGTTATCCTCGAACCGGTGGTATAGACGGTGAGCCAGCCCCAGGTTTGGGCCACCCGGTAGACTAAACGGCGATAGGCGGAGAGGTTCAGGAAGACCTTGCAGAGCAGCAGCAGGGGCAGCACCAGCAAGGTGGCCAGCATCAAAATGATGAAGCCCAATTTCCAAAGCAGGCTAAGAACGGTTCGCAAGAATCCGGGCATGGCAAAACCTCAACTTTTATTGACCCACTCGGCATAGATGTTGTTCAGCGAAGTGATCCACGCCCGTTTCGCGACGGCGTAGCGCAGGCTGCTCCAGTAAACGCCAGACCAGAGGGGATAATCGATGGGATCGAAACTGGTGTTGTGCCAGAGCAGGGAAAGGTGGGACTGGTATTTTTCCGCCATGTCGATCAAGCGTTTTACCGCGCGCAGAGCGGATTGGGGGCGGAGATCCATGGCTTTTTTAGAGTAGAGGGTGGTGTCCATCACGATCAACGGAATTTCCAGCACGCGGAAGGGGCGGTTTTGGGCGATGTTGAAAGGGAAGAAAGGAAAGGAGATCCCAGCCCGGAAGCCGACGTTTTCCCAATAGCCGAGGGTAGAATCGTAAAGCAATCCGGCTTCTTCGAGGATCTGGAAACTCTTCTGGTAATCAAAATTGAGGTAGTGGGAGCGATAGCCGTCGACCTCGAAGCCGTGGGACCTCAGCAGATTCAATTCCCGGGCCAGAGCGGCAGGATTGTAGGCCGATTCCGGGCTTCCATGCAAGCCAACCTCGCGGCCGTCGAGGTTTTGCAACAATCTGGCCCTGATGTCCGGATCGGAGATGTAGTTCTGGCGCGGATCCTCGTAATCGTCCTTGCCAAAGATGAACCAGGTGGAGTTCACGCCCAGTTTCGCCTCTTTATTCAGGATCCAGCGGGCCTGGCGTTGGGGGTCGTGGATCAGGTTTTTGTGCAGGGTATGGCCCAGGATCTTGTAGGTGGCTATCACGGGGCGCTTGAAGAAGGTGTGCAGATTGTATTTGAAAACTTCCTTCTTTTGTCCGGCAGCCCAGAAATCCCAATAGTCGATATCGTGGGAAAGCGAGATCGAAAAGCGGCTGGAGACGCTCCAGTTGATCTCCCGGATGAACTGGGGCAGGCTGATTCCCATGGCGAAAAGCAGCATCTGGCAATACACATCGACCACCGGAACTTCGGTAAAGTCCCAGCGGTATTGCAGGGACTGGCGGAAATCCACCCTGCCGCGCCGTTCGCCATGGAAGCCCAGGATGTATTCATGCCAGCAGGTAAGAAAGTAAAATCCGCTGGCCACGATGTCCTTGCGGAACATCACGCTGTCCGGCTGGAAGGAGAAAATCTCCCCGGTCTGGGAAAAGAGGAAGGGGATGTATTCTTTCTTGAAGAGGCGGAAATTCACCTGATCCAGAGGGTACAATTCGCGTTGCTCAAAGAATCCGGCGGCGCGGCCGTCGTAGTGGATCTTGATCGGGTAATCCCTGCCGGAATACGGCCCATAATAGAGATGGGCCGCTTCGTAGTGCTTGCCGTAGACAAACTGCGGATTCAAACGGAGCACGTAGCAGTAGGTGCGCAAAACGAACTCCGCCTTGGGCAGGTACTCCACCGGCAGATTCAGCAGAATGACGATGTTGGGATATTTGTCCATATCCGCCCGGGATCAGGTTCTGGGGGCGTTTTTCGCCTTGCCGTTCTTCTGGGGCTGCAAAGGCAGCAAGATCAGGTCCATGACCTCGTTAACTTCGTCCACAAAGGTGATATCCATGTCTTGCAGCAGATCGGGCGGGAAATCCGCGAGGGATTCCTTGTTCCCGCGCGGAATGATCAGTTTGCGGATACCGGCTCGCCGGGCGGCCAGCATCTTCTCTTTCAGTCCGCCGATCTCCAGGACCTTGCCGGTGAGAGTCACTTCGCCGGTCATGGCCACATCGTGCCTCACCTTTTGCCCGGCAAAGAGCGAAGCCAGGGCAGTTGTGAGGGTCACTCCAGCCGAGGGTCCGTCCTTGGGTACGCCGCCGGAAGGAAAATGGATATGGACGTCGTGTTTTTCAAATTCCTTGGGATCGATCTTGTATCTTTTGTAATTGGCTTTCAAAAAACTGACCGCGATGCGGGCCGATTCCTTCATCACTTCGCCCAACAAGCCGGTGACGACTATCGCACCCTTGCCTGGCATGCGTATCGCTTCGCAGAGCAGGATTTCGCCGCCGTAAGCGGTCCAGGCGACTCCAGTGGCTACGCCGATCTCCGGTTTGCGGTTGGCCACGTCCAGAGTGTATTTGCGGGGTCCGAGGAAGTCTTTGACGTTGGCGTCGGTGATGTTCCAGGCAGAGCCTTTGCCGTCGGCAACCTCGCGGGCGATCTTGCGGAAGATGGAGCCGATACGGCGCTGGAGGTTGCGGACGCCGGTTTCGCGCACATAATAACGGATGAGTTCCTGCAGTGCGGACTTGCGGAATTTGATGGAGCGGTCGGCCAGCCCGTTGGCATCCTGTTCCTTGGGGATGAGGTAATGGCGGGCGATTTCGATCTTGTCGTTTTCCAGGTAACTGGTGAATTCGATGATCTCCATGCGGTCGCGCAAAGCGGGCGGAATTGTATCCAGGTTGTTGGCAGTGGTGATGAACATCACTTCCGATAAGTCGAAGGCGAGGTTCAGGTAGTTATCCATGAAACTGTGATTCTGTTCGGGATCGAGGACTTCCAACAGCGCAGAAGCTGGATCTCCCCGGAAATCGCGGCCGAGCTTGTCGATCTCGTCCAGCATGAACACAGGGTTGGCGGTGCCCTGGCGTTTGATTTCCATGATTATCTTGCCAGGCATCGCGCCGATATAGGTGCGCCGGTGGCCGCGGATCTCGGCTTCGTCGTGGATCCCGCCCAAAGACAGGCGGATGAACTTGCGCTTCATGGCGCGGGCCACCGATTGTCCGATGGAGGTCTTTCCGGTACCGGGAGGTCCCACGAAACAGAGGATGGGACCCTTGAGCGAGCCTTTGAGTTTTTTTACCGCGATATACTCCAGAACGCGTTCCTTGGGCTTCTGCAGGCCATAGTGGTCATGGGTGAGGATCTGCTCGATCTTCTTCAGGTCCAGCCTGTCCTTGCTGTAAGTGCGCCAGGGCAGATTGACGATCCAGTCCAGATAGTTGCGCACCACGGCGTATTCGCTGGCGGCTGGCTGCATGGTGGAAAGCCGCTCCAATTCCTCGTAGGCGACCTCCTCCACATAATCCGGAAGTTTATTTTTCTGGATGAGGTCCTTCCATTTGAGGATCTCTTTGGTCACCTCGTCGCTTTCGCCGAGTTCTTTGCGAATCGCCTCCAGTTGTTCACGCAGGTAGTAGCGGCGCTGGTCCTCGCTCATTTCCAATTGGATGTTGCTGCGGATGTTGTTTTCCACGCGCATCTGCTTGATCATTTCGGCCAGGCAGTTGTTCAGGTATTTGTAGCGTTTCTTGAGGTCGATGGTCTCCAGGATGATCTGGCGGTCTTCGATCTGGAGGTCGAGGTTGCCGGCGATGATGTCCGCCACGCGCCCTGCCTGCTTGATGTTGTTCAAACCGGCGATCATCTCTGTGCTCAGGATCGTGCTTTCGGAGGCGATCTTTTCCATCAGTTCGATGGCTACGGTGCGATAGGCGTGGATTTCCGTGTCGTCGATGGTCTGCTCGGCGATGCTCTCCACATCCACCATGATGAAGGGATCGCGCTGGACGGCCTTTTGCAGGCGGATGCGTGACGTTCCCTGCAAGAGCAGGCTGATCGAGCCGTCCTGGTTGCGCAGCATCCGGAGTATCGAAACCGAGGTTCCGATCTCGCGCAGGCCGAGGTCGCCAGGATTTTCCTTTTCCTGATCCAGAAAGAACGCCATCGTTTTGTCCTGGGCCAGGGCGTGGTCGATCACCAGTTTGGACTCGGAATCCGATACCACGAGGGGCATCAGCAGATAGGGAAACATGACTAC
Organism: uncultured Candidatus Cloacimonadota bacterium; assembly: GCA_964429035.1. Classification (GTDB taxonomy): domain Bacteria; phylum Cloacimonadota; class Cloacimonadia; order Cloacimonadales; family Cloacimonadaceae; genus Syntrophosphaera. The sequence continues at coordinate 53,677 of CAYSAT010000004.1, read as the reverse complement.
GTTGTTTATGTGCAGGACCGGCAGGGTCCTGGGTATGCGGTTTTGATCTTCCATGGTTACTCTCCTGTGGGTGTCAAATGCTGGTTAAACTGCGTTCATTCGCGATGTGAAAATCTGTTCGATGTTCCGGTGGGCGTGCTTCAGGCGATGATCAGAAAGAGGATCATATTCACCACGCCGATGAGGAAGTTGATGGCCACAAAAGCAAGGAGCAGTGGCTTATAGACATACTTGCGGAAATATTTGTAGATGAACTCGCTGCTGAATTGCTCGTCATATTCGTCGATCCGGTGCTCGACCTGCCATTGTTCGATGAAGTGCGGAACGGTCTTGCGCAGGATCTTGGAAGCGAGGTCGCGCACGATGTTGGCGATGGCAGCGTGGATCTTGTCCTTGAACTTTTGGGGCAGCAGGCTCCAGCCGTCCACAAATTGCGTCTGCTCCCAAACCGCCTGCCTGACCTGCTCTTCCCACTTGTGCAGATAGCCGTTCTTCAGCCTGCTATCCGCAGCCTGGCGCAGAAAATCGTGCAGGATATCCCGGGCTTTGGTGAACAGCCATTCCCGCTTGCGGACCACAAAACCGGGCGTGAGGGGAATGTGCACTCCCAGGATCCGCCTGTGTTTGGGGTTGAAGAGGAACCACTTGATCAGGTAGATGAGCAGCGCGCCCAAGGCGATATTCCAGACGATGAAGGTGAGCGATTTCAGAAAGATCATCAGAGCCTCCTTATGCGGAGTAGTAAAGGTCAAACATCATTGAGCATATGCCCCAGCTTGCGCTTCTTGGTTTGTAGATACGAACGGTTGGTATCCCGGGCGGCGATCTCGATCGGCAGCCGCTCCACGATCTCCAGTCCGTAACCCTGCAAGCCGATCAACTTCTTGGGATTGTTTGTCAGCAGTTTTATTTTCTTCAGGCCCAATTCCTTGAGGATCAAAGCGCCGATGCCGTAATCGCGCAGGTCGGCCGGGAAACCCAGGTCCAAATTGGCCTCCACGGTATCCTTGCCCTCATCCTGCAGATGATAGGCGCGCAGTTTGTTCACCAGGCCAATGCCCCTTCCCTCCTGGCGCATATAGAGGATCACGCCGGTGCCGGCCTTGGAGATAAGTTCGAAAGAGCGCTTGAGCTGTTCGCCGCAATCGCAGCGCAGGGAATGCAGGGCGTCGCCGGTCAGGCATTCCGAATGGACGCGCACCAGGATGGGCTCCTTTTTGTTGATCTCGCCCAAAACGAGGGCCAGATGGTATTCATCGGATACCGTACTGATGAAGGTGAGGATGTCGAAATCGCCGTAGGGTGTGGGCAGTTTGGCCCGGGACACACATTCCACCACTTTTTCCTGATGGCGGCGATATCGGATCAGGTCGGCAATGGTGATGATCTGGAGTTTGTGCTTCTGGGCAAAGGGGATCAGGTCGTCCAAGCGCGCCATTTCGCCGTCTTCCCGGATGATCTCGCAGATAGCGCCCACTGGAGCGCGTCCTGCCAATCTGGCCAGATCGACCGCCGCTTCTGTGTGTCCGGCGCGTTTGAGGACTCCGCCCTTTTCAGCCAGCAGCGGGAAAATATGCCCAGGGCGCAGAAATTCATCCGCCCTGCTGTCTGCCCTGGCCAAAGCCCGGATGGTGCGAGCCCGTTCCGGCGCGGAAATGCCGGTGGTCGTGCCTTCCACCGCGTCCACCGAGATGGTGAACTTGGTACCATGCCGGTCGGTGTTCTGAGGTGTCATCAGGGGAATGTTCAGACGCTGCAAAGCTCTGGCTTCCATCGGCACGCAGAGCAAGCCTTTACCGTGCGAGATCATGAAATTGACCTGCGAGGGCGTGATCGCGTCCGCCGCGATCAACAGGTCTCCCTCATTCTCGCGGTTTTCGTCGTCCACCACGATCAGCATGCCGCCCTCAGATATTATCCGGATGGCGGCGTCGATCGGGCAAAACACTGAAGGATTTTTATCCAGGGTCATATTCACCACGCTTTGTTTTCGTCCAAGACCATGCTTATATCCCCTGTTTGCGTGTCAATCGCAAAATATTGCTCCAGCCAGTCCAGAGCGTAGAGCAGATCGGGAGGCAGGGGAGCCTGCACATCCACTTTCTCGCCGCTAAAGGGGTGAGTAAACTCCAATCGCCAGGAATGCAGAGCCTGGCGCAGCAGGTGGGTTGTGAGCAGTTCCGTGACCTTCTTCTTCATGTTCTCGGGAACCAGGGCGTGTACCTGGCGCCTGGTGTTGTAAAGCAGATCGCCCAACAGGGGATAATGGCGCTCGGCGAAATGCACCCTGATCTGATGCATGCGGCCAGTCTCTAGTTTGATCTTGACCAGCGCGAAATAGTGATAGTATCTGATGACCTTGTAGCTAGTGCGCGCCCAGCGTCCTTCCTGGGCCACGCACATCTTGCGCGGATTGCTCAAGCTGCGGGTGATATTGCTCTCGATGCTGTCCTCAGGCGGTTCTGGAATGCCGCAGGTAACGGCCAGATAGGTCTTGTGGATCTCCCGCCGGGAAAACATTTCGCTGAGGGCGCTCTGCGCGGGATCGTTCTTGGCGATGATCATCAGGCCGGAAGTTCCGCGGTCCAAACGGTGGACGATGCCGGGGCGGTTGGCTTCCCTGCCGCTGGATAACCCGTTGCCCCAGTGGAAGACGATGGCGTTGACCAAGGTCTGGTCGGCGTTGCCATATCCCGGATGCACGATCATCCCGGCTGCTTTGTTGATGATGGCCAGGTCGGAATCCTCATAGACGATGTCCAGAGGAATGTCCTGCGGAATTACCTCCACAGGCGGCAGTTCGGGCAGGGTGACGTCCACTTCGTCGCCTTGTTTCAAGAGGTAGCTTTTCTTTACGGGCGTGCAATTGACCAGGATCTTGTCGGAATCGATCAGGCTTTCGATGAAGCTGCGGCTGTATAGTTCCTGAACGCGCATGTCCACCAGATACTTATCCAGGCGCTGCGGAGTATCCTTATCGTAGATGATCCTGATCTTACTTGGCGATGTCACTATAACTGACCAAAAACACTCCGCCCGTTGCCAGGCCTTTGCGGTTGCGCACGATGGATCCGTTAATCACGGCTTGCTGCTGATAATCCTGCGAGGGGATCTTCACATTGAACAGGTTGTTCCCGTAACGCAGCGCCTCGGAGACCTTGCTGAAGACCTTCTGGTCAAACTCGGATTTGAACAGCAGTTCGTTGATGTTCACATTCTCGGTGATAGTGGGGAATTTGCGCCGCAGGGCATCGTTGCAATACTTGATCTCGCCGTTGGCCAGGGCGATCAGCGCTTCTTGCGGCAGAAGGTTGATCAACATCTGCAAGCGCTGATGATGTTCGAAGATCTTGTCGGCTTTGGATTGGTCGAATCTCTGCAGCACGCTCAGCATCTTTTGGAACCCGTGCAGCAAGCCCTGGATGTCCTTATCCGAGTTATAGAGTTCCGGGTTGATGTTCACCTGGTAATTGCCGTGTGAGATCTCGCTGATCAGGTTGTTTACCTCGTCCAGAGATCTCTTCAGGCGCTGCGGGATGAAATTGTAGATGACCACCGCGTACACGAATATGATGAACACGAAGACGATGACGATGGTGTTCAGGTCGTTGACCAGGCCGTACAAACTCTTGGCCGATCCCGCCATGAAAAGCAGCAGGACTGATTCCACCAGGACCATGCCCAGCAGCACAGAAATCACCAGATGATATTGGGATTTAAGGGACCGTTTCATGTTCATTCCTTCTTGTTGGCAGTATCGTAAATCAGTTTGTCGATGTTTGCTTTTTTGCCCATCAGGATCAGGACGTCGCCCTCATTCACGATATCGTTGGCGCCTGGCATGTCGTTGTGGCGCTGCTCGATCAGGTTGTTGCCGTCCTCAGATACGGTCAGATAATTGTATTTGATGGCGATCACATTGATCCCGCGTTGAGTTGGCAGGGCCAATTCCTGCAGCGTTTTGCCCACAAATTCGGGCGGGGCCATCATTTCGATCACGATATAGCCGCTGGACAATTTGAAGTAGTCCAGAATATTCTTGGAGATCAGGGTCTTGGCCAGTTGGTCGCCGACCATTTCCTCTGGCAGGATGATGTGCTGGGCGCCGATCAGTTCCAGGATGCGGCCATGCAGCTGGTTTTCCACCTTGGCGTAAATGATCCCCACTCCGATCTTTTTAAGCAGGGCGCAGGTCAGAATGGACTCCTGGATGTTGCTCCCGATGCCCAATATCACGGCGTCAACCTCGTTCAAATTGAGGCTGCGCAATGTTTTCTCGTCGGCGGAATCCATGCAGATCGGTTGCGCCACTTTCTGGCTGATCTCATCCACCAGGCTCTGGTTTTTATCGATGGCGATCACATCCATCCCGTTCTCGGCCAGGATGGTCGCCACTGTCATGCCAAACCGGCCCAGCCCAATCACTGCGAAACTTGCCATAAATTCTCCTCAGCCGATGGCTATGGTTTCCTCGGCATAATTGATGTTTGACCTCGTGTTCCTGATCGCGAAGGCGTAAACCATGGTCAGGGGTCCGATCCTGCCGATATACATTAGCAGAGTGATCAGCAGCTTACCCAGCAACGTCAGATCCGCCGTGATACCCATGGACAGCCCCACCGTCCCAAATGCCGATACAGCTTCAAACAGGACCTTCTCAAAAGGATGTGGTTCCACCACCAGCAATACCAGCACGATGGAACCCACGATCACCGCGGAAAGCATGGTCAGGCCAGTCGCTTCACGGAAATTGGCCAGGGGAATCCGGCGTTTGAACACGCTGAGGTCGCGCCGGCCCTTGATCATGGAGATCACCGTAAGCGCCAGAAGGGAAAAGGTGGTGGTCTTGATGCCGCCGCCCGTCGATCCTGGCGAAGCGCCGATGAACATCAATACCAGCGAAATCAAGACTGTGGCTTTGCTCAGGGCTGAGATGTCGATGGTATTGAAACCAGCCGTCCTGGTGGTCACCGACTGGAATATGCAACTGAGAATCCTTCTCTGAACCGGAAAATCCTGCATCGCGCCATGATACTCAAAAAACAGGAAAGTGACGAATCCCAAGGCGAGCAGCATCGCCGTGGTGGTCAGGACGATCTTGGTGTGCAGGCTCAGTTTACGGACTTTCTCCTTGAAGAATATGAAGTGGTTCAGATCGATCAAAACCGTGAATCCGATCCCGCCCAGGAAGATCAGCAGAGGAATTGTCAGGCTCACCACGGCGCTGTCGGCATAACTTGCCAGATTATCGCTGATGGGAGAGAATCCCGCGTTGCAAAAAGCCGAAATCGAATGGAATACTGATAGATAGATCGCCCGCAGCAGGCTCACACCCTGCGAGAACTTGATGTATAGGATCAAAGCTCCCAGCACTTCGATCACCAGTGTCACCACCACGATGTTCTTCAGCAGTTGGAACACGTTCACCGATTTGGCGCCGCCTACCACCTGGTTCATCACGTTCTTGAGTTTCAGGTTGATGTTCTGCCCCAGGATCAAGGCGAAAAAAGTGCTGATGGTCATGATCCCCAAACCGCCGATCTGGATCAGCAGCAGGATCACCAACTGACCGAAGATGCTGAAATGAACGCCGGTATCCAGCACCACCAGGCCGGTCACGCAGGTCGCCGAAGTCGCGGTGAACAGCGCTTCCACCAACGGGGTCACCCGGTTGAAATTGGATGACACGGGCAGCATCAGCAGCACCGTACCCAGAAAGATCACCATGGCGAAACTCAGCATCACGGCTACCGGAGGATTGCTGGAAAGCCAGCGGAAAACCTTGCCCTCGGAAAACCGGAACAGCAGGAACTGGATGATGAAATAGGTCTGCCGCACCAGCAGCACGAAGATCACGAACTTCGCCTGATAGATCAGCAGCAGCATGCCCATTGCCAGCATCAGGATATCGAAGATGATGATCTTCTGGGTTCCCCGCTCTTCTCCGAACAGCAAACGGTTTCCGATCGTCAGCAAAAGCAGCAGCAGATTGGCCACGGCGGTATAAAATTCCACCCGCCCGAAATTCATGTAATAGCCGATCACAGGCTCGAAAAACAGCACGAGGAAGCTCCACACAGCCAGCATGTAGGCTATGATCTCGATGTTTTTCAATATCTGCCGCAATATCTTAAGCATACCTTATTAATGTTCTAGTTGATGTATTACCTTCTGGATGGATGCCGCAATTGATGTTACGCTGCCGCTGGCATCGATCGGGGCCAGGATGTGCAAGTCGGCAAAGAACTCCCGCAAGACCTCGGTTTGTTCGTAATATTCTTTCAGCCTTTGGGCGATGGCTTCTGGACGGTCGTCTTTGCGGATCGCCAGGTCTCCGCCGCAGAGGTCGCAAACGTTTTCGCGAAGCGGACTGTGGCTGATCAGGTTGTAATTCGCGCCGCAACTGGAGCAAACCCTGCGGGACGAAATCCGGGCTATGGCTACTGATTCCTCCAGTTCCAGAAAAAACACCTGCCGGACCTGGAAATGCTCCACCAGATACTGCGCTTGCTTGAGCGTGCGCGGAAAGCCGTCGAAGACTATTCCCTGGCGGCCGGAAACCAGCGACGCGCCTATGATCTCGAAGACGAGATCGTCCGAAACCAGTTCGCCGCGGGCGATGACCGCCTGAACGCGCTGGCCCAGCTCCGTTTGACGCGATACCTGGTCCCGGAAAAGGTCGCCGATATTCACATGCTGGAAGTTCAGGTCGCGGCTCAGCAACTCGGCTTGCGTACCTTTTCCGCTACCTTGGATACCGAAAAATACATAACATTGCATACGATGTTTCCTCAGATTGTTCAGTTTCTAGGAGAGCAGGCTTGTTGTCAAGTTTTCTGGCGTTCCAGAACCACAAAAGCCACAGCGTACTCTTTTTCATGCGAGAGCGACACGTGTATCGCGCTCACCCCCATTTGCTCCAGCAACTCCCGTGTGCCGTTATAGGCCAGGATTTCCGGCTTGCCCTGCTCGTCATAAACGACCTCGATGTCCTTCCAGTTCACCGTTCCGTTCCAGCCCGTGCCCAGAGCCTTCATTACCGCTTCCTTGGCGGAGAAACGCACCGCGTAGGATTGCTCCGGGCTGGCCTTGCCGCTGCAATACTCGATCTCGCCCGCCGTAAACACCTTATCCACGAAGTGCGGATAGTTCAGCAGCAGCCGCTTGATCCGTTCCACGCGGATGATGTCGGTCCCCACACCCGCGATCATTGTTTACGCGCCACCTTGGCTTCGTGGTCGAGCAGCCGCTTTTTGAGTTCGATTCCGCCGGCAAAGCCCGTCAGAGCGCCATTGGTGCCCACTACGCGATGGCAGGGAATGATGATGCCGATGGGATTGCGGTGGATCGCCTGGCCCACAGCCCGAAAGGCTTGGGGGCGTCCGATGGCCATGGCGATGTCCTTGTAACTGCGGGTTTCGCCATAGGGGATCTGCAGCAGCGCGTTCCACACCGCTTTCTGAAACTCCGTCCCCTCCACCTGCAATTTCACCGCGAAGATCTTTCTGCTTCCGGCGAAGTATTCGCTCAGTTGCTGGCACACAGCGGCCATTTCCGGCTTCAGGGCTGGCGTTGGCTCTGCCTGGCTCACGAACTCCAGTCCGGAAAGCCGCCCGCGCGCCATTTCCAGGCGCACAAAGACATTGCCGCCATGCCAGAATGCCGTGTCGGTTGGGGTCGAATGCATCTTCACCTCGTATGAAATTGGGCTGAAAAACGAGAGCCCCGTCCTCTATATGTCGAGTCGGGGGCTCTTGGGGATAGGTTTTCGCAACTAAGCAGTGAAACGCCTGCGTTCCTTGATCCTGCCCGCTTTTCCCTTGGCCTGGCGCAGATAGAATAGCTTGGCCCTGCGCACTTGCCCGAAACGGACGATCTCAAGTTTGTCGATGTTGGGCGAATGCAGCGGGAATATGCGTTCCACGCCCACGCCGTTCGACACTTTACGAACCGTGAAGGATTTGGAGACACCCGATCCGCGTTTCTGGATCACGATCCCCTGGAACACCTGTACGCGTTCCTTGCCACCTTCCTTGATTTTATAATGGACCTTCACCGTGTCGCCGGGGCGAAATTCGGGAAAGTCGGTTCTGATTTGGTCTCTGCCAACTGTGTGCAGAATATCCATGGTTCCTCCCATATATGTACTCGGAAGAAATGCGGTCCAACACGACGCTCACGGCGCTACGGACGGATAAATGGTTGTAATCCCCGCTCCCATGGATGGGCTCAAGGACGTGATCCGCCGCTTGATGAACTTCATCACATAATCCATAACCGGTGCCGAAAAGGATCAGGACCGGTTGTTTTTTTTGTGTCAGAGCCTGCAGATACGGGTAAGGTATCTGATCTTGCAGAGTCCGCGCGGTCGTGCTAATGATGAGCGGCCGCATGTCTTCCTGTATTGTAATCTCGTTTATCGTATTCTCGATCGCATCGCTTTGCCTCACTGTCTCCAAAGCCTGGCTGCGGCAAGGGTTGTAAGGCAGGCCGGGATCTTGCCAGAACCTCAGGATGCTGGCCAGCAGTTCCTTTTGCCGGTGGTCCCGCTGAACGATGTAATAGGCCTTGACGCCGTAAGTGAGGGCGGCACGGGCTATATCGTGGATATCCAGGTTGCTGATGGAGGTTGAGACCCGCTCACCAGCTTTGTTCAAGACGGGATGGTGGACCAAAGCCAGATACACGGCGCTCATTTCTTCAAATCGGGACGCCGGGTCCTGGTCAGCTTGAGGGACGCGTCTTCCGCCCATTGGTCGATCTTTTTGTGGTTCCCTTCACGCAGCACCGCTGGAACGCTTTGTTCCAGCCAGGTTTCCGGCCGGGTGTAACAGGGGAAACCCAAGCCACTATTGCCCGCGCTGAAAGAATCGGTCTCGGCGGAATTGCTGTCGCCCAAAACTCCGGGCAGCAGCCTCGCCACGCCATCGATGAAGGCCAGGGCGGGGATTTCGCCTCCGGAGAGAACGTAGTCGCCCAGGGAAATCTCGTCGCAGACCGCGATGTCGCGCAGCCTCTGGTCGAGTTCCTTGTAGTGTCCGCAAAGCAGGATCACGCGTGGCAATGTGGCATAGTATTCCAGGATCGGCTGGCTGAGTAGGCGTCCCTGCGGCGTGAAATACACCACCGGAGCCCAATTCTGCTCAACCAGATCCGCCAGCGCTGTGTAAACGGGCTCGGCCTGGACCACCATGCCGGCGAAACCGCCAAAGGCGTAGTCGTCCACTTGCCGGTGCTTGTTGGCGGCGTAGTTGCGGAAATCGGTGATCTCCACCCGCAAAGCCTTTTGGGCAATGGCGCGGGCTACCATGCTGCTCTCCAGGCTACCGCTAAAGGAACCGGGGAACAGGCTCAGGACATCGATCCGCATCACTTTCCATCCGCTGGATTGAGCAAGCTTTCAGCGTTGGCCAGCACGATCACTCCGGGATCCGGAATGACCTCGCTCACGTAATAATCCACCAGGGGTATCAGAAGCTCTTCTCCGCTTGCAGACTTCACCACCAGCACGTACTGCGCGTTGTTGTGGAAGTAATCCTGCACTATTCCCACTTCCCGGCCCTGGAAAACCACCGTGAAACCCATCAGGGTAACAGGTTCTTCTTCCTTAGGTTCGGGCAGGGAAGGAATGGCCAGAAGCACTTCCTTGTGCAGTTTCCGTTCCTCGGCGATGCCGTCTTCGGCGAATTTCAGCCTCAGCTTACGATCGGATAAATCTCTTTCACTGATAGTTACGAAAAACACTCTATCGCTGTTAAAGATCAAATATATATCGTCGGTCTCGGCTAGGACCTCGCGGAATCCCGGTTTTACCAGCACCTGGTAAAACCCTTCCGCGTCAAGTCCGCCTAATCTGCCGATTCCGATCAAATCGGATACATTCATCTACTCGATGATTTCGAGTTCGGCTCTCTTTCCTTGTTTGGTGCTGACTGCGTTTATGATGGTGCGGATCGCGCCGGCAGTACGGCCCCGCTTGCCGATGACTTTGCCGATATCGGATTTTGCCACGCGCAGCTCGTACAGGGTGATCTTGTCACCGTTGATCTCGGTGATGTTCACCTCGCTGGGATCGTCCACCAGTGCCTTAACCATAAACTCAATAAGATCTTTCATCTCTCACCTCTCCTTGGAAGTACCGTACAGAAACTATTGCGAACTTACGTCCGCGGCCTTGCGTTGTTCAATTCTCTGTTCGTGGCGGATCTGCAATATGCCGGCTTTGCGCAGCAGCGAACGCACTGTGTCGCTGGGTTGCGCGCCCACGCCCAGCCAATACAGGGCGCGGTCTTTATCTATGTTGATCTTGGAAGGGGTGGGCTTGGGATCGTACCATCCGACGCACTCGATATATTTGCCGTCGCGGCTTACACGAGAATCCATTACCACTATCCGGTAAAAAGGCTGGTTGATGGCGCCCATCCTTCTCAGTCTCAGCTTGACCATTCTGTCTCCTTGCTATTTTTCCATATAATTAAGCTATAATGAACCAATACTTTTGGAAGTCCCGTTTTCGTCAAGTGATTTCTGCTAGTTCCGCTTACCTATGTGATGATATCCTCATCCTCCTTCCACTAACGTAACCAACGCGCTCTGGAAAGAAATACGACCCTAGCGCCGAACTAGCCCACAATCCACTAACTACTCGTTGGGATCGCGCCCAACCGGCAGGAACTCAAGCAGTTGCAGGCTTGAACTCCCAACTCCGGGATTAAGGGATTTATAATTGGGATACATGCTTATTTCATCAGCGAAAGCAGGCTTCCGCAAGAATTCATCAGCAAATCCTGGTGGGGCACTGCTGATCCACTCCTGATCCTCTCGCGTTCCACCCTCGGAAACCGCGGGAGGCGCGGCGGAGCATCGGCTTAAGAGAGTGTCCCAGAAATGAGGGTGCGGCCAGGAAAATGGGCATCTCCAAAGGGCATGGTTTATCGGCTAGAAGATCAACTCGCTGATATTGATGGTGATCATGTCCTGGTAGGAATAGGGGCGTTCGATCTCGATCCCGTAGGCGTCGATCTTGACGTCGCCTTCCACCTTGTAGTTGATTTCGCCGTTCAGGACTCCCTTGACGGCGTTCACGATGGCCTTCCAGTTGTTGATCCGGAAGACCATGGTGCCCTCGCGGGAGTAAACTTTTTCGTTGAAACTGAGCCCATTCACGAGGTCGCCGCTGCCGGATTCCTTATCGCCGATGGTTATTTTGGCGGGGAAATTCTTGAAAGTGAATTCCAACCCATAGGGATTGAGGATGAGGAAATCCACGCGGATCTGGCTTTCGGTGAGGCCGACCTTGCTCACATATGTGCGTTTGACCTTGAAGATATCCTGTCCGTCGGCTTTGAAACCGGCGACGGCCTTCTGCAATTGCTCGCGGATATCTATCTCAAAGGGTTCTTCGAAAGAAAAATGCTTGCGCGAGCCCAACACCTTGCCCGTTCCCGAGCCAGCCACGTAAACGAACACCTTCTGGTCGGAGCGGTTGATCATGCGGATAGTGGGCCGTGTATCCAGCGAGATGCGGAAATCCAGGGCATTGGACTTCTTCTTGGGAATTTCCACGCCGGATTTGAGTGCGGCGGAACCGATCCTGTCGCGGTTTTTGCTGAGCAGGGAGACGTCCATGGCATTCAGTTTCAGTTTGTAGCCATTGGGGTTGTGGACGCTGATGGACACTTCCAGCAACACCTTGTCCGGATCGATGGAGACCACTTTGACGTCGTGGATCTTCTCCACCACGGGTTTTTTGAACAGCAGTTTGCACGAACTCAGGCCCAGCACAGCCAGGCAGAGCAACGTAAGATAAGCGAGTTTTTTCATCTAGAACCTCGGTTTAGATTAGTTATGAGTTAAAAGTTGAGAGTTGAGAGTTGGAAAGAAGTTGCAAAACGGAGGGACGGAGGGACGGTGACAAGAGAACATAGCAAAGAGCAGAGAGCAAGGATACCTGGCGGCGATACTCTCGGTTCAACATTCTTGCTCTGCCTCTCTGTCCCTCTGTTTTATACAAGTCTTTTTTCATTTGTCCGCGCAGACCCGGAACCAGTTTTCCAGGGCGAAGACGTTGAAGAGCATCTCGGCTTGGGAGTTGTCGCCCCGCAGGTATTTTTGCCATTGCGTCTGGATCCTCGGCAGAGCCCAGATACCGCGTTGGCGGAACCGGGTGGAAGCGAAAAGGCTCTCCAGGGCTGGACGCATCGCTCCGCGCAGCCACAGACGGTGGATGGGCGAGCCGAACACGGATTTGTCCGTCCGGGCATAGATCGCTGGCGGGACAATGGTTCGCATTGCTTGACGGTGGATGTGTTTGCCGCTCGCTTGATGGATTTTATATTCATCGGGCAACGAGAACGCGAACTCCGCCAGTTCGTGGTCCAGAAAGGGCACGCGGCTTTCCAGCGACGCCGCCATGGACATCCGGTCCTCCCAATGCAGCAGCGTGGGCAGCGAGGTCGTGTAAACATTGTTGAACAGGAAATTGGCGAGGTTGCCGCCCCGCGTATTTTTGATCCTGGCCAGGATTGGTTCCTTCAGGCTTTGCCTGGCCTGGCCCAGGAAATCGCGGTTAAAGGGCTCGAAGCGCAGCTTGCGGAACTCCAGTTCATACAGCCGGGATTCGGAAAGCAGGGTGGCGAGCAGGGATTTGCCCAATCCCGCCATTCCTTGCGCCGCGCCATTCTTGCGCAGATACATTGCCAGCTCACGCAGCAGGGCTTTGCCCTGGCCAGAGCTCAGCAGCCCGGCCAGAAACCTGTATTGGGCGTGGCGATAGCCGCCGGTGAGTTCATCGCTGCCCTGTCCGTCCAGCAACACCTTGATGCCAGTTTGCCGGGCCAGCCGCATAACGCCGTATTGAGCGGCGAATCCCGCTCCCACCGGCAAATCGTTGAACCAGGTGGATTCCGCCAGCCACTCCAGAGCGTTCTCGGCAGAAGGCGAGGTCAAATGCGATACGCAGCCGCAGCGGCTGGAAACCGCGTCGATCCAGCGCCGTTCGTCCAATTGGGGCACTTCAGCGAAGTAGGAGGAAAAAGTCTGCAACGGCCGCTCAGACAATCCTGAGGCGGTGCAGACGATGGCGGAGGAATCCAGGCCTCCGCTGAGACAAGCCCCCACTTCCACATCCGAACGCATTTGCCAGCGCACCGCCCGCTGAAACAGCTCCCGATAACGTTCAACCGCCGCGGAGAAAGGCATGGCGCTGGTTCCGAACGATTCCGGATCGAGCGCATGGTAACGCGTTAGCAAGATCTGGCCGTCCCGCACAGTGAGGTTGTGTCCGGCTTCCAGGGCATGGATGTTCTGCCAGAAGGTTTCTGCACCGTACACCTGGAGGGAATTGATCTTCATCGAGCGCCTGAGCATCGGCAGGTTCAGAGTTTTATCGATGCCGGTTAGCAGCAGTTGCTTGAGTTCAGAGCCAAAATAAAGGGTTCGCCCATGGACGCAGTAGTAGAATGGCTTCACTCCGAAACGGTCGCGGGAACAAAACAGCGAGCGCGCGGAACTGTCCCAGAGCGCGAAAGCCCAGATCCCGTTGAAACGCCCCACGCAGCCTTCACCCCAGGCGTGGTAAGCTTTCAGGATCACCTCGGTGTCGGACTGGGTGTGGAATTCGTAACCGAGTTGGCGCAGTTCGTCCCGCAGTTCCAGATAGTTGTAGATCTCGCCGTTGAAGACGATGTGCAAGCCCAGTTGCGCATCGCTCATGGGTTGATGTCCAGCGGGGGAAAGATCGAGGATCGCCAGGCGGCGGAAACCGAAGCCCAGGCTGGCTTTGGCCTGCAGATCTAGCGGTGGGTGCAGTTCCTGGATAGGCGCGGATGAGTCCTTCCCGCTGTACAGGTGGCCTCCATTTGCCGCGGAATAGAGGAAATAGCCCTCGTCATCCGGTCCGCGATGGCTGATCAGGCCAGTCATGGCGCGCAGCAAGTGGAGGTCGGCTGTTTTACCGTCTTCCAGGCACAGGATTCCGCTGATTCCGCACATTCATTTCTCCCTTGCCCACCCTTTTGGCCGCTGGCGTTACGTCAAGGGAATTCTGAAGCGGGCATGGTTCTGGAATAGAACGAGCCTGCGAGCTTCGCCTCAGTTGAAGCCCCCTTCCCCTGTTAGCCATCCCTACAGGATATTCGGCAGTACCCGTTTCTTCAGATAGCGGCGATAGTGCAGATTGACGTAGAGGGCGAAAAGATAAGCCCGGGGTGCTTTCCAGGCTTCGGGATGGAAGAGCGTCCGCCGCAGAATGCAAGGCAGGGACATTACCCTTTTGTAGAGCCACCAGAAGAGCTCGGTGAGGCGATCGGCCGGCATTCCAATGGGTTCCACAACGCAGGTCCCAACGTCGAAGCGCCTCCACTCCGTGGTGACCAACCTGCCCGCCAAGCGGTATTCCTCATACAGTTCCGAGCCTGGGATGGGGGTCAGGATATAGAAGCGCGGGATCGGGATGCGCGTCCTGCGGATGAAATCGTAGGTGGCGCGGATGCTGGCTTCGGTATCGCTGTCCGTGCCGATGATCATCTCGCTGCTCACCAGGATCCCGGCCTTGCCGATATTGGCGATGAGCCTTTCATGTTCGCTCACGCGCAGCCAGGATTTATTGAGTTTATCCAAACCTGCCTGGGTGATGCTTTCAATGCCGAAGCTCATCATCTCGGCGCCGGAACGCTTGAGCAAAGCCAGCAGATCCGGTTTGTCGCCCACCATCAAAGCGCATTGGGTGGACCATTTCATGCCCAGTGGTGCGATCGCCAGGGCCAGTTCGCGCAGGAATTTTTCATTGGAAACGAGGTTGTCGTCGATGAGGTAAAACCTCTTATAACCGAGGTCCCGGATGACTTTGATGTCGCGGATGATTTCCGGAATGGGCCGGCTGATATAGCGTCCGCGATACAGGCAGGCGATGGAGCAGAAACTGCAGCTGAAGGGACAGCCCCGTCCAGCCTGCACTGGAAGCATGTTGCCGATTGGTTTGGCGGTGAGCAGGTCATAGCGCGGAACGGGCAATCCCGACAGATCCGTGACCGGATTATCGTAAACCCGCTGCAGTTTACCGGTAGCCTCATAATCTTGCAGCAGCCTGGGATAGGAGATCTCGGCATCGCCCACGACCACCGCGTCCGCATGGTCCAAAGCGTCCTGCAGCACCAACGAAGCCATGTATCCGCCAAAGACCACCAGTTTTCCGCGCCGGCGGAATTCATCAGCGATCTCCACGCCCCTCCACATCGCGTAGCCCATGGTTCCGATCCCCACGATGTCGGCGTCGCTGTCGAAATCCACATCGTCCACCACTTCCAGCAGCACCTCCACCTCCCAATTCGCTGGAGTCATCGCCGCCAGCAGCGGAAAAACCAGGCCGGGGAGGTAAATGCGCTTCTGTTTGCACAGCTTGCCGCCGTAGCCGTATTGCGTGGGCTGGATGAACAGGATCTTAGGCATGCCTGGCCTCCCGTAGCTTACGCAGGTACTGCATTTGGACCAGCCAGGTACCCCTCAGCATGCGCCACAAACTGCGCGGAGGATACCTGCGCAGATACTGGAGCAGAAAGCGCGGCTGGAACAGGATCTGGCGATAGAGGACGATGATCTGCCGGTAGTATTCCGGAATGGTCAGTTTGGTCGGCTGGATGGTGACGTGCGCCAGATCCCACTTGTGAAAATCCCAGCGCGGGAACACCAACTTGCTGTCGTCCACGGATATGGCTGTAGCCGGAAGCGGCGTCAGCGGCTGCAGATTCACATAGTGGATGTTCAGATCGAGCATGCTGCGCCGGCAGTTCTGGAAATCCGCCTGGTCCCAGTCCGGAGCCAGGATGATCGTGGCGAAGCAGGTCACGCCCAGTTTGTTGAGCACGCGCATGGCTTGCGCGTTGGTGTGGGAATCCGTGTTTTTGTGATACAGGTCAAGTTCCCGGTCGGTAAAGGACTCGAAGCCCACGATCACGGATTTCAGGCCGATCTGGACGAAGGCTTCCATTACATCGGGATTCTGGGCAATGAAATCCGCCCGGCCATAAACCAGGAAACCCTTGCGGATTCTGCGGGCGCGGATTCCTTGGATGAAGGCCATTACACGTTCCCGGCTGGCCAGGAAATCGTCATCGACGATGTAGATCTCGGTTTCCCTGATGCCTGCCAATTCCCGGAAAACTTCGTCCAAAGGGCGTTCGTAGTATCGGTCCCGGGTGATTACGCGGCAGAAGCAGAAATTGCATTGGTAGGGGCAGCCGAACGAAGTCTTGAGCAGAGCGATCTTATCGTGGAAGATGAAGAAGTATTTTTCCCGGTACTTGGCGGTCAAGCTTCTGTCCGGAATGGGAAATTTGAAATTAAAACCCGGCAGTTCATCCGGGCCGCAGACCTCGCCCGGGCAAAGCACTCCGGGGGGTATTTTCCCCCGGCCTTTGATGTGCTCAAGCAATGGGGGAAAAACTGTCGTGGCGTTTCTGACCACCCGGAAATCGATGTAGGGATCATCCAGATCGGAGGGGCAAACCTCACAATGCACCCCACCCACGATGGTTACCACAGCGGGTGAAAACCCTTTGGCAGCCTTGCAATAACGCCGCATTTCCGGAACGTTGGTGATATAGCCGGTCACGCACAGGACGTCGGGCTGGAACTGCTTTAGAAAGTAACCCAGCGGCTGTTTTTCCAGCACCAAATCAACTATCCGGGGCGTGTCGTCGGCGCCCGTCAAAGCAGCCAGGACCTCCAATTCCAGAGGTTCCATCAGCATCACGTATTGCAATCCGATCGTTTCGGGAGTAGGACGCGGACGGATGAACAGGATCTTCATTTCGACTCCTTGAAAGGATGGGCGGGCGGAAAGTTTTCCTGGTAGGCCAGCATTCCCCTTAGCGCATGGAGCATCAGGCGCACAAACCAATTGGAGTGATAGCCCGCCATCCATTTGTGGCGCAGTTCCCCGCCCAAACGCAGTTTCGGGGTTTCGGCGGTTTGGCCCAGTTCCAGATGCGGAAAGCGGCCCGCGATCGCTTCTTTGAGGATGCCGCCCAGCAGGTTGAAATAGCTGTGGAAGCCAGCATGGACCTGGTGATCGAAACCGCCCAGGAAGAAGTAGAGTCTGGCTTCCCAGGAGGCAGTGATGTGCCAGCCCAGGAGTCGCTCACCATGATGATACGCCGTAAGCGTGAAATTGCCGGGCAGCTTCCGGAAGAACTCGCAGGGAAGCGTTTCCAGCTTACCCTTGGTCCGGCTCAGCACACTCAAATACTGGCCATACATCTCAGGGCTAAAGCCGGAGCAGTCGCCTTTTATGGCTGTTACGCCCCGCCAGCTACTTTCCATGATAGCCAGACGCCGCCGGTAAGAAGCGCGCAGCGAACTGGCGTAAGCATTCAAGGATGAGTAATCCGAGTTCATGACGAGCGTGGGCAGGGTGGGACCGCAAACCGTTTGAGGCAGTTTGACCGGGGAATCGAGGTTCAGCAGGATCAGGAAGCCCTTTTCGCGCGGTTTGACCAGGGCGAACATATCCGGCAGCAAAGCAGGATCGCCAATAAACCCGCTGGCGGAAACGGAACAGGGTATCCCGCAGATGTTCATGGCTAGCGGCAGTCGCAGGAAAGAATAGGTGAACATATCCAGAACCAGCGTGTAGACCACCATACCCGCCCGGAGAACGCCATCCTGCCAGGCCAGGTAATAGCGTTGCCGGCAGGGGTTGTACTTCTCGGCGTGGAGCAGGAATTCCCGTGTTTGGAAATACTCCCCGGCCAGTTGGTCCCACGCCGCTGGAAGGGCGTTTGCCGTGTTCAGACACTCCAGTTCGAGGCTCACAATCCGCTCTCGTAAACCGCCAGATAGCGGTAGGGATCAAGGTCCTGGCTCAAGGCGCGCTGGAAAAAGCGCCGGGTCATTTGGAGGCAGGGCCGGTTGTCCTCGAAGATGAATCCGCCTTCGCCATACCGGCAGCCCAACGCCTCAAGATATGGCAGGATAGCCAGAAACAAGGCCAGTGTGGCCAGTCCGCCAAAGCTGGGCAAGGCGGCGATCTCGTAGAACCTGTAGCCGCGGAAGCGGAACCCGTTGTTATATTTCAGCAGATGCACGGAGCCCAGCGGTTCGGATCCCTCCAGCAGTTCGTTCAGGTCGGGCAGCCAAAAGAGATATCCCACCGGCTTGCCTTCGCAGAGGGCAAAGAGCAGGTTTTCCCCGCGGAGGAAAGGACCCAGCGTCCGAAACAGCTCGCTGTCCTCTGCCCCGCTGCGTTCCGCCCAATAGGGATGCGCGTGGAAGCAGGCGTTGTTGAGAGCAGTGTAAATCTGTATATCCGCCTCAAAGTTATCCAGTTCCAGAGGGCGCACCGAAATCCCTTTCAAATCGGCTGTGGGACCTATCCGGGCTCCCCAAGCGTAGAACAGCTGCGTGGAAGTGCGGAAAGTGACCATCCGGCGTTCATGGAAGCCCTCAAAATATTGCGGATAATAGGGCGGCGTCCAGGCCAGGTCAAAAACCGGCTCTTCCTCGTATCTGTTCAGCAGGAATCCCGCTCCATAATTCAGATGCCCATTGAGGCCCACAACCAGTCTGTTGCACTGGGGAAACAACTTGGTCGCGGCGTTTCTGATCGCCTCCGCCAGGCCCAGAATCCCTGGCAGGGCTTCAAACCAGGCCACTTGCACTACACCGGGCAACTTCGCGTCCTGGATAAAGGCGAAGCGGCCCGCCACCGCATCGGAATCGAGGATCAGATAAGGCAGGATAACCGCGTGGCAGCAAAAAGGCGAGGCTCCTTCGATCAGCAGACGCGGGATCTCGTTTCCGGCTGGCCGGTATTGCGGATACGGCGCATAGATTTGCTCCGCGACCGCGAAGAAAGATTCCCTGTCGCTGGCGCTTTCTGCAGCTTTCAACACCATGATTTGCGCCTCAGTCCATATCGCTTTCGAACACAGCGAAGCGGCGGTAAGGTTCCAGCCGCGATCCCAGCGCTCTTTGCATGAATCTCTGCGTCATGTTCAGGCACTCGACGTTTCCCTCGAAAATGAATCCAGCCTCGCCGTACTGATAGCCGGAAGTCCAGGCCGGTAGCAGATTCACCACCAAGGCCAGTGTCGCCTCGCTGGCCCTGTATTGCGGCAGAACGCCGATCTGGGTGAACCGGAAGCTCCGGACGGGGTTTCTGAGCTTGAAACGCAGCAGCTGCTTGATTCCAAACTCCTCCCCTTTCTCCAACAATTCATTGAAATCCGGGTACCAGAGCAGGAATCCGATCGGCTGGCCCTGATATTCGGCAAACAGCAGATACTCCTCGCGCAAGAACCACCGGAAGGGGCGGAACAACTCCCAATCCTCTTCCGGGCTGCGTTCCGCCCAGTAGGGATGCCCCTTGAAGCAGGCGTTGTTGAGCTCGGTATAGGTCCGCAATTCCTGTCGCAACCTGCGTTTGTCCAGGTGGCGAACCGTGATTTTGCCAGTGTCGAGCGTCCCTTGCTGGGCGTGGATGTAATCCGCGAAAGGCTCCACGGGAAAGCGATACGAGGCCAACGTCTGGCTGCGCCAGGATTGGAAATACTCAGCGTAATAAGGCGGATTGTAGGCCAGGCCGCAAACTGGGGCCAGATCATAGCGGTCCAGCAGGATTCCCGCGCTGTAGTTCAGATGTCCGTTGATCCCCGCCACCACTTTCCTGCAGGGATGGCCGCTTGCTTTGGCTTGCTCCAGAATGAGTTCCGCCAATCCGGCCAAATCCGGCAAAGCTTCGAAGTAAGCCACCTGCAGATACTCCAGCTGCCGCTCATCGCGGATCAAGGCGAACCTGCCCACAATTCGCTGACCCTGGCAGACCAGATATGGCGTAACGCTGGCGTGGCTGCAAAATGCCGCTCTGCCGGTTAGGATCAGCCTGGCGGTGTCTTCGTCAACTGCCCGGTAGTACGGGTTTTGGGCATAGACCAGCTCCGGAAAATTCAAAAATGCGCGCAGTTCCCGGGCTGACTGCACCGGGCTGGCTTTCATAGAAAAATTTCCTCCGCTTCCGGAAAACCCAGGAAACTGGTGTGGGCGCCAGAGCAGTAGGAACCGGCGTTGCCCAGCACGATAAGGTCGCCTATGACACACTCCGGCAGAAGCAAATCCCGGGCCAGATAATCCCGGGAATAGGTGGAGCAGCCATAGATCGAGGATCTGCGTCGAGTTCCCTCTGTTGCCTGTCCCTCAGCGCGAATCACCGCCACGGGATGAAAGGCGCTGTCCGGATAGAACAGAGGCCGGGGAAACTGCGCCACGGAAGCGTTCACGCCGATGAAGGCCTGCTCTGGGCGGATTTTGATATCGACCACCTCGCACACGAAGTAGCCTGCCTCCCCGCCGATGATCCTGCCTGGCTCCAGGATCAGCCTGATTTCCCGCCCCAGTTTTTCTGAAATCCCCCGCATCAAAGCTGCGACTTCCCTAGCGTAGGCCTGCATGTCCAGCTGGACCGGGTGTTCCTCCGCCAGGCCAAATCCCCCGCCGAAATCCACGAACCGCAGGCGGGGAAACAGCAGCGCCAGTTCCGCTATTCTTTGGTAGCATTCCAGAAAATACCCAACATCCAAAATATTCGTGCCCACATAGGTGTGCAGTCCGGAAATCCCGGGATCTCCTCGCAAAGAGCAGATCTCGTCGGTGGATAGACCCAGGCGGCTTTCCTTGCCGATGAAGTAGCCTGCCAACGTGCTTCTGGGCTCCACGCGGTCACCCACGTTGCAGCGGATCCCTGCCTCTGCTCCGGGAAACAAAGCTCGCCAGCGTTCCAGCTGGGAGAGCGAATCCATCACCGCCAAAGCCCCGCTTTCATGCACTCTGCGCATGGTGTTCTCATCCATCGCCGAAGCAGCGTAGATGATCTCTTCGCCTTGGAAACCCAGCCGCTGCACCAATTCCAGATGCAGGAGGGAATTGACGAAAACGTTCAAGCCGGCAGCTTTGACGATGCCGATGAAGCGGGGCGAGGAATTGGCCATCAGGGCAAAGTGGATGGCTTTGGGCGCGTAGGGAATGGAGGCGAACTGCTGGCATTTATCCGCAATTCCTGCCGTATCGTATAGATAAAAGGGAGCCCTCTGTTGCCTGGCTATTTCCCTAATCCGCTTCCGGAGCGGCTCTTCAATCTGCAATTCTTTATGCATTAGCTTCCTTTACCGGCCTTTCCTGATCCTGAGCCAGTTGTCTGTCATCATGCCAAAAACCTTGTTCCCTGCGGCGAAAGCGCGTCAAAATCGCTCTTCTCCGCCATGCTCAGCGCGTACAATTTCGACCTGGTCAACTCAATGATGAACTGGGCGTGGCGCCGCAGATGCATGTACAGCGCCGCTGAAACGATCACAGTTTCCAGCGCGGAAGGATTGGCCAGCAGGACTCTGCCCAGCGTACTCCAAAAGAACCTGCCGGTTGGGCGGTCGAAACCTGTTTTAGCGCAGACCCGCAGAAAAGCTTTGCATAGCCTCCAGCGCGTTGACGCGTTGGGATGGTGTTTGCCGTGCCGGCGCAAGTTGAGGCCTGTTTGCAGCAGCCTCCGGTAATAGTTTCCGGGCTCGTAAATGGCCGCCAGAACCTTGACATAATCCCGCAATATCTCCCGTTTGGGCCTGCTGGTCTGGAAATTCAATCCGCTGGTCATCTGGTCGATATCGGTGTCCTTATCCTTCTGCAGAGTTTGATCCTCAACCAGCCTGCCTTCGTCTTTCAAGCGCCGCCAGAGCTGCGTTCCCGGCAGGGCGTAGAGGGTTCCGATCATGGCCATGCAGATGCCCGAATCTTGCAGGCATTGGATGATGGCGTCGGCAGTGCCTGCGTTTTCGCCGTCCAAACCCATGATGAGGCTGGTGTCGATCGCCATGCCGTGGGCGAGGAACTTCTGTACGACTTCAGGGATGGGCCGGTCCACATTCTGGTTTTTGTTGATCTTCTTCAGGATCGCGTTGTCCGGAGTTTCGATCCCGATGCTGATGTAGCGGAAATCGGCGGCTTCCGCCAGCTCCAGAAGTTCGGCGTCGTCGGCCAGGCTGACCGCGGCTTCCGCAGAGAAATAGAAAGGATAATTCCTGGCGCGTGACCATTCTCCCAAAGCCAGCAGCAGCTCCTTAGCGTCGTTCCGGTTTCCAAAGAAATTGTCGTCAACGAAGAATACGCGGCCCCTCCAGCCCCTCTCGAAAAGGAATTGCAGCTCGTCCAGTACCTGGGCGCTGGTTTTATTCCGCGGACTGCGTCCAAAGATCTCGATGATGTTGCAGAATTCGCAGTTGTAGGGGCAGCCCCGGGAAGTTTGGATGCCCATCATCAGGTAATTCTGGAAGTCGATGAGATCGAAGCGCGGAACGGGAGACCGCTTCAGTACGGGTTTTTCCGCCGAGCTGTAAACGCCTCTTTCGATCCCTCTGGCCAGGTCTTCCAGCAGCAGGGGCACGGTGTTTTCCCCCTCCCCTTTCACCAGAAAGTCCGCCTCCGCGTAAAGATAGGGCTGCGACGTAGGTTCCGGCCCGCCCACCACTATCTTCCTGCCCAAAGAGTGAACCCGGGCGATGAGCGCGAATATCTCCAACTGCTGCGAAACGATACCGCCGGTAAAAACGAGGTCGGCCCAAGTGATATGCCAATCCAACAGCGGCTCCACATTGGCATCAACGAGCTTGATTTCCCACTCCCGCGGAAGCAGCGCCGCGACGGTCAGCAAGCCCAGAGGCGGCGTGGGATATTTTGCGCCGACAAGCTTGCACACCTCAATGTAATTCAAAGAGCTGAATTTGGATATGGCGGGGTGGATGATCAGGCACTTGGAAATGTGGTTGGGCAGGGAGTTCATCGTTTGCCAGCCTTAGCGCAGCCGATTCGGCGATACTCGCAAAACCCGGCTGGCATCCATCCAGAGCTTATGGCAGAGGGCAAATCTGGCATCATCACACTCCCTTTCTTCAAGTAAATCAGCGTCCACAGCATCGTGCCAATTCTTAACCTTGTGCGTCTATCCAATCATGTCAATTGAAACTGTCAAGGAAATTCGGCTGCGAGGTCCAACTTGTGGGTTAAGAAAGGAAGGGAAGAAATGAACGGAGATGGTGGAGAAGTGGTTAAGTTGAAAGGGCAAAAAAAAAGCTGGCCCAGCGGGCCGAACTTAGGAAGGCCGCAAGTCGCCCAAATGGTTTACACAGCCTGCTCCGCAGGCTCGCCGAATCGGAATTCGGCTTCCCAAGGGCTCCGGCTTCCCAATGAGCCCTGGCCGCGCAAAAAGTTATTGACAACATCAAGTTCTGCCCTGAGAATGCTCTTACTAAGTTTTAGGAGACTATCATGGACGGAAAAATGCAATATCTCGAGGCTGCCAAAAAGGCTATGGAATGGCAGGCCAATTACCGCAAACAAATGCGCGGTTGCCGATTTGACACGATCGCGGTACACGGAATCTATTCCATGCAGGAAGCGCTGGATTTCAACCAGGGCGCGATCATGGAACCGGTCTATCTCTCAGCGTCCCAAGCCTACAGGGATTCCGACGAGATGGAACTGGCCCTGGGCTATCAGATCCCCACCTGGTGCTATTCCCGCATCGCCAATCCTAGCATGTATTATCTGGAAGCCCTGCTCGCCATGTTGGATGAGTACCGCACCGGCGTGGAGGCTTCCTGCCTGGCCACGACTTCCGGCATGGCGGCCATCCGCACGACTGTGGAAGAATTTCTGCATCCCGATCCCCTGCATCCGGAACGGCCGGTCAATTTCGTGGCCACTTCACAGGTTTACGGCGGCACCTACCAGTTGTTTTCCGTCCGCAAAGACAAGGAAAGCCGCTGTGAATGGCGCAAGGTGATCAATTCCAACGACATCTCCGAGTGGGAATCGCTGATCGACGAAAACACCCGCTTCCTGTATGGCGAAATGCCTTCCAACCCCACCCTGGCCTTCTTCGACCTTGCCAAAGTGGCAGATCTGGCTCACAAGCACGGCATTCCCTTCATTGTGGACGCGACTGTCGCCACACCCGCGCTGATGCGTCCTCTGGCCTTTGGAGCGGACATCGTGATCCAATCCGTAACCAAATCCCTGGCTTGCAGCGGACTGGGCATCGCCGGAGCGATCATCGCCCGCAAAAACATCCCCGCCAAACTCGACAATCCCGAACTGAAAGCGGATTTCTGCACCTACCTGAAACTGCTCCCCGCCCGCGATTACGGCCCCAACCTCTCCCCCTTCCAATGCGCCATGGTGATCAACGACGTCCGCACCCTGCGCATGCGCATGGACGCGATGTCTCAAAACACGCTGAAGATCTCGCAGTTCCTGGCCGGACACAAGCACATCGACAAGGTGAACTACCTGGGTCTGGAATCGCATCCCTTGCATCCCGTCGCCAAAAAATACATGTTCCTCGTCGATGCTGAAGACGATCCCAATTACATGGCTCCCACCAACCGCTACGGGCATCTGATGTCCTTCGAAGTGAAAGGCGGCGCGGAAGCCTGCCGCAAGGTGTTTGACGGCATGACCCGGATCTGGCGCGCCACCGACCTCGGCCGCATCAAATCCGTTGCCACCATCCCCGCGATCTCTACACATTCCCAACAAGGCGAGGAAGGGCGCAAACTGGCCGCCATCCCCTCCAACCTGATCCGTTTGAGCGTGGGCGCGGAACATCCGGACGACGTGATCCGCGATCTGGAACAAGCTTTGGCGACGTTGGACGGTAAAGCGATCGACCACTCCGCGCCGAATTATTCCGCTGGCGGCGCTTCCTCAGCCCGTTTGAGAAACTAAGCCGCAGGACCCTCACATGCAGTATTATTCGACCAATCTGCGGGCGCGGATGGTGAGCTTCAAACAGGCTTTGCTCAAAGGCCTGGCTGAAGACGGAGGACTGTATCTGCCCACGCAAATTCCAGCTGTTACCAGAGACGAGATCGAGGCGCTGCGCGGGCTGGACTATCCCGCCCTAGCCTTCCGGATCGGCAGCAAGTATCTCAGCGAGGAGATACCCGACTCTGATCTGCGGCGTCTGGCTGCCTCCGCCTACGACTATCCCGTGCCCCTGGAAAGGGTGGAAAACCAGAATTACCTGATGCGCCTGGATCAAGGACCCACCGCTTCCTTCAAGGATTTCGCCGCGAGGTTGATGGGACGCCTGATGCAGTATTTTCTGGCGCAGGACAAGCAGAAGCTACTCATCCTGACCGCCACGTCCGGCGACACCGGCAGCGCCATCGCCAACGCCTTCTACGGCCTGGACAACATCCAGGTGGTGGTGCTCTATCCGGAAAAGGAAGTCACGCCGCGCCAGCGCAAACAAATGACCACGCTGGGCCAGAACGTGCGCATTATCTCCATCGACGGCAAGTTCGACGACTGCCAGGCCCTGGTGAAACGCGCGTTTTCCGATCCCGAACTGGATTACCTGAAGCTCTCCTCCGCCAATTCCATCAACATCGGCCGCCTCATACCCCAAACGATGTATTACTTCTATGCCTATTCCCGCCTGACTTCCCAGCCCGGCGAGGAAATCATATTCAGTGTCCCCAGCGGTAATTTTGGTGACCTGCTGGGCGGGCTGCTGGCCAAGCGGATGGGGCTGCCCGTGCATAAATTCGTGGTGGCGACCAATACCAACGACGAATTTCCCGTGTATATGGACACCGGAAGCTACAAGGTGATTGCCCCCTCCCGCAACTGCATCTCCAGCGCCATGAACGTAGGCCACCCCAGCAACGTGGCGCGCCTGTTCGCTTTGTATGGCGGCCAGATGGACGAAAAAGGCAACATCCTCAAACAGCCGGACCAGGCGGAACTGCACCGGGATCTATACGCCGTAAGCATCAGCGACGAGGAGACGGAGGCCACGATCAAGCAAACATACGAACGCTTCAAAGTGCTGCTGGAACCGCATGGCGCCGTGGGTTGGGCTGGCTTGGCCCGCTATCTGGAACTCCATCCGGAAGACGCCGGCAAGGTCTGCGTATCGCTGGAGACCGCCCATCCCGCCAAGTTCCCGGAAAAGATCCGCGAACTGCTGGACCTCGATCCCGAGCTGCCACCCTCGCTGCAAGGCCTGGACGAAAAACAAGAATCCATTGTGCCGCTTGAACTTGACTATGCGGTATTCAAGCAATACCTTAAAGACAACTACGTATAGATATGAAAACTATCATTATTCTAGGTGACGGCATGGCGGATTATCCGCTGGAAATTCTGGGCGACAAAACCCCGCTTATGGCCGCCCATAAACCCCATATCGACCATCTGGCGAAGCTCGGACGCCTCGGCCTGCTTAGCACGGTGCCGCTGGATATGCCTGCCGGTTCGGAAGTCGCTAATCTGGCCGTATTGGGCTATGACGTCCGCAAGGTATATCAGGGACGCGGAGTATTGGAAGGCGCCGCCATCGGCGTAGTACTGGACGCTGCCGACCTCGCCATGCGCTGCAACCTGCTCTGCCTCGAGGACGGAAAGATTAAAAACCATTCCGCGGGGCATATCAGCACAAACGAGGCGCATGAACTGATCGCGGCCTTAAATGCCGAACTGGCCGACGACGTGGTCAAGTTCTACCCAGGCGTCAGTTACCGCCACCTGTTGGTGGTCAAAAACGGCGATCCGCAGATCAAACTAACCCCTCCCCACGACGTTCCCGGCACACCCTGGAAACATGTGTTGCCCCAGGCCAAAGCACCAACTGGAGAACATACCGCCAGCCTGCTCACCAGCCTGATCACCAGGTCGCACGCGGTTTTGGCGGAGCATCCGGTCAATCTGGCCCGCCAACAAGCCGGCAAGGATCCCGCCAATTCCGTCTGGTTCTGGTCGGCCGGCAAGAAACCGCAGATGCAGACCTATCAGGAATTGTTTGGTAAAAGCGGCGCGGTGATCTCGGCGGTGGACCTCTTGCATGGGATCGGGGTTTACGCCGGTTTCCGGGTGATCAAGGTGGAAGGCGCCACCGGGCTTTACAACACCAATTACGAGGGCAAGGTCGCCGCCGCTCTGGACGCCATCCAGGAAGTGGACATGGTTTATCTGCACGTCGAAGCCCCGGACGAAGCGGGCCACGAAGGCGACGCCTTGCTGAAGACGAATTGCATCGAAGCCCTGGATTCCCGCGTCGTGAAACCGATCCTGGAGGCGACGCAAGCGATGGCGGAACCAGTGGCGATCGCCTTTCTGCCGGACCATCCAACGCCCTGTTCCACCCGCACCCATGCCTACGATCCCGTCCCCTTCATCATCTACAAGCCTGGCGAAACACCCGACGCCGTGGAGCGATACGACGAAGAGAGCGCCAAAGCGGGCTCTTATGGCCAGATTGAGGGCGGCGAGTTCATCCGCGCGGTTTTTGCCTGATCAAGATCACAAACGAGGAGCAAGATGAGATACCTGGCGCTTGGCCTGATTGGATTACTGCTTGTTTTTGGCGGCACTCTCCACTGCCTGCATTACGCCCGCTGGAACACGTCCCTGGGTTCCTTCACCGCGGAACTTCATGATGAACAAACGCCGATCACCGGGTAGTGTAGCATTCCGATGCTACATATGTGGTAGGATCGGAATCCTCTAGCAGTCGATCACCGGGTAGTGTAGCATTCCGATGCTACATATGTGGTAGGATTGGAATCCTCTAGCAGTCGATCACCGGGTAGTGTTGCATTCCGATGCTACATATGTGGTAGGATTGGAATCCTACCCTACGTGTCGCTGCAACCACTTTCCCAGCCCCGTTCACCCTCGCCAAACACTACCCCAAGCATATTCGCGATGTCTTGGGCGAACCATTATATGGCAAATCTAGCGCTTGGCTGGCTCGGATGGTTGGCGGCAGGCGCTATCCTTCCGGGTTGGTAAACTCCCGATACTCCGGATAAGCCGGGCAAAAAAAAGCTTGTCAAAATCGCTTGGGCTGTTTTGTTATGGATTTTTGAAGTATTTGAGGAGTACGATGCCATCTTTTTTCCAGCCCCTGACCTTGCCAAACCAGCCGATAAGCATCGGCAACAGCTCCATTTGCAGCCGTATCGGCACGGATTGGGGGCCTTGCCTGCCCGGAAAGGAAATACGCTGTGCCCAGAACAACTTTGCCGGTTGGAGCAGCGGACCGGACACAAACGCAACTGAACGCTGAATGACGCAGATCAATCTAAAGAGGAACATCGCCCTTTCCAGCGTCAGCAAGATTCTCACCATCGTTGCCGCGTTCGTCACCAACTGGTTTCTGGCCCGCTATCTGGGACCGGAGTTGCGCGGCAAATACGTGTATCTCTTCACCCTGAATTCCATCATCTGGATGTTCCTCGACCTCGGCGTGCACAAGTCCTTCCCCTATCTGCTGCAGAACCAGAAAGTAAATATCAGCAGCCTCTACAAGCTTTCGCTGGCCAGTTTCGGCATCGGAATGGCGGTGGTGGCGGCGGTTTACTGGCTGGCGGGAGGCTGGCTGCACGAACTGATCCATCGGGATTATCCGCGCTACATCTTGCTGATCCTGGGTTTATACATCATCGGCTACCAATTCTACATGCGCACGCAGTTTTTGCAATTGGGCAGCGACCAGGTGCGCGAGTATTCCTGGATGGCTTTTTTGCCCACCTTCATCTTCATGGTGCTGGTGATTCCGCTGTTCTGGCTGATGCCGGAAGCCCACCGGGTCGAGTATTCCTTCCTGCTGAATGTGGCGGTGTTCTTCGTTTTGCTGCTGATCATGCAGCACAGGTTCCTGCGCTCATTTGCGTGGAAAACCCCGCTCAATGGCGCTTTGATCGGCTCCGCCTACAAATTGGGCCTGCGCGCCTTCATCTCCGAATACCTGATCGTGCTGCTGATGCGGCTGGATCTGATCATCCTGAAAGCGCTCGGTTCCTACGCGCAGGTGGGCATCTACACGCTGGCGGTGAATTTCGTGGATATCATCAATGTATCCTGCAACACCGTGGGAGCCGTTCTTCTGGTCAAACTCACTTCTTTGAGGGACGAGCTGGCAGCCCTGGCGATCATGCGCAAGATCCTGTTCCTGATCTGCATTGTGGATGTGGGCGCCATCCTGTTGATGGTTGTGTTCGGCAAGGTGTTTATCGTCAAACTGTATGGCGTGGCTTACGCGGATGCCTACAAAGCCTTTCTGCTGCTGATCCCTGCCGTTTTCGGCATCACTCTGGGCGCGCTCTTCAACACCTTCATCTGGAGCAAGGGCTTTCCCCTGATCTCGATCCTAGCGCCGATCGGACCGCTGCTCCTGAAGCTGGGCCTGAACTTCTATCTGGTGCCGCGCTACGGATTGTTCGGGACCTCCGTGGCCTCCTCCATCTGCTACGTGCTGTGGTTCGCCATTCTGCTGGCCTGGTATTTCCTCAAGCATCCGCAGATGAAGCTGAAACTGCTGATCCCGGTCAAACAGGATCTGCTCGATTACCTGCGGGACCTGGACACCGGATATCGCTGGCTGAGCAACAAATTGCGGGCCGGAAAAGCGCGATGAGAGTGTTGATCTATTCCCGGGGTTTTCCCAATCCGGTGGAAGAACACCGCAGCGCCTTCGTGGCCGAGATCATCCGCTTCCTGCCCTCGGATATCGCGGTGGCGGTGGTCGCCCCGGTTCCCTACTGGCTTGGTTCGCGCGCCAAAAAGCGCACCGTCCGGGTGCCCCAACAGCGCCAGGCCGTGCTGGGCGAACGCACCGTGGACGTGTACCATCCCCGCTTTCCGCTGCTGCCCAGAAACTGGCTGCGTCCAGTTGTGGCCTGGCTGGAAGCGGTGTTCACATATCCAACCCTGCGCAAGCTCCGCCACAGCCAGGGCATCGACCTGATCCACGTGAATTGGGGCTATCCCGATGGCTGCGCCGTGGCCTGTCTTTCCGCCTGGCTAAAGATCCCCTACGTGCTCACCGAGCATCAGGGCAGCATCGGCAGCTTGCTACAAAAAGGCCATTACAACCGCTTGCTGGGCAACGCCTATCGCCGCAGCCAGAAACTGATCCTGGTCTCGCAAAGCCTGCTGGAGCCATTGAAACAGGTGCGGGGCGGAATTCCCCAACCGGTGGTGATTCCCAATGGCATCGACACGCAGAAGTTCGCTCTGGCGAAAAAGAGTCCGCAACTGGTTAAACTGGTTTATGTGGGCAATCTGATCCCCAACAAGGGCGTAGCGCAGTTGATCCAGGCTTTGGAGATCTTGCGCGGGCAAGGCCATTCCTTCACTCTGGACATCTATGGCGGCGGCAGCCAAAAGAGGGAATTGGAAGCCCTGGCTGGCAGTCTGCAGCTGTCAGATTCCGTTAGCATCAAGGGAACGGTCGCCCCGGAACGGATCCCGCAGCTGCTGGCGGATTACCACGCCCTGGTGTTGCCCACTCTTGTGGAGAGCTTCGGAATAGTGCTCATCGAAGCCCTGGCGGCGGGTTTGCCGGTGCTCAGCACCCATAGCGGCGGTCCGGAGCACATCGTAGCGCCCGAGCTTGGAACGCTGGTCCAGCCTGGATCCGCGGAGGCATTGGCAGCGGGAATCCAGGATCTGCAACAGCGCTGGGAGTCCTTCGATCCCCAAAAAATAAGGGAATACTGCCGCCAGCGCTTCGACCTGCGCAAGCTCTGCCCTGCTCTGGCGCAAGTATACCGCGAGGCTGTAAACAGCACGGGAGCCAGATCTTGAGCGGCATCCGCTGGCCCATTTACAACACTCTGTTCATCCCCGCCAGCTGGGACGAATACACCCAGATTCTGCAATCCGCGCAAGCAGCGGGCTACACTTTTCCGACCCTCGAAGAGCTCGCCAGCGGCTTGCAACAAGGCTCCCTGCCCCCAGAGCCGTTCCTGGTCCTGCGCCACGACATCGATACGGATGCCCGCGCCGCGTTGAACTTTGCCCGGATCGAATCCCCGCTCGGCATCAGATCCAGCTATTTCTTCCGCTTGAAAACCTGGAACAAGCAGGTGATCAGCAGAATTCTGGACGCGGGCAACGAGGCGGGATACCATTTTGAGGAACTTGCCACCTTCGCCAAACACCAGCATATCCGGGACAGAGCCAAACTACTGGAGCATCTGGACGAAGCCCGGCTGGATTTGGAGCGCAATCTGGAACGCCTGCGCCAGGACTTCGCCATCACATCCCTGGCGTCGCACGGCGATTTTGCCAACCGCCGCCTGCAAAGCACCAACAGCATCCTGGCCGCGGATCCCCTCTGGCGGCAAAAGTGGGGAATCCTCTATGAAGTCTACGATCCCCAGCTCGTGGCCGCCTATCAAAACCACGTTTCCGACAAACCTTATCCCCTCCGCTTCCATCCCCGCTCCCCGCTCCAGTGCATCCAGGCAAAACAAAACTTGCTCTGGCTCACGCATCCCCGCTGGTGGCAGCCCAATCCCGGCGGCAATCTGCGTGAAGCGCTCATCCGCCTGAAGGAACAGCTCTCATGGTGAAGGTCTGCCATCTCAGCACCGTGCATCAACGCCGCGACGTCCGCATCGTTTACAAGGAATGCCGAAGTCTGGCGCAAACGGGCTACGAAACCCACCTCATCATCGCCGACGGCAAGCCCGACGAGGTTTTTCAGGATATCCGCATCCACGGCTGCCCCAAATACCGGAACCGCCTGCTACGCATCCTGGCCAGCCCGCTGCGGATCCTCTTCAAAGCCCTGGCGCTGAAGGCCGCCGTGTATCATCTGCACGACATGGAATTGCTGCCGGTGGCTGTGATACTGAGGATCCTGGGCTATCGGGCGATCTACGACGTGCACGACAACCTGCCCAAACAGATCATGGGCAAGCACTACATCGCCAAACCGCTGCGCCGCATTCTGGCAGCATTGGTGAACTGCGCCGAAGCCGTCCTGAGCCGCACAATGAGCGCCATCGTAACCGCGGACGCCAACAAGGAACGGCGTTTCCGGCGGTATCATCCCTTGGTGCGGGCTGTGCACAACTACCCCCTGCTGGAGGAATTGTCGCTCCAAAACGCTCAAAAACGCGAGCCCGGAGCAATATGCTACATCGGCGGGATCACGCGCATCAGGGGCATCTTTGAACTCCTGGAAGCCATCCGGGACCTCGATGTGCGCCTCATCCTGGCTGGCCCGTTCGAACCGCCCGGCCTGGAAGCGGAATGCCGGCTGCATCCCAGCTGGGCGAAAGTGGAGTATCGCGGGTTCCTGGACCGGCAGGGAGTCGCGGACGTGCTTTCCCTCTCCAGCGTCGGCATGGTCAACCTCCTGCCCAACGAGAATTACCTGGATTCGCTGCCCATCAAGATGTTCGAATACATGAGCGCCGCCCTGCCCGTAGTAGCCAGCAATTTCCCAGATTGGCAGGCGATCGTGGACCGCTATCGCTGCGGCCTCTGCGTCGATCCGCTGCAAATTCCCCACATCACGCAAGCGGTCTCCACGCTCCTGAACGGTCCCGAAGCGGCCAGGGACATGGGTTTGCGCGGCCGGGAAGCCATCTTGCACGACCTGAATTGGGGCCCCCAGGCTGTGATCCTGAAACGCTTATACGAAGAGGTTTTGAGCAGATGAGAATCCTCTACATCAGCCAGTATTTCCATCCCGAGATCGGAGCAACCACCAACCGCGCCGCCGCCATAGCCTTGGACCTGGCGAAGCGCGGGCACCAGGTAACGCTGCTCTGCGAAATGCCCAACCATCCCGCGGGCGTGATCTTTCCCGGCTATCGCCGCAAACTGCGGGTCAGAGAGGATTTCCACGGCATACCGGTGATCCACCTGCCCGTAATCGCCTCGCCCAAAAAGAGCTTCCTGAACCGCGTTTTGATGTATCTGAGTTTTTCGGTGTCGGCGGCTGCCTACATCCTGTTCCGCAGGCCGCGCTACGACCTCATCTACGTCTCTTCCCCGCCTTTGTTCGTGGCTCTGTGCGGCCTGCTTTCCAAGCTGCTTTTTCCCCGGCGCAGATTCGTATTCGAGGTGCGCGACCTCTGGCCGGATTCCGCGATCGAACTGGGCGAATTGAACAGCGGGCTGCTCATCAGGTTCAGCACCGCCCTGGAAAAACGCGCCTACCGCAAAAGCGACCTCGCAGTAGCCGCCACGGACTACATTGGCAAGGTCATCGCAGCCAAAGGCGCGCCGGCGGAAAAAGTGTTCGTGAACCGCAACGGAGTGGACAGCATCGTTCTGGATACCTGGAAGGATAAGCAGCCGCGCCCAACCGACGCCCCTTTCACGGCCATCTTCGCGGGCAACATGGGCGTGGCGCAAAACCTGGAAACGGTGATCCGCTGCGCCGCCATTCTGGCCGCGGAGCCCATCCGCTTCGTCTTCATCGGCGGAGGCCCGGGCAAGGCCAAACTCCAGGATCTGAGCCGTTCTTTGCATCTGGCCCAGGTGGAATTCCGCGACCAGGTGCCCAAGGCGGAGATCGGCCAAGCCTTGTCCGCGGCGGATTGCGGGATCGTCTGCCTGAAAGACTTGCCGGTCCTCAGCGGCGCTTTGCCGGTGAAAATATTCGATTACATGGCCTACGAACTGCCCATCGTTTGCGGCATCAGGGGCGAAGCCGCCGACGTGGTTAACCAAGCCGGAGCGGGCATCGTAGTGGCTCCTGCTGATCCTTCCGCCATGGCCGCCGCGCTCAGGAAACTGCTGCGCGAACCGCAGACCTGCGCCGCCCTGGGAAAAAGCGGCCGGAATTACGTGCTGAGCCGCTTTCAGAGGCCGCAGTTGGCCGCGGCGCTGGTCTCCGAATTGGAGTCCCGCTTCAGCCCCGCCAGGGCTGGGCACTAAAAATTGCTGGACAATCCCGCCCGCATCTTATTTGTGGGCTTCATTACAAGTCAAATGTCCACATCTGGCAGTTGTTGCCAACTTGGAAAACACTATGGGAGTAATGCATGGATAAAGTCAGATTGGGATTGATCGGCTGCGGCCGGATCTCCAAAAACCACTTGGACGCCGTGACCCAGATCCCCGAAGCGGAGTTTGTGGCGGCGGCAGACATCATTCCGGAAAAAGCGCAGGCCGCGGCGGAAAGCTACGGCATCAAGGGAGTTTACACCGATTATCTGGAAATGCTGGAGAAAGAGCAGCTGGACGCCGTGAGCATCTGCACTCCCAGCGGCTTGCATCCCCAGATGGGCATCGACGTCGCCCGGCACAAGGTGAACGTGATCACCGAAAAACCCATGGCCATCAATGTGGCGGCGGCCGACCAGCTGATCAGCGCCTGCGACAAAGCCAGGGTCAAGCTCTTCGTGGTAAAGCAAAACCGCCTCAACAGCACGATGCAGCTGCTGAAAAAAGCGCTCGACAAAGACCGCTTCGGCAAGATCTACATCGCCCAGTCCAACGTCTTCTGGCAAAGGCCGCAATCCTATTACGACGCGGAAAAGTGGCGCGGAACCTGGGAATTCGACGGCGGCGCCTTCATGAACCAGGCCAGCCATTATGTGGACGCCATGTATTGGCTGCTGGGCAACGTGGACAGCGTGATGGCCTACACCGGAACCATGGCGCGGCACATCGAGGCTGAGGACACCGGCTGCGCCATCCTGCATTTCCGCAGCGGCATCATCGCCACCCTGAACGTTACCATGCTCACCTTCCCCAAGAATTTCGAAGGCTCCATCACCATCATCGGCGAGAAAGGCACCGTGAAACTCGGCGGTGTGGCGGTCAACAAGATCGAAAAGTGGGAATTCGACGACTACGACGACGATGACCGCATCGCCCAGGACGCCAATTACCAGCCGCCCAACGTTTACGGCTTCGGCCACAATCCCTATTACCGCAACGTGATCGATGTCCTCCTCCGCAACGGCCAGCCCGCCACCGATGGACGCGACGGCAGAAAATCCGTCGAGATCATCCAGGCGATCTACCGTTCCGCAAAGGAAGGAAAACGGGTCTCGCTGCCGCTGTAGCTACCCATTTCTTTATCCGGCAGCCTGTCTTTTTGCCCGGATCCGGGATCTGATCGCCAGAAGGCGCTCCCATTACCATTGCGCTGTAATTGCGCGCTCACTGCGCGCGAAGCCCGCAATGACCGCGCAGTTACCCCGTAGTGGTCGCGGGAGCGCAATTCCATCTATGCTTGTGGAGGAACAAGGGGTCTGGTTGCGGAGGGGTATCGGGCATCTAAAACCTGCCCTGAATTGCAGCCCTCTAGATCCGGATGCTCTTGATCGTTCCCTGGTTTAGTTTTAGCGCCGGCTCGCCATGGATCATCAGGATAATGCCCAATTCCTTTCCGCAGTGGGGGCAGAGGGGCCGGGACAGGGTGGGGCTTCCGGCCAGGCCAACGTTATCCTCGCTCAGCCTGCTGATCAGGCATTTGACCAAGCGCCCCTTCCCCGCCTTGAAGTAGCGGAAAAGGTGGAATCCGCAGCGGCAGTGGATGTCGATGATCTTTCCCGTGCGCAAGGTCATTAGCCCTTAGTTGATCAGATTTTCTGGTTTGTGAGGTGCAGCAGCCAAGTTGTTGTGATAAGAATCGCGGATGGCATGCAGGACCTTCTTTACCGCGGAAACGCAGTGGACTGGCCGGTCAACCACCCCACCGCCCAACGTGGTAGTGTAGCATTCCGATGCTACATCATCGTAGGATTGGAATCCTACGCTACGTGGTGTGCTCAGGTAGTGTAGCATTCCGATGCTACATCATCGTAGGATTGGAATCCTACGCTACGTAGTGTAGCATTCCGGTGCTACATCATCGTAGGATTGGAATCCTACGCTACGTGGTGTGCTCAGGTAGTGG